>NZ_NRRN01000010.1 GCF_016583625.1 Halorhodospira abdelmalekii | reverse complement strand
GCCCCGGCCTCCTGACTGCCCCTCCTACCCCACTCTCCGCCTTCTCATCCGACTTGTCTTCGCCGACAGTTTTTGCAAGCATCGGTGAGGGGCTGCAGCCCCAGAGTGGAGTCGCTTGAAGGCGCTCACAACGACCCACGCCAGCCCAACCAATCCGAGAGGCAACCCAGCCATACCGCAGGAGGCCGCTGCGCATGACGCTTGAGCGCATCCTCGAAACCGCAATCAGCGAGGCAACCGGCACCCCCTTCGGTCCGGCACGCAGCAGCGACGCCGGCGGCGGCTGCATCCATCAGGCCCGTCTCTTCGAAGACGAGCACCGGCGTTTCTTCGTTAAGACCAACCGCAGCGATGCCGCCGCCCTCTTTGCGACCGAGGCGCAAGCGCTCACCGAACTTGTGGCCGCCGCAACAGCTCTCCGCATCCCTCGCCCGATCACCCACGGGCAGCACGGCGCCCACGCCTTTTTGGTGCTCGAGTATCTACCACTTGGTGGACGAGGGGGGCCAGCCGGCTACCGGCAACTCGGGGAGCAACTCGCCGCCCTGCACGCGGTGACCGCGTCGGAGCACGGCTGGCACACCGACAACTTCATCGGCTCGACCCCGCAGCCGAACACCTGGCAGCCGTCGTGGAGTGCCTTCTTTCGCACGCAGCGCCTGGAGCATCAGCTCGATCTGGCCCAAGCGCGCGGCGCCGGGCGGCGTTTGATCGAGCGCGGAGCAAAACTTGCGGCCCATCTCGATGCGCTGCTCGGCGACCACCACCCCACCCCCTCTCTGCTCCACGGCGACCTTTGGGGCGGCAACGCAGATTTTACTCGCAGCGGCGAGCCGACGATCTACGACCCGGCGACTTACTACGGTGATCGCGAGACCGACCTGGCGATGAGCGAGCTCTTCGGCGGTTTCCCAACAGCCTTCTATGAGGGCTACGATGCGATCTGGCCACGCAGCGACGGCTACGCGGTGCGTCGCGAGCTCTATCAGCTCTACCACGTCCTCAATCACTACAACCTGTTTGGCGGCATGTACCAACAGCAGGCGCAGCGGCAGATCGATCGCCTACTCGCCGAGATCGGTCACTGAATCGCCTGCACCAAGATCGGCGTTGTTCGGCCTCGTCGGCAGGCATGAACCGGCTCGGCCACTACCGTGTCATCCCCCATCCCTGGCACTATCGTGCTCGATGACGGGGCCGGTAGCGGTCACGGGAGCCGTACCCGCAACGGGCTCCGGCGGGGGAAGTGCGACTTGAGAAACTCCATCTGATCGGCCAGAATGCGCCGCCCTTGCAGATAGACGTACTCGGCGTGCGTCGGCGTGAAGGGGACGGCGATGAGCTGCATACCGGCCTGCTCCGGGGAGCGATCACCCTTGTGGTTATTGCAGCGTTTACAGGCAGTGACGACGTTGTTCCAGGTATCGAAGCCACCGCGGCTGACCGGAGTCACGTGGTCGCGTGAGAGCTCGGCGTTGCGAAAGCGTTTGCCGCAGTAAAGGCAGACGTTGGCGTCGCGGCGAAACAGGGTCGGGTTGCTGAGCGGCGGCACGTAGCCGATGCGCCCTTTGAGCAGGGCTTGGCGAGCCCCCTCGGTCGCGATAATCGAGTTGAGCGTCAACACCGAACGCTGCCCGGTGACCGAGTTGTAACCGCCGCGAATCTGGTAAAGCGTGCTACCGCAAGCGTATGCAACCTGCTCCAAGTAGTAGTAGCGCACTGCCTCTTCGTAGCCGACCCACTCTAACGGCATACCCGAGACATCGGTGCGCAGGATCCTATGCTCGAACACCGCACTTCCCCCCTTGCGCTCAGGGCCTGCCTACTTATATCGGCTACGGCAGCCCTTGACAACCGTTTAACGATGACCGTGCGCACTGCCGCCGCATCATACGGAGAGCAGACGGAGCACGCTCGCACCAACTTTCAATCTTCCGCCCAAGCGGCGATACTACGCACAGAGGCTGCACACCCCGAGAGACCGGCCCGCCCTCTGGCGGCCCACTAGAGCCAGGATTTCGCCTATGTCCCGCTCCGCTTCGACCACCCCCGATGGCCACCCCGCAGCCCCCCCCGAGTGGACCCTGGATGCACTTGCCCGGCAGATCGACGCCGAGCTTACCGGCGACGGTCAGCGCACGGTTTGCGGTGTAGCCTCTCTGCGCAACGCCCGCAGCAACGACATCACCCTCTATCTTGGCGGCGGATATCGAAAACAGCTGCAGGAGACCCAGGCCGCGGCCGTCGTCCTCACCCACGAACACCAATCCGAAACCACCCTTCCGACCCTTGTCGTCGAGCAGCCGCGCCGCGCCTTCGTAACCCTGGTGCGCCTCTTAGCCCCCGCGCGTCCGCAACCTCAACCGGGAATTGCTGCCAGCGCTGTCATCAGCCCCAGCGCCGAAGTGGACGCCAGCGCGTGCATCGGTGCACACACCGTCGTGGGCGCAAATGCGACCATTGGCCACGGGGCGATCATCGGCCCCGGCTGCGTCATTGGCGAGCGCGCCAGTGTCGGCGCCGGAACCGAGTTGATCGCCCAGATCCACCTCGGCTGGGGGTGCCGGATCGGTGCCAATGGACTGATCCACCCCGGTGTTGTCATCGGCGCCGACGGCTTCGGATTCTTGCCCGCTGAGGGGGGCGGCTGGGAGAAGATTCCACAGATCGGTGGGGTCTGCATCGGCGATGACGTCGAGATCGGCGCCAACGCCACCGTCGACCGCGGCACACTGGAAGAGACCGTGATCGAGGACGGCGTCAAACTCGATGATCACGTACACATCGGCCACAACGCCCGCATCGGCGAAGGCACCATCATCGCCGGTGCGGCCGCCGTCGCCGGCAGTGTGACCATTGGACGCCACTGCATCATCGCTGGTGCCTGCGCCATCACGGATCACGTTACCATCGCCGACGGCGTGACCCTGCTTGGAATGACCGGAGTCACCGGATCGATCCGAGAGGCAGGATCGACCCACGCCTCTACGGGGCCCACCCAACCGCTGCGGCAGTGGCGCCGGAACGCCGTGCGCATCACCCAGCTCGACGAGCTGGCACGGCGGGTACAGCGACTTGAGCGGCACGCCGACGCTGGCAACAACGGCACAGACGACACCGACCGTTGATGAGCTGATGATGGCGCCCAGGCAACGACGTGTTTGCCTTTATCGACAGATTATAGGCAGAGGCACGCCCCGCCGGCGCTCTAGCGATCGAATCAGTCGCTGCGCAGTCGCTGCAGGCCGCGCTCGATCGTAGCCCTAGAGGCGCCACCGGTCTGGGTATGGACCAGCTGTCCTTCAGCACTGTAGAAGAGCGTCGTCGGCAAGGCCTGTGAACCCGTAGCGTTGCCGACCGCATTGCGCGGATCGAGGTAGATATTCTCAAGGCCGGGGTTGCGCTCTTCGAGAAAACGGCGCACCTGAGCTGGCCCCTCACCCTGGTTGATGAAGAGGAAGGAGACGTCGCTCTCTTCTTGCTGCAACTGCGCGAACGTCGGCATCTCACGGATGCAGTGCGGACACCAAGTCGCCCACAGGTTGACCACCAGCGGCTGTCCCTTCGCTGCGGCCAATTCCGCCAACCCGAGCCGCTCACCCTCCAGTGTGCTGATCTCGACGTCGGGCAACGGCCGTGATTGCTGCTCAATCATCGTCATCGGCCCGGCAGTGAGCCCCCAGGTGATTCCACCGGCTGCTATCGCGGTCACCAGCGGCCGACGCACTTGCGGCGAGCGCCACAGACGCCAGGCGACGTAGAACGCGCCGCCAATCAGGGCACCGATCGGCTCGAAGCCGCCATCGCGGATATCGATCATCGCCAGCGGCCCGTCGAAACTGCCCCAGTAGCGAACGACAAAGGCCGCGCGCGCGCTGATCAGACCGACCGTCAACAGCGCCAGCAGGTAATCGATCACCCGGACTTGCTGCCGCAGCCCCGCCAAAGCACCGGTCACTAGGGCAACGACAATAGCCACCAGAATCAACAGTTGACCGATGGAAAGCGCTAGCGGGCCGAGCGCAACGCTCTGCTGCAGGATGCCCATTTACATCTCCTTAGTTTTCGTCACCGTACGAACGCACCAGTGGCCGCGGCAGCCCGCGACCGCTCCATGCTAAAACCAGGCGCATGGCGCCGTCGCGCTCAGCGGCGTAGCTCGTCCATACGGCCAAGCGCCGCACCTGCCCGCGGGTGATCTTGATCTGCTCGGCCGACTGAAAGCCGGGCCTACGGTGGATGCGCCGCAGCGTCGCCAACGACATCGTCGCCGCCCACGCACAGAAGCGGCGAATCCCCGGCTGGCTCGGTGGCACAAGCAGAATGTAGGAGCGCGCCGCCTCCATATACTCGGTCGCGACCCCGACCATCCGCCTCATACCTTGGCGAAAAGCCGGATCACTGCTCCACTCCTCCTCCGGCTCCAGCTCACAACCGACCTCGCCGAAGAGATCGCGCGGTAGCCAGCACAGACCACGCGCCCGATCGTCCCAGACATCTTTCAAGACGTTGGTCGCCTGCAGCCCCAAGCCGAAGCGTCGACCGAGTTCCATCATCTGGTCACGCCGCTCGCCAATCTCTTCGACCTCGATCGCGAAGAGCTCGGTCAACATCTCACCGACTACACCGGCGACGTAGTAACAGTACGACTCAAAACTGGCCTGATCGGGCAAACCTGCGGGCGACTTAAGGCGCTGAAAGCGCGCCATGCCCCCACCCATAATCGAAACACAGCGGAGGACCGCGGCCTGATGTGCCTCGGACAGACCGTTCGTTACGGCGACCACGCGCGGCAACGACAGCACGAGATCGCGCTCCGCCGCTGGTGTATCCCAGGCCAGCGCCCGTACCACCTCACCGGCCCAACGCTCAGGGTCACGCTGACCTTCCAGCACCTCCTGCAGGCCGACGAAGAGATCGTGTTTCCCGGCCGGCTCCAGGTGAGAGTGGTCCTCAAGGGTGTCGGCGATCCGACACAGCAAATAGGCGTTTGTCACCGTATCGCGCAAGGCTAACGGTAACTGCGGGATCGTCAGCGCAAAGGTACGCGAGACCCCCGGCAGTGCTGCCTCTTGGTAGGCACGATCAACCGCCCAGCGATAGGCGCGGTTGCGATCGCGGTTCTTCTGCTGCACCAGGTTCGGCTCATGCACGGTCTTGGCCCTTTCTATGGCTCCCGGCTCGGGTCGCTCGCATGTCGCGTGTGACTCGTATAAAAGGCATCGTAAAATAGGCGCTGTTTATCAGCGCCGTGGGCCGTAAAGGCGGCGCGGGCAGCCTCGATCATCGCCGGGGGCCCCGCGATGTAGATATCGAAATCTTCCAGCCGCGGATGATCGACCAGCACCGCCTCATGCACCTGGCCCGAACGGCCAGCTCGCTCTGGTCGCTGCCGCGTCTCGCTGGTGGCCTCGCTGTTTTCCGGCGCCACCGCCGCAACCTCTACAACCACCGGGACATAGCGCAAATTCGCCTGCTTGCGCTGCTGTGCCCGCACCCACGACTCCAGATAGAGGCCAGCTGCCGTCGCTGCTCCCCAGTAGAGCTCGATCGGACGTTCGATACCGGCGGCAAAGGCCTGCTCTAAGATGCTCTTACAGGGCGCAAACCCGGTCCCACCAGCCACCAAAAGCACCGGTCGCTGTCGATCCTCGCGCAGATAGAACTGCCCATGTGGCCCCTCAATCTGCCATCGTTCACCAACTTGCAGCCGCTCAAAGACATGATCGGTAAAGGCCCCGTCGGCAACGCGCCGAATGTGCAGCTCCAAGCGCTGATCGGCATGCGGCGGATTGGCCAGCGAGAAGGCGCGCCGACGCCCGTCACGCCCGGTGACCTCGATATATTGACCGGCTAGGAAGGGCAAGCGCTCACCGGCCGGCAACTCCAGCCAAATCCGGCGCACCTCGGGGGCTAAGGTTTCGATCTGCGCCACCCGAGCACTCAACGAGCGCGGCGCTGGCGGCCCAGCCGCCGGCTGCGGCGCCCACTCCAAACGCAGACGGCTACGCGGCTCGGCTTGGCAGAGGATTGCGGCACCCTGAAGACGTTCTGCCGGATCGAGCGCCGGCGGCTCACCCTGCGGATAGGCGACCTCCCCCTCTTGGATACGCTGCTGGCAACCACCGCAAAAACCACCGCGGCAACCGTAGGGCAGTGCCCACCCTTGGCGCAACGCAGCATCGAGCACCGTCTCGCCGGGGGCTACGGTGAATCGGCTGCCGTCGGCCAACACCACCTCATGCTCGTGCATCATCACCTCCCGTAAAAGTGCCGCCCTAACCGGTCAACCCCCGCCCACTCAAGCGTCCAACCCCAACTGATCCCAGTAGGCATCGACCCGCCGCTTGGTCCGCTCATCCATGGTTGCCACTACACCCCACGTCCGTGTCGTCTCTCCCGGCCACTTATTCGTTGCGTCAAGACCGAGTTTGGAGCCAAGCCCAGAGACCGGCGAGGCGAAATCGAGGTAGTCGATCGGGCTCTGCTCGATAAAGGTGGCATCTCGGTAAGGGTCACAGCGAGTGGTTACCGCCCAAATGACCGATTGCCAATCGCGCGCATCGACATCGTCGTCGGTCACGATAATCAACTTGGTGTACATAAACTGGCGTAGGAACGACCAGACGCCGAGCATAACCCGCTTAGCGTGGCCAGGATACTGCTTGCGAATAGTCACCACCGCCAGCCGATAGGAACACCCCTCGGGCGGCAGGTAGAAATCGACGATCTCCGGAAACTGCTTACACAAGATCGGCACGAAGACTTCGTTGAGTGCGGCGCCGAGTACCGCCGGCTCATCGGGCGGTCGTCCGGTGTAGGTCGAGTGGTAGATCGGGTCACGGCGGTGGGTGATGCGATCGATGGTCAACACCGGGAAGTGCTCGACCTCGTTATAGTAGCCAGTGTGATCAGCAAAGGGCCCCTCGGCAGCGACATCCCCCGGGTGGATGTGACCCTCGAGGACGATCTCGGCACTCGCCGGCACCTGCAGCGGCACCCCGAGGCCATCGACGACCGCGCTCTTAGTCCCGCGCAACAGACCGGCAAAGGCGTACTCAGAGAGCGTATCGGGAATCGGCGTCACCGCTGCCAACAACGTAGCCGGATCGGCCCCGAGCGCCACCGCCACCGGAAAGGGCTCGCCCGGGTGGTGTCGCTGCCAGTCGGCGTAGTCGAGCGCGCCGCCGCGGTGTGCCAGCCACCGCATGATGACCCGGTTGGGACCGAGCACCTGCTGACGATAGATGCCGAGATTCTGCCGCTCCTTCTCCGGGCCGCGGGTGATCACCAGCGCCCAGGTAATCAGCGGCGCGACATCCTCCGGCCAGCACGTCTGGATCGGCCACTGCGTCAGATCGACCGCTGCCCCTTCGAGGACGCACGCCTGACACGGCGCCCGGCGGACGCGGCGCGGCGCCATATCGAGCACTTTGCGGAAGGCCGGCAGCTGGTTCCAGGCATCGCGCATGCCGCGCGGCGGCTCAGGCTGACGCAAAAAGGCAAGCAATTCACCGATCTGACGCAGGGCGCTGACGTCTTCGGCCCCCATCCCGAGCGCCACCCGCCGCTGCGTGCCGAAAAGATTGGCCAATACCGGTGTCGAGTACCCCTTAGGGGACTCAAAGAGCAGCGCCGGCCCGCCAGCGCGCAGCGTCCGGTCACAGACCTCGGTCATCTCCAGGTGGGGATCGACAGGGTAGGCGATACGCCGCAGCTCGCCGCGACACTCGAAATCGGCGACCAACTCGCGCAAATCGCCGTAGCGGAAAGCGGGCTGATAAACCGTCACACGCTCTCCCCCGCGTCGCTCGGCACGTCGCTCACCACCCCCTCATCACTGGATATACTGCAGCCAATCATGAAGGTTGCGCATACGGTCCATGTACCAGCCGTACCCGCGGGTGCGGATACAATCCTCGACGTACTGCTGCTGCATGGCCTCAAGCTGCTGCCGCTCGCGGTAGGCCGATGTCGTGGTACGAAAATCTTGCTGCATCGCCACCGCTCCGCCCCACTGCCCCATCTCATCAAATCCGTTTAGGGCATTCAGGTTATTAGCCCCACCCGGTGCCGTGACCGCCAACTGCGCCCCGGCAACGCACTCGAGCTGCGCCCAATAGAATTCACCCGGGTCAACGAGCCGCCGCGGCTGATCCGGCGGTGCAGGCGGCATGCAGGCAGCCAGCAACCCAGCGACCAGCGCAAGGCCGAGCAGCCTGCAAATCGTTGTAGCCCGAATCATTCGGCTCATAGCGCGCCCCCACACCGCCGTTACAGCGCCTGCACCAGGAAAAGCGACCCCGCCGCGCCCCCTCCCTCAACCCTTCCGGGCCGTAGGCAACAGACGGGGCCGACAGGCGCACAACGCCGACATTTCAAATGGCGGTTGCCTTCATCGCCGCGAGTCGTCACATTATGGCAGAGCTCTCGTGCGCTTTCACCCCCAGCCACGGGAGCCCCTGTACGCGCCGCTAGACCGAGGCCAAGTCACGCGGCGCCCCACACCGCATGCGCGGCTACTGTCTCAGCATGGTGGCCCCGGATGGTACGTTTTGCGCAAGCGCCATTCCTCTCCCGGCCACGGCCAGGGGTTTTTTGGCGGAGGCTCTATGAATCTTGAGAAGGTTGTCTTCGGCTTCTTTATCCTGCTCGCCCTGACACTCAACTTCGGCTTCGTCTACGGCCATATCGACAACCCCGCACACCATGCTTCGTGGGAACTTTTCGCGGCAATTGTCGTTAATTTGATCGCAACAGCGCTAAAATTTGGCGAACGCACACAAATCGGGGCGATTCTTCTTGCCGCCAGCCTGGTCGCCGACCTACAGCTGATCGCCGCCGCCGTGGTCTGGGGGGTTGCCGTCTACGGCACCGGCACCGGGCTGACCGAGATGACCATGGCCAGCATCGTCTCGCTCGCCGGCGGCGCCCTGGTCGCTAATGTCGTCTCCGTTACCCTACTGATCATTGAGACGGTCAAGATCCACCGCTGATGATGAGCGAGTCGCAACCCAACGTCGGCAACGCCGCCTTCTACATGGTACTGCGCCGCATGCGCATGCCGATCCTACTGCTGATTGGCAGCTATGCGGTGGGCATCGTCATCCTTATCGCCATCCCGGGCGAGCACGCCGATGGCGAGCGCTGGCGCATGAACTTCATCGATGCGCTCTACTTTTTGACCTATACAGCCCCAACCATTGGCTTTGGCGAGTACCCCTACGAGTTCAACTACGCCCAGCGTTTCGGCTACATGCCGGCGATCTACCTGCCGGTACTGGCCTGGGCCTACTCCATCGTCACTTTGATCGGCCTGATCCAGGACCCGGTCTTCCGGCGCACGGTCGAGGCCGGGCGCTTTCGTCGCCGTGTACGCCGCCTCGCCGACCCGTTTTGGATCGTCTGCGGCTGCGGCGACACCGGCAGCATGTTGGTGCGCTCGCTGACCGAGCGCGGCTGGGAGGCGACCGTACTCGACATCCAGGAGCAACCCATTGCCGAGCTCTGGACGCGCGATTTGCGCCGCTTCGTCCCCGGTTGGCAAGCCGACGCCAACCGCACCGAGAACCTGCGCGCCGCTGGCCTCGACCACCCACTCTGCGAAGGGGTGTTAGCAGTCACCAACGACGACCACACTAATCTGCAGATTGCCATTACGGTCAAACTGCTGCGGCCGCAATTGCGGGTGATCTGTCGCGCCGAGCACCAATCGAGCGCCGATAACATGATCTCCTTCGGCACCGACTACGTCGTCAACCCCTTCGAGTCGTTCGCCGATCGCCTCGCCCTAGCCATCCGCAAGCCCGAGATGCACCGCATCTACGAATGGCTCTCGGGCATGCCGAACACCCCGCTGTTCGACCCAGCGCCCCCCCCTTCCGGGCGCTGGCTGATCTGCGGTTATGGGCGCTTTGGCAAGGCGGTCTGCCGCCGGCTCGATAAGATTGAGGTCCCTTACACGATCATTGAGCAGGCCCCGCAGCGCGCCGCCGCACCGCCTGAGGCGATTGAAGGCAAAGGCACCGAGGCAGCGACCCTGCGCGAAGCCGGCATCGAGTACGCCGCGGCTCTCTTGGCCGGCACCGACGATGATGCCGATAACTTGTCGATCGTGATGACGGCGCGCGACATCGCCCCGCAGATCTATCTGGCCGCGCGTGAAAATCAAATGGCCCACCGCTCGTTGTTTAAAGCCGCCCAGATGGAGTTGCCGGTCGAGCCGAGCTATATCATCGCCACGCGCATGCTCAGCTTGATTACCGCCCCGCTGCTCCCCGAATTCCTACGCATGGCGCGCGGCTTCGACCGCAGTTGGCAGGCACAGCTAGCACGCCGTATCCGCGAAGTCAGCGGCGGCTTAGTACCGGAGATTTGGACGCTCGAAACCAGCACCGAGGGCACCCCGGCGCTGCAAGAACTCCATCAGGAGGGACGCACGGTGACACTCGCCCACGTGCTCGACCACCCCCACCACCCCGGCCAACCGATCAACGCCGTCGTGTTGATGCTCGTCCGCCCCGAGGCCGTCGTACCGCTGCCCGATCTACAGGTCGCCCTTGATAAAGGCGACCGCCTGCTGCTGTGCGGCACCCCAGAGGCGCGCCATCAACTCGAGTGGACCCTCTACCACCACAATACGTTACGCTTCCTGGTCACCGGTGAGGAGCGTCCCGATGGCACTATATGGCGCTGGCTGGAACAGCGCCGTCAGGCCAAGCCGAATTAAACTCAAACGCAGCCGCTGCCAAAGTCACAGTTACAGGCTGGTCACAGCCACAGCCATCACCCCGGAACCTTCAACCGACGCACAGGCAACCCGCACCCCCAGATCCAATGCCCAAAGAGCTCAAAGATCGCGATTCCGCCCCCAACTCATCGCCGCAGAGTAGCGCGAGCGACCGCCGTGTAGCATCGACTCCGACGGGCGGCGCGCCGACGGACGCAAAGCCTGACCCCTACGCCGGCCTGCGCGTCTATCTCCACCCGCGTGTCATCGGGATGCTTTTTCTCGGTTTTTCGGCGGGGCTGCCGCTGCTGCTGGTCGGCGGCACCTTTACCGCATGGCTGCGCGATCTCGGCATCGGCTTAACGGCGATCGGCTTTCTCAGCTGGGTCGGCATCGCCCACAGCATCAAGGTCGTCTGGGCCCCCTTCGTCGATCGCTTGACCCTGCCGCTGCTCGGCCCCCTGCTCGGGCGTCGCCGTTCGTGGATGCTGTTGGCACAGGGCACCGTCGCCCTGTCACTGGCCGGCATCGCGCTGACCGATCCGACCGAACACCTCTGGCTGGTCGCCGTCTGGGCGGTGCTGGCCGCCTTCGGCTCGGCCACTCAAGATGTGGCGATCGACGCCTATCGCGTCGAGGCCGTAGCGCGGCACCGCCAAGCGGCGATGGCTGCCACTTACGTCTTCGGCTATCGCGTGGCATTGCTTGCGGCCGGGGCTGGCGCCCTGCATCTGGCTGCCTGGGGCGACTGGACGCTCGCTTATGCGGTCATGGCGGTATTGATGGGAGTTGGCCTGGCGACGACCTTGATCGTGCGCGAACCCGAGGTCGAGGTCAGCCGCGATACCCACCGCCTGGAGCAGCGTGTCGTCGACTATTTGGCGCGCACCACAAGCCGCGGCGTGCGCCAGCGCCTCACGGCGTGGCTGATCGGTGCCGTCGTCTGCCCCTTCGCCGATTTCTTTAAGCGCTTCGGCCTGCCGGTCGCCGCCCTGATCCTGCTCTTCATCGCCACCTTCCGAGTCAGCGATATCGTCATGGGCGTGATGGCCAACCCCTTCTATCTCGATCTCGGTTTCACCAAGGAGGAGATCGCCAACATCGCCGCTGCCTTCGGCTTGGCCATGACGCTGCTCGGGGCTGCACTCGGCGGGGTGCTGGTGAGCCGCTTTGGCATCGCCCCACTGCTCGTTGCCACCGCCGTCCTCGCCCCGGTCACCAATCTGACCTTCTCTTGGCTCGCCCTGCTCGGCCCCGAGACCTACGGCCTAATCGCCGCCATCGTCGCCGATAATCTTAGCGGTGGCATGGCGATCGCGGTCTTTATCGCCTACCTCTCCAGCCTAACCAACACCGCCTACACGGCAACGCAGTACGCCCTGTTCAGCTCGCTTATGACCCTGCCTGGGCAGTTTTTCGGCGGCTTTACCGGGATGCTCGCCGAACACGTCGGCTGGGTCTGGTTTTTCATCGTCAGCGCCTCGGCCGGTCTGCCGGCGATCGTGCTCGCCTTGCTGTTGCTGCGCTACGCCCACCCCGATCGTCCGGTCGATAGACGAGTCGATGGCTGAGTCAATCGCCGAGTCGACCGCCGGAGCGCCGTGCAATCATCAGCCGCTGTCGGCAGCCGCCCCGGCCAATGGACGGGGGTCCATAAGGCGAGACTTTTCGCCTAGGTCGATCACGCTTATGGCAGTCTCAAAGAAACATTCTTGATCCCGTCGCGGCGCTAGTCGAGAATGTACGCCTTTAGCGGGCGCCGGGACCCTTGGCCAAAAGCCTCACCGGGCCATGCGCCACCGACTCAAACCAGCGGGAGGAGCCATGCCCCAGCACATTCACTACCCTGAAGGTGGAGAAAAGATCACCGTTGGCAGTGACGGCCGACTGCAAGTGCCGGATCATCCGATCATCGGCTTCGTCGAGGGCGACGGCATCGGGCCCGATATCAACCGCGCCTGCATGCGCATCTGGGACCAAGCGGTAGAACGCGCCTACGGTGGCCGGCGCAAGATCCACTGGGCCGAACTCTTTATGGGAGAGAAGGCCGCCGGGCTGTTCGATGGCAACTACTTCCCGGATGAGACCAAGGCCGCCCTGAAGGATCTACTGATCTCGATCAAGGGGCCGTTAACTACGCCGGTCGGCGGCGGTTTCCGCTCGCTGAACGTCTCGCTGCGCCAAGAGCTCGATCTCTACGCCTGCGTCCGCCCGGTGCGCCACTACGCCGGCGTCCCCTCGCCGCTCAAGCGTCCCGAAGAGGTCGACGTCGTCATCTTTCGCGAGAATACCGAGGATGTCTACGCCGGCATTGAGTACCAGTCGGGCAGCGCCGAGAACCAAAAGATCGCCCGCTTCCTGCGCGAGGAGATGGGGGAGAGCTTCTTCGATGAGGCCGGCATCGGCGTCAAGCCGATCAGCCCCTTCGGCACCAAGCGCTTAGTGCGCAAGGCGATCGAGTACGCCATCGAGCACGATCGCGAGAGCGTCACCCTGGTGCACAAGGGCAACATCATGAAGTTCACCGAGGGCGCCTTCCGCACTTGGGGCTACGAGATCGCCCGCGAGGAGTTCGCTGATCAGACGATCACCGAGGAGGAGCTCTACGCCACCTACGGCGGCAAACGCCCCGAGGGCAAGGTGGTGATCAAGGATCGCATCGCTGACATCATGTTCCAGCTGATGCTGCTGCGGCCGACCGAGTTCGATGTCATCGCCACCATGAACCTCAACGGCGATTATCTCTCGGATGCCATCGCTGCCGAGGTCGGCGGGGTCGGCATCGCCCCGGGCGCCAATATGTCGGATAACGTCGCCGTCTTCGAGGCCACCCACGGCACGGCGCCGAAGTACGCCAATCAGGATAAGGTCAACCCCGGCTCCCTGCTCTTCTCTGGTGTGATGCTGCTCGAGCACATCGGCTGGAGTGAGGCGGCCGACTTGATCGCTGCCGCTTACGAGAAGGTCGTCGCCGCCGGCATTGTGACCTACGACTTCGCCCGTTCCCTGGAGGGGGCAACCGAAGTCAAGACCAGTCAGTTCGCCGACGCCATCATCGATCAGATGTGCGGCACCATCGACCTGGAGCGCATCCGCCGGGAGCGCGATGAGGCCATTGAGGCCGAGCGCCAAGCCCGCGAGCAGCGGCGCGTCGTCGCCCCGCTGGAGGAGATGATCGCCTCGGGCAGGGTTCCGCACACGGTCGCCGACTTGATGAACCCGAATCTGGTTACGCTCTCTGGCGATACCAGTGTTGAGGATGCCATGCACCTGATGCGTGAACGGCGCATCTCCTCGGTGGTGGTGCAACCGACGGCGGACGACGAGGAGCAGGGCTGGGGGATCATGACCCAGCGCGATGTGATCAGCCGGGTCGTCTCGGCGACCAAGCAGCCAAGCCAAGTTCGCATCGCCGAGGCGGCGACACGCCCCTTGATCACCGTCGCCGAAGACACCTCGTTGCTCGACTGCGCCGAGCGCATGGGCTCGGACAACATCCGCCGCATGGTGGTCGTTGATACGCAAGGACGGCCGATCGGGATCATCTCCGATACCGATATCTTCGCCAGCGTCGAGCAGTTTGGGCTGCCGGAGTGAGCAAAGGCATAGCAGCGGCACTAGCGAGCTGAGGTCGGGATAGCGACTGAAGAAGCTAGGGCGGATGGTGCTGAGGTGGCAGAAACGCACCGGCAGCGACAGGATGATCGACTAGGACAACCGGGCGACACCCGGATCGAGCGGGGCAGTCATAACGATGGAAGAGCTCAGTGGCAGCGACAGCGCCCTGCGTGACGATATCCGCGAGTTAGGCGATCTGCTCGGGGCGACCTTGCGAGAACAGGGTGGGCAGGCGCTGTTCGATACGGTCGAACGGGTGCGCGGGTTGGCTAAAGCGGCACGAGCGGGCAGCGAGGATGCTGCCGAAGAGCTCGAACGTTCGCTCGCCGAGCTGCCTCCGGAGCAGGTTGCCCCGGTAGCCCGCGCCTTCTCGCAGTTTCTCAATCTGGCCAACATTGCCGAGCAGCACCACCGCGTCCGCCGCAGCCGCGAGTGGGCGCGGGATCCCGAGGCCGCCGCGCTTTTTGGCTCCTTAGCTGAGGCGATCCCGCGCCTAGCGACCCAGCTCGAACCCGAGCAGCTGCACGCCACCGTCTGCAACCTCGATATCAATCTGGTGCTTACCGCTCACCCGACCGAGGTGCAGCGGCGCACCATGCTGCAAAAATACAACCGCATCGCGGCGCTGCTCGATGATCGCGACCGCTACGGACAGACTCCGACCGAGGTCAACGAGACCCGCCGCACCCTCAAACGCGAGATCACCGCAGCCTGGCATACCGACGAGATTCGCCGCCGCCGCCCGACCCCGCAGGACGAGGCGCGCTGGGGGCTGGCGGTCGTCGAGCAGACGCTCTGGAACGCGGTACCGCGCTATCTGCGCAATCTCGATCAAGCGCTGCGGGAACACACCCACCGCCCGCTGCCACTCGATTGTGCGCCGGTCACCTTCGCGACCTGGATGGGCGGGGATCGTGACGGCAACCCCAACGTCACCCACCGGGTCACAAGGGATGTGGCGCTGCTAGCCCGGTGGATGGCCGCGCACCTCTACGAACGCGATATCCAGCAACTGATCTCGGCGTTGACGGTACAGATCTGCGACGACGATCTGCGCGCCGAGGTCGGCGGTGAGGCGTGGGAGCCCTACCGGGTGGTGCTCAAGCGGCTGCGCGCGCGACTGCGCCAAACCCAGCGCTGGGCCGAGGCCAAACTCCAGGGCGGACGCGTCCCCGAAGGGGAGATCCTGACCGATATCGAGGAGCTGAGACAGCCGTTGCTCTGCTGCTACTACTCGCTGCAGCGCGTCGGGGCGGGGATCGTCGCCGAGGGCGAGCTGCTCGACACCATCCGTCGGGTCAGCTGCTTCGGCTTGACGCTGCTGCCGATCGATATCCGTCAGCACGCCGACCGGCACACCGAAACCCTCGATGCCATCACCCGTGCACTCGGCCTCGGCGGCTATGCCGAGTGGGACGAAGCGACCCGGCAGCAGTGGCTCTTTGCTGAGCTGGCCAGTCCACGTCCGCTGATCCCGCACGGTTTTGAGCCCGAGAGCGAGGTCCGCGAGGTTCTTAATACCCTCTACACCCTAGAGGAGATCGGTCCGGAGTCGGTCGGCGCCTATATCATCTCGCACGCCTCCGTCCCCTCGGACATCCTCGCCGTCGAGCTGCTGCTCAGGGCGTGCGGGCTGACGCACCCCCCCAGGGTCGTACCGCTCTTTGAGACCCGGGACACCCTCGCAGCGGCCGATCAGACGATGGCCGTCCTCTTTGAGAGCAGCTGGTACCGTGAGCGGATCGCCGGGCGCCAAGAGATCATGATCGGCTACTCCGACTCGACGAAGGACGCCGGCCACCTGACTTCGGTCTGGACGCTCTTTCAGGCGCAGGAGCGTTTGGTTGCGTTGGCGCGCCAACAGCGCGTCGATCTGACCCTCTTCCACGGACGCGGCGGTAGCATCGGCCGTGGTGGCGGCCCGACCCACTCGGCCATCCTGGCCCAACCCCCCGGCTCGGTCGACGGCACCCTGCGCGTCACCGAGCAAGGCGAGGTCATCCAGGCGAAATTCGGTCTTCCGGGCATCGCGCTGCGCAACCTTGAGCTCTACACCACCGCCGTACTGGAGGCCAGCCTGCAGCCGCCGGAGCCGCCGCCGCCACGCTGGCGCGAGATCATGGACCGGCTCGATGCCTGCGCCATGGCCGCTTACCGTGACACGGTCAAAGAGCGCCCCGAGTTTATCGAGTACTTCCGCACGGCCACCCCGATCGAGGAGATCGCCCAGCTGACGATCGGTAGCCGGCCGGCGAAGCGCACGCCCGATGCGATGACCGTCGATAGCCTGCGCGCCATTCCCTGGGTCTTCGCCTGGACTCAGACCCGCCTGATGCTACCGGCGTGGCTCGGGGTCGGCGAAGCCCTTGAGGAGGCAATCGCCGAGGGGTTGGCCAGCGAGCTGCAGGAGATGTTCCAAAATTGGCCCTTCTTTGAGGCCCTGCTCGACATGGTCGAGATGGTGCTGGCGAAGGGCGAGCCCAGCGTAACGCTTCTCTATGAGCAGACCCTGGTACCCGAGCAGTACCGCGAGATCGGGGCCGAGTTGCGTGCACGCTTCCAGCGGACACGGGCCGCGGTGCTGACCGTCACCGGACACGAGGCGCCGCTAGCCGACTTCCCGGTGGTTCGCCGCGCTGTCGAGGTGCGCAACCCCTACGTCGACCCGCTCAACCTGCTGCAAGTCGAGCTGCTGCGCCGGGCCCGCAGCAGTGATGACGAGGCACTACGGCGCGCCCTACAAATCGTAATTAATGGCATCGCCGCCGGCATGCGCAATACCGGTTAACCCCCTGAACCAGAGCCCTATGCACGACTATCAAGAAGACTTTATCCACTTCGCCCGCGAACGCGGCGTCCTAAGCTTCGGTCAATTCACACTGAAGTCGGGGCGCATCAGCCCCTACTTCTTCAACAGTGGTCTCTTTAACAGCGGCGTGGCCCTGAGTCGCCTCGGTCGCTGCTACGCCGAGGCCCTTGCCCGCGCGCACATCGACTTCGATCTCGTCTTTGGCCCCGCCTACAAAGGGATTCCGCTGGCTACGGCGCTGAGTATGGCAACCGCCGAGATCAGCAACCGCGACCTTGCCTACGCCTTCGACCGTAAGGAGGCGAAGGATCACGGCGAGGGCGGCGAGATCGTCGGAGCCCCCCTCGCCGGCCGGCGCACGGTCATCATCGACGATGTCATCTCATCCGGCGGCTCGATCCGGGCGGCGGCCAATCGAATCTGCGCCGCCGGTGGCCATGTTGCCGCGATCGCAATTGCCCTCGATCGCATGGAGCGCGGCAGCGGCGACGTCTCGGCGGTCGCCGAGGTCGAAGAGGCGACCGGAGCGCCCGTGATTGCCATCATCTCCCTCGACCATATCGCCGCCTACCTAGCCGAACGCCCCGAGGACAAAGAGACCCTAGCGGCCATCCGCACCTATCGACGGCAATACGGGGCCGACTCGGCACCGCCTACTCATGCGGTTTTGGACACCCAATGAGCACACATCGCAAACGCACCATTGAGACGCGCATCGTCAACCCGCTACTCGGAGATCAAATTCCGCTCCCGAGCTACGCCACAGACGGCTCAGCGGCGCTCGATCTGCGCGCCTGCATAGAGGCGCCACACACCCTCGAGCCGGGTCAGCGCGCGCTCTTCCCGACTGGGTTGGCGATCGACATCGGTGATCCGAACTGGGTCGCCATCGTCGCCTCGCGCTCCGGGCTCTCGCTCAAGCACGGCCTGCGGGTGGCACAGGGGATCGGCGTGATCGACTCCGACTACCACGGCGAGATCGGTGTTATCCTCGCTAACGACGGTGAAGCGCCCTACGTCGTAAGCCCGGGTGAACGGATCGCGCAGCTGCTCGTACAACCCGTGGTACAGGTCGAACTGACCTACGTCGAGGCCTTTTCGACGGCCACAGAGCGTGGCAGCGGCGGTTTCGGACACAGCGGTCAACACTAGCTGATCAACGCCGGCGATCGGCCCTAATAATCGGCCCTGACGATTCCGATTGACCACCCAGGCAGACGATCAAGCCTGGCGGTTCAGACTAACAATGGATATCAACCGGTAACGGTTGCGGCCCCTAAGAGCGGAGGTTCTCGTGAGTGCAAATGAAGTCCCTGCGTCGATCTTCCGTGCCTACGATATCCGTGGCGTCGTCGGCACCACCCTGAGCGCCGATATCGCCCACTGGATCGGCCGGGCGGTCGCGAGTGAGGCGCGTGATCGCGGCGTGACCACGCTGGTCATCGGTCGCGACGGCCGCCACTCCAGCCCCGATTTGGCCACAGCGCTCGCCTCCGGGATGAACGCCAGCGGCTGTGACGTCATCGACATCGGCCAAGCGCCGACCCCGGTCATGTACTTCGCCACCCACGAGCTGCAGACCGGCTCCGGCGTGGCCATCACCGGCAGCCACAATCCGCCCGACTACAACGGCATGAAGGTGATGATCGCTGGCGACACCCTCTCGGGTGTGGCTGTCACCGCGCTCTATGAGCGGATTCGCGACGGCCGGCTGCACGAGGGCGAGGGCCGCACCGAACTGCGTACCGACATCGTCGAGCGCTACATCGAACGTATTTGCAGCGATATCCGCCCGCAGCGGCGCCTCAAGATCGTTCTCGATGCCGGCAATGGGGTCGCCGGGGCCATCGCCCCCCGCCTCTTCCAAGAGCTCGGCTGTGAGGTCGAAGCGCTCTTTTGTGAGGTCGATGGTGACTTCCCTAACCACCACCCCGACCCCGCTGAGCCCCACAATCTCGAGACCTTGATCGAACGCGTGGTGGCGAGCGGCGCCGACCTCGGGCTGGCCTTCGACGGCGACGGCGATCGCCTCGGTGTCATCGACTCAACCGGCAAGATCATCTGGCCCGATCGTCAATTGATGCTCTACGCCCAAGATGTCCTCAGCCGCCGCCCCGGCGAGGCGGTCGTCTTCGACGTCAAGTGCAGCATCCACTTAGCCCGGGTGATTGAGGCCGCCGGCGGCATCCCGCAGATGTCGCGCACCGGCCACTCGCTGATCAAGGCGACCCTACGTGCCAGTGGTGCGCCGCTGGCCGGCGAGATGAGCGGCCACACCTTCTTTGTCGAGCGCTGGTACGGCTTCGACGACGGCCTCTACACCGCTGCCCGACTGATCGAGATCGTCGCCGCCGATGGGCGCAGCAGTGCGGAGATCTTCGCCGAGCTCCCCGAGGGCGTCTCGACGCCGGAGCTCAAGGTTGAGGTCCAAGAGGGCGAGCAGACCGAGCTGATCAGCGCCCTAGTCAGCGAGGGCCAACGCCGTTTTACCGATGCCACCCTGCATACCATCGACGGCATCCGCGTCGAGTGGCCCGACGGCTGGGGGCTGGTCCGCGCCTCGAACACCACCCCAGTGCTTGTGGTCCGTTTTGAAGCCGACGACGAGGCGGCCTTAGCCCGCATCCGCAGCGAGTTCGAGGCCCTGTTCGGCGCCGTACGGCCCGGCTTGACCATCCCTGCATAGGGAGGGCGGCGCATTGTCTGAACAGCCGAGCAAGCGCTTGGCTGTCCAAGAGCGCGATTTTTTGGCAGTTTTCCGAGATACCCAACAGAACACAACAACAGGTTGTCGATCGTGCCCTCCATTCATGCTACTGACCCGAACACTTCGCCCGAGCTGACCGCCCGCGTCCTGATTGAGGCGCTGCCCTATATCCGGCGCTTTCGCGGGCGGACCATCGTGGTGAAGTTTGGCGGCAACGCCATGGTCGATGAGGCGCTGAAGGTCGCCTTTGCCCGCGATATCGTCTTGATGCGCCTGGTTGGCTTTCGCGTCGTCGTCGTCCACGGCGGCGGCCCTCAGATCGGCAAACTGCTATCACGCATCGGCAAAGAGACCGAGTTTGTGCAAGGGATGCGGGTGACCGATGCCGAGACCATGGATGTCGTCGAGATGGTGCTAGGCGGCCTGGTCAACAAAGAGATCGTCAATCTACTCAACGCCCAGGGCGGCCGGGCGGTCGGCCTCACCGGCAAAGACGGCGGGCTGATTCGAGCCCGTAAACTGGCCATCGAGCAGCCCGGCCCAGAGAACCAAGTCCCCGAGATCATCGATATTGGCCACGTCGGCGAGGTCGCCGGTATCAATCCAGCGGTCGTCGAGCTTCTCGAGTCGGGCGAGCTCATCCCGGTCATCGCCCCCATCGGCGTCGACGATGAGGGCACCTCGTACAACATTAACGCCGATCTGGTCGCCGGCAAGATGGCCGAAGTCCTCAGCGCTGAGAAGCTTCTGCTGCTGACCAACACCCCCGGGGTACTCGATCAGGGCGGCAACCTGCTCACCGGATTGACCCCGCGCGACGTCGAAGGCCTGATCGCCGCCGGCACCATCGCTGGCGGCATGCTGCCAAAGATTCGCTGCGCCCTGGAGGCCGTTGCCGGCGGCGTGCGGGCCGCCCACATCATCGACGGCCGGGTGCCGCACGCGGTGCTGCTTGAGCTCTTCACCGATCGTGGGGTCGGCACGTTGATCAAGGGCAGCGGCAGCGGCCGGTAACGACCCGCTCCACTGCCCTTGCGCAGCCCCTCGCCCTCGATTACAGCAACCCACGCTCGGCCAGCGAGACCGGCTCCCCGTCACCGACAATAAAGTGATCGAGCAGCCGGATATCGACTAAGCTGAGGGCGTCGCGTAGACGATGGGTTAGCGTCTCGTCGGCACGGCTCGGTTCAGCGACCCCAGAGGGGTGGTTGTGGGCGATAATCAAGGCTGCGGCGTTGTGGGCGAGGGCTTGGCGGACGACTTCACGCGGGTAGACGGTAGCGCCGTCGATGGTGCCGCGAAAGAGCTCGGCAAAGCGAATAACGCGGTGGCGATTGTCGAGAAAGAGGCAGGCGAAGACTTCGTGCGGCTCGTGGCGCAGTTGAGCAGCCAGGTAGTGGCGCGTCTCGGCCGGGCTGGTAAGCGACGGGCCGCGGCTGAGGGTCGCCCACAGGTGACGACGCCCCATCTCAAGCACGGCCTGCAGCTGAGCGTACTTCGCCGGACCGAGCCCGCGGTGGGCTGAAAAGCTCGTCCGATCGGCTTCCAGCAGCCCCCGCAGGCCGCCGTAGGCGGTTAAGAGCTCACGCGCCAAATCGACGGCCGAGAGGCCGCGACAGCCGGTGCGCAGGAAGATAGCGAGCAGCTCGGCGTCGGTCAGGGCACTCGGGCCGGCTTCCAACAGACGCTCCCGCGGACGCTCGGCCGCGGGCCAATCACGGATCGACATCGGATCACCCTCCTTGGTTACTGTCGGTCACGCTCCTTAGCCGCTCAAAGTAATCGCACCGGGTTAGAATTACAAGTTGAACGAGCTGGAAGGCTAAGGCACTGCAATCGGATCGGCGGTGCGGATGGGTGGCGGTGGCGGACATACTGGGTGAGAACCGGGCAATGAGCGGGCGATGAGCGGACGCTTAAACGCAGTAGACGAGGATCGATATGACGAGTGCGAGTGATACGGGCGCGACCGGCGTGGGCGAAGCCGCCGCGGAGCTGCGGGTACTGCTGATCGTTACCGGCGGCATTGCCGCCTATAAGGCCGCCGAACTGGTGCGGCTGCTGCGCCGTCACGGCTGTTGCGTGCAAGTGGCGATGACGGCCGGGGCGCAGCGCTTTATCACCCCGCTGACCTTCCAGGCCCTCTCCGGCGAGCGGGTCCATACCGATCTGCTCGACCCGGAAGCCGAGGCGGCAATGGGCCATATCGAGTTGGCACGCTGGGCCCAGTGGGTGGTGGTCGCGCCGGCGAGCGCCGACTTTATCGCTCGTCTTGCCCACGGTCGGGCCGACGACTTACCGAGCGCCGTCGCGCTGGCGACACGCGCCCCGCTGGCCATTGCTCCGGCCATGAATGTCGCCATGTGGGAGGCGGCGGCCACGCAGGAGAACATCGGCGTATTGCAGCGCCGCGGGGTGACGATTTGGGGGCCGGCGCAGGGGGAGCAAGCGTGTGGCGAGATCGGCGCCGGTCGGCTGGTTGAGCCGGAGCAGTTGGTGGCCTGGCTGTTGGCAGCAGCGGCAACACCAGCGCCAGCGGCAGCGGCAGCGGCAGCGGCGCTACCGGAGGCTCACGCAGCGATGCTACCAGAGGCTTACGCAGCGGCACCCATGCCGCCGATCACCCCTTTTCCGCACGCCCCACTCGCCGGTAAGAGTGTGCTGATCACTGCTGGCCCGACCCGTGAGCCGCTCGACCCGGTGCGCTATCTGACCAATCGCAGCTCCGGGCGCATGGGCTTTGCGGTCGCTGCGGCAGCCCATGCCGCCGGTGCCCGCGTCGTCCTAATCGCCGGCCCCTGCGCCCTGCCGACTCCGCCCGGGGTGGAGCGCCACGACGTCGAACGCGCCGAGGAGATGCATACGGCCGTCCTGGCACGCCTCGATGAGGCAGAGCTCTTTATCGGCACGGCGGCGGTCTGCGACTACCGCCCGGCTGAAGAGGCACACCAAAAGATCAAAAAGGCACAGGCGGAGTGGTCTTTGGCACTGGAGCGCACCCCCGATATCTTACGCGACGTCGCCGCTCGTCAATCCCGTCCCTTCGTCGTCGGCTTCGCTGCCGAGACCGATGAGGTCATCACCCACGCCCGGCGCAAGCTCGTCGATAAGCAGCTCGACATGATCGCCGCCAACCGCGTCGGCCCCGGTATCGGCTTCGATCGCACCGATAACAGCCTTGAGGTGTTGTGGGCCGACGGCGCCGTGAGCCTACCGCAACAGCCGAAGCCGGAGCTCGCCCGCGCCCTGCTCGAGCTGATCATCGAGCGCTTCGCGGTGAGCACCGCTGCGGCGAATGAGCGCTAACCCGCTGCCCCTCACGACGCGCCCGCGGGGGCTCCCGAGGACGGCCCCGCCGGCGGTTCAGGCTCGGCGGGCTCAACGATACGATGGAAGAGGACGTAGAGGGTCGGCACCACGCCGAGAATCAGCACCGTCCCGAAGGCCAGCCCACTCATCACCGCAATCGCCATCGGCGCCCAGAAAGGCCCCGAGAGCGCCAGCGGCAACATCCCGAGAATGGTCGTCAACGCAGTCAGCAACACCGGCCGCAGCCGGCCGACACAGGCCTCGATCACCGCCTGCCACTCTGCCACCCCCTCACTGAGGAGCAAGCGGATCTGATCGACGAGCACCAACGCATTGCGAATCAACATCCCGGCCAGGCTCATCGCCCCGAGCAGCGCGATAAAACCGAAGGGCTGCTGGAAGGCGAGCAACCCAATCACCACCCCAATCAGCGCCAGCGGCACCGTGAGGGCCACTATAGCGGCGTTGCGCACACTATTAAGCTGCGCGACCAGGAGCAACGCGATAGCCGCTAAGACCAGCGGCACCTGCGCCAACACACTGCCGCGCGCCTCCCACGAGGCCTCGTACTCGCCGCCCCACTCCCACTCCAACCCGGCCGGCAGTTCCAGGTCGGCCAACTGTCGATCGAGACGCCCCACCACCCCCTCGGCGGTCGCGTCGGGCGCGATATCGGCCTGAATCGTGACCGTCGGCACCCGATCACGCCGCCAAATCGCCGCCTCGGCCCAAACCGGCTCGAGCTCGGCGACCTGGCGCAGCGGCACCGGCGAGCTCTCGCCATCGCGGGGCCAAATCTGCAACGTCTCGATGCGCGATAAGTCACCCCGCGCCTCCTCGGGCAACCGCCAATGGATCGGCAGTTGGCGATCGCCATCGCGCAACACCCCGATCGGGCCATCGGCGTAGGCCATCTCCAGCGTCTCAGCGATCTCCGCACTCGAGAGTCCGGCCGCCCGCGCACGCTCCTGATCGACTGCGACATCGAGCGTGAGCACCCGCTGTCGCCAGCTGTGGCGTGCCCGCACAGTATCCGGGTCGGCATCGACCCAAGTGCGCACCTGCTCGGCTACGTCCCGCAGCGTTTCATGGTCAGACACCCCAGAGAGGCGCAGCTCGAGCGGGTAGCGGACTGGATCACCGAGCGCCATCGGCCGAACGCGCGGCTCGGCATCGGGGAAGCGGCCATCGAGCCAGGCGTCGATATCGGCCATCACCGCCTCCAGGTCACTCCCGGGCACGGTCTCGACGAGCAGCTGCGCGTAGGCCGGATTGGGCAGCTCTGGGATCATCGGCAAGTAGAAACGCGGCGCCCCCTCACCGATAAAGCTCGTGAACCGGCGCACCTCATCGTGTGCCGTCAGATACGCCTCGATCTCGGCCACCTCGCTGGCCACACTCTCGATGCGCGTCCCCTCACTGCGCCAGTGGTCGATGAGCAACTGCGCTCGATCGGCCGGCGGGAAGAAGATCCGCGGCACCAGGGTAAAGGCGGCCACCGCAGCGATCAGCATGAGCCCGGTCGCTGCGAGCGTCTTCCAGCGATGACGCAGCAACACCTCGAGCCCGCGTCGATAGAGTCGATGCAGCGGCGTATCGTGCGGGTTCCGCCCCCCTGCCTGCGTGCCTCCGGCCTGCGCACCCGCCGTTGGTGTTGGTGCTGGTGCTGGCAGGTAGCGATAGGCGAGAACCGTCGTCAGAGTGATGGCGAGCAGCCAACTTAGCGCCAGGGCGATGGCGACGACCCAAAAGAGCGAGCGGGTAAACTCACCGACCGCCGTCGGTGTCATGCTGATCGGCGAGAAGGCCAGAGCGGCGATCAGGGTGCCGATCAGCAACGGCCCGGCCGTCTCGGCGACGGCCTCACGGGCGGCGCGGGCACGCTCAATACCACGCTGGATGCGCGTCAGCATCAACTCGGCAACGACGATCGCGTTATCGACCAGCATGCCGAGGACGACGATCAACGCCCCGAGCGAGACCCGGTGCAGGTCGATACCGAGAAAGTACATCACCAAAAAGGTGCTGATGATCGTCAGCGGCACACTGCTGCCGACGATCAAGCCAGTCCGCCAGCCGAGGGCAACCAGCAGTACGACGACGACAATCGCTACGGCAGTCGCCAGATTGGTGCTAAATTCACGCACCGCTGCAGCGACCGTCGCCGGCTGGTCGTTGATGATCTGCACTTCGATGCCGACCGGGCGTGCGCTCGCCAGCTCACTCAGGCGCCGTTCAATCCGCTCCCCCAACTCGGCGACGTTGGCCCCTGGATCGGGCACGATGCCCAAGGCGATGCCCGGCTCACCGTTAAACCGGAGCAGGCGCTGCGGCGGATCGGCATAGCCGCGGTGGACGTTCGCGATATCACGCAGATAGATGCGCTCATCGGTCTGCGGATTGCGCAGCACAACGGCTCGTACATCTTCGACCGTATCGAAGACCCCGCTGACGAAGAGACCGATACGCTGCTCGCCGAGATCGACCGCGCCCCCCGGGGCGATGACGTTCTGTCGCTGCAGGGTTTGGACGATCTGGCCCGGATGCAGCCCGAGCGCGGCGAGTCGCTCGCTGCTGATCTCGATAAAGATCCGCTCGCCTTGTCGGCCGAAGAGTTCGCTGCGCGCCACCCCGGGTACCCGCAGCAGCTCACGGCGCAACTCATCGGCGTAGTCATCGATCTCCCGCTGACTGTAGCCCTCGCCAGTCACCGCAAAGAGCAGGCCGAAGACATCGCCGTAGTCGTCATCGACCAAGGGGCCGCGCACCCCATCGGGGAGTTCGGCGGCAGCACGCTGGACCTTCTTATGCAGCTCATCCCAGATCTGCCGCAGCCGCTCCCCGGTGTAACGCTCTTGCACGTGGACGTAGATCACCGCCTCACCGTTGCGGCTGATCGATTCGATCGAATCGATCTCGGTGAGCTGCTGGATGTGGCGCTCAAGAACCTCGGTGACTTCCTCTTCGATCCGCGCGGCGCGGGCACCGGGGTACTCGACCTGGACTAAGGCGGTGTGGATGGTGAAATCGGGATCTTCGAGCTTGCCCAGCTCGCCGTAGGCCCAGACGCCAGCCAGCGCCAGCAGGACTACGGCAAAGACGATCAATCGCGCCCGCGCTAGACTCCAAGCGCCGAGGTTCACGGCCCCTCCGCGGGCAACCGGCGCGTCGGTTGATCGGGGCGCAGGTGGGCGACACCGGCGACGACCACCTCATCTCCCGCTTCAAGACCGCCGCCGACGACGACCCGATCGCGATCGAAGGCGATCACCTCAACCCGCTGGCGAGCGACCCGCCCCTCTTCCGGATCGCGCAGCCAGACGTGCGGCGCACCGTCGTATTCGAAGAGTGCAGCCGGCGGCAGGCGAAACCGATCCGTTGCCTGGTGCAGATCGGCACCGAAGATGACCTCGGCGGTCATGCCCGGCAGCAGGCGCTCATCGCCCTCATCGCCCCCTTGGATCGCGATGCGCACCGGATAGGTTTGACGCTCCGGCAGGAGACCGGTAGCGACCCGCTGCAACTCACCCGGGAACTTTGCACCGTCGAGGGCGGGGATGCGCACCACGATCTGCTCGATCTGCTCGCGGTAACCGATCAGCTCTTCGGGGAGGCCGACCTCGACCTCCAGACGCTCTAAGTTCTCGAGCAAGAAGACCGGCTCTTGGGGCTGAACCGCCTCTTCCGGTTCGAAGCGGCGCGCGGCGATCGCCCCGGCGAAGGGGGCACGCAGTTCGGTATCGGCGAGTCGATCGCGGGCGTGGGCAAGACGGGCGCGCAGCGCCGTGACATCGGCCTCGGCCTCCTCGCGCTGGCGAGCCGTACGGTCGTATTCAGAGTGCGAGATGGCCCCATCGGCGAACAACTCGGCCGCCCGCCGATACTCGGCGCGGGCGTGTGCCCGTCGGGCCGTCGCCGCCTCCAGCGTCGAGTCGAGCTCAGCCACTTCGTGGCGGAAGTCGCGCGGATCGAGGCGTCCTAACAGCGCTCCAGCCTCGACCCGATCGCCGATATCGGCAGTCAATTCGACGATCTCACCACCGACCCGGAAGGCGACCCACGCCCGCTGTGCAGCCTCGGTGCGGCCAGTAAAGCGGCGTTCGACGAGGGCCGTAGGGTCGTCCAAGATCAGCGTCTTTACGGGGCGCGGCGATGCCGGGGCGGGCTCACCCTGCTCCTGCTCACAGCCGCTGAGCAGCGCGCCGAGTAGCAGCAGAGTCAGGAGGGCGCCACCGCTAAAGAGCGCAGGGCGGATCGCCGCAATACCGGGGGCACACCTGAGGCGCGGCATGAGCTGCGCAAGCCGCTGGAGCAGAGCGCTCATGAGATCCCCCGACGACTGCGCGAAACTCATGCTACAAGGCAAACGTCAGTTACGAAGAGGGCGCCGCCACGGCTCGCCGCAGCTTACCGAGGGCGTTGTTCTCAAGCTGGCGGATTCGCTCTGCCGAGACCCCGTAGCGATCGGCGAGCTGCTGCAGGGTCTGGCGCTCCTCGGCCAACCAGCGCCCGTGGAGAATCTCCCGACTGCGCTCATCGAGCTGATCCAGCGCCTGATGCAGCGCCCCGCCCTGGTGACGCTCCCAATCTTCGCTCTCGATCACAGCGGCCGGATCGAAACGCCGATCTTCCAGGTAGGCCGATGGCGCCCGCAGCCCCTCGTCGTCCTCATCGTCGCTGCTCAGGGGGTCGAAGCCGATGTCCTGACCGGAGAGGCGCGACTCCATCTCCAGAACAGTCTCCGGGCGTACACCGAGATCGTCGGCGACCGCCTCGACCTCGGCCCGCGATAGCCAGCCGAGACGCTTTTTAGCGCCGCGCAGATTAAAGAAAAGCTTACGCTGCGCCTTGGTCGTCGCCACCTTAACGATCCGCCAATTGCGCAGGATAAACTCGTGGATCTCGGCACGGATCCAGTGCACGGCAAACGAGACCAAGCGCACCCCGACGCCGGGATCAAAGCGTTTGACCGCCTTCATCAGGCCGATATTCCCCTCCTGGATCAGATCGCCGAGCGCCAGTCCGTAGCCGCGATAGCCGCGGGCGATATGGACGACGAAACGCAGGTGCGAGACGACCAGTTGCCGCGCTGCCTCGACATCACCCTCGTCGTGGAAACGTCTAGCCAGCTCGTGCTCCTCAGCGGCACCGAGCACCGGGATTTGGCTCACCGCCTGGATATACGCCTCCTCGCTGCTCGTCGGCAGCGGCAACCGGGTGTGCTCCATGCTCATTAGTGCCGTACTCATCACTCTACCCCTCCCTAAATCACAACCGATTGTGGCGCCCAAACGCGGTGCTCTTAAGAGATCCGCCATTCAACGAAGGAATATGGAGGCCGTGCGACATCTTTTCAAGGGTCCTGTGATCAAAACCCAATCCAATCGGGCTACTCTGTTTGACCCAATCCACTCAGGCCGGTTCAATCGCGGCGATGTGACGGGCCACGGCAATCCACGCCCCCAGCAGGCCGAAGAGTGCTGCGCCGAGCAGCAGCCACACGGTGTTCTCAAAACCGAGCCCGGTCAGCGTATGGCTCGTCCCGTAACTCGCGGCCAACTGCTGCACCGGCGTCTGTAGGCTCCAGCGCCCCACTTCGATCAGCATCCACGCACCCGTCCCGCCCAACAGCCCGTAGACCAACCCCTCGTAAAGAAAGGGGCGGCGCACGAAGCCGTTGCTACCACCGATCAGCTTGATGATCTCGATCTCCTCGCGGCGGCTTTCGACCGTCAACCGGATGGTATTGCCAACCACCAAAACAACAGCCACCGCCAACAACAAGGCGATCGCCAGCAGCGCCCGCTCGACGAGGGTCATCAGCGCGTGCAGGCGCTCCACCCACTCCTGATCGAGGCGCATTTGCGCCACTTGCGCTTGTCCGGCCAGTCCCTCGGCGAGACGCGCCACCGCCGTCGGCTCCAACTGCGCGGCCACCGTTAGCACCACCACCGGCGGCAGCGGATTCTCATCGAGGAGCGCCAAAGCCTGCTGCATCTCGGTCTCGGCCTGCAGTTCAGCAAGCGCTTCCTCCGGGGTAATGACGCGCACCTCCGCCACTTCGGTGCGCTGTCGCAGCTGCGCCGCTAGGTTCATCACCGCACCATCCGATAGATCGCGCTCAAGAAAGAGCGAGATCTGCGGCGCCCCCTCCTGCCAGCCACCGGTCACCCGCTCGATATTCTCCAGTGCCACCCAGAGGGCCGCCGGCAGCGCCAGCGCAATCCCGACCACGGCCACCGTCAATACGCTGTGCACGAGGCTGCTAGCGAGGCGTCCGAGTGCAGTCCGAGCCGCCTGAAGATGGCGCACCCCGTAGAGCAGCGGTGGCGAAAGGGGGGTACTAGAACGCGTCTTCTCACTGCCACGGCGCCAGCGCTGCAGCAGCGCACGCTCCTGGCGCCGTTCGCCGCGGCTACGCTGAACACGGCGCGGAGTCGCCCCACGTGCCGGGCGCCGGGCCACCTCAGATCCCCTCCTGGGCAGGGTAGTCGGCAGCCAGCTCGCCGTGGCGCAGCTCGACCATCCGTCGCCCGAAGGTCGCCGCGAGGCGATGGTCGTGGGTAGCGATCAGAACCGTGGTACCGACCTCCTGAAAAGAGGCAAAGAGCTGCATGATCTCGGCCGAGAGCTGCGGATCGAGATTGCCGGTCGGCTCATCGGCGAGCAGCACCGGCGGCCGATTGACCACAGCGCGCGCGATCCCGACCCGCTGCTGCTCCCCGCCGGAGAGCGTCGGCGGATAGGCCCGCTCTTTATCCAGCAACCCGACCTTATCGAGCGCGGCCCGCACCCGGCGCAGCCGCTCGCGATACGGCACCCCACTGATCACCAGCGGCAGCGCGACGTTATCGAGCACGGTTCGATCACGCAGCAGACGGTGGTCTTGGAAGGTCACCCCGATACGCTGACGCAGCAACGGCACACGGCGCTTCGGCAGCTGCGCGATATCGACCCCGGCGACCATCAACCGCCCCCCACTCAAACGCTCAAGGCGCGGGATCAGGCGCAACAGCGTACTCTTACCCGCTCCAGAGTGACCAGTGATGAAGACCAACTCGCCCTCGCCGATGAGCAGCGAGAGCCCGTGCAGACCGCTGCGCCCGCCCCGATACCGCTTGCTCACACGCTCGAAGTGGATCATTCAGTAGCCAATGCGGCCGCAAACTCCTTAGCGTCGAATGGGCGCAGATCCTCGACTCCTTCACCGACCCCGATATAGCGCACCGGCACACGCAGCCGTTGTGCAAGCGCCAACAACACCCCACCACGGGCGGTACCGTCGAGCTTGGTCACCACCAGTCCGCTGACCTGCACCGCCTCGCCAAACTTTTCAGCTTGCGCCAGGGCGTTTTGGCCGTTGCCGCCATCGAGCACTAACAGGGTCTCGTGGGGCGAGGCGGTATCCTGGCGCGCCAGCACCCGGCGAATCTTGCGCAGCTCCTCCATCAGATTGGCCTGAGTATGAAGCCGCCCGGCGGTATCGGCGATCAAGACATCGACCCCGCGCGCGCGCGCAGCCTCGTAGGCGTCGTAAACGACGGAGGCCGAGTCGGCTCCGGTCGACTGGGCGATCACCGGGCAATCGATCTGCTCGCCCCACTGCTTCAGTTGCTCGACGGCCGCGGCGCGGAAGGTGTCACCAGCGGCCAACATCACCGAGCGCCCCTCCTGCTGCAGGCGAGAGGCGAGCTTACCGATCGTCGTCGTCTTGCCAGCACCATTCACACCGACGGTAAGGATGACGAAGGGGCGCTTTGCGGCATCGATCCGCAGCGGCTGGGCGACCGGTTCAAGGACCTTAGCAATCTCCTCCTGCAGCCCCTCGAAGACGCTACTCCCGTCCTTGATCTCGGCGCGACCGAAGCGCTCCAGCAAACCGTTGAGCACCGTCTCGGTCGCCTCAATGCCGACATCGGCCGAGAGCAGACGCGCCTCCAACTCCTCAAGCATCTCATCGTCGAGACGCCTACGCCCAGAAAAGACCCCGGCCAGTCCATCGGTCAGGCCACTGCGGGTGCGTTTTAGGCTGTTGCGCAACCTGCCCATCAGGCCGCGGCGTTGCCCGGTACTCTGCTCGTCGCTCATCGGCTGTTCCGTCCTGAAGTCTGCGTTTTATCAAATTACGCGAAAAGCGCCGCCCTTTCAGGGCGGAGATGGAAGCACATTGCCCGCTAAGGCAATTGATACTAACATCTGACCGTGCGCAGGGGCACCGCGTGGCCGTCTGCTGTCATTACTGTCTGCTGTCATTAAAGTTTGCCAAAGGTATGGCTGGGGCGTGAGTCGGCGAAAAGCAGTAGGGATACGCATCGTGGGCGGGCGCTGGCGCGGTCGGCGCCTTCCGGTCCCGGCGGCAGCCGGGCTGCGCCCGAGCACTGATCGAACGCGCGAGACTCTGTTTAACTGGCTTGCCCCGGTCTTGCCGCAAGCCCACTGCCTCGATCTCTTCGCCGGCACCGGCATACTGGGCCTGGAAGCGCTCTCGCGCGGGGCGCACCGAACCCTCTTTATCGAACGCGATGCACGCATCGCCGGAGCGCTACAGCGCTGGATCGCGCAGCTTGAGGCGCCGGCCGCGGTGCAGATCGCGGATGCACTGCGCTTTCTAAGCGGCCGAGCGGAGCGTCGTTTCGATATCGTCTTCTTAGACCCACCGTACCGCAGCGGCTTGCTAGCCCCTACCCTCGAGGCCCTGTGCCAGGGCCATTGGCTTGCCCCTGGGGCAACGATCTATCTAGAGCACGGCGATAGCGAAGAGGAAGAGGTGCGACCGCCTACGCAGACCGAGCTTTTGCGCCAGGCCCACATCGGGCAGAGTCGATTGGCTTTACTGCGTGCTTGCCATGTTGCGGGTGAAGAGACCCCAGTCCGCCGCAAAGAGACACCCTGAACACTCCCCCACCGCACCATCAACCAGCCACTAGGAGCGCCCATGATCGCTGTCTATCCGGGGACTTTTGATCCGATCACCCACGGCCATACCGATCTGATTCAGCGCGGCGCCCGCCTCTTCGAGCGTCTAATCGTCGGGGTCGCCGCCAACCCCAGCCCCAATAAGCGGCCAGCGTTCTCCCTCGAAGAACGCTTGCAACTAGCCCGCGCTGCACTCAACGGTGCCGCTAACGTCGAAGTCGAAGCCTTCTCTACCCTGCTCGTCGACTTCGTCGATTACCACGGTGCTCAGGTGATCGTCCGCGGCCTCCGTGCCGTCTCCGACTTCGAGTACGAATTCCAACTTGCCAGCATGAACCGACAGCTGCGCGCCGAGGTTGAAACGGTCTTTTTGACCCCCTCTGAGCAGTACGCCTTTATCTCATCGAGCCTCGTCCGGGAGGTTGCCGCACTCGGCGGCGATGTCAGCCGCTTTGTCCACCCAACCGTTGCCGCGGCGCTGAAAGAGCGCGTCTGCCGCGTGTAGCGTTTTGATTGCAGTGAGCCGGGCCCGGCTAGCGCTGACACGCGCGACAAAACCAGGTGCTGCGCTGGGCAATCCGCACGGCAGTCAGCGCCCGCCCGCAGGCCGGGCACGTACCGCCGCCGTAAACGGCCAGCTGCGGAGTGAAGTAGCCGCGCCGCCCACTGCTGTCGATAAAATCACGCAGCGTTGTGCCGCCGACAGCCAAAGCGGCCTCAAGAACGGAGCGCACCGCCGCGACCAAACGCCGATACCGCGCTGCGGAGATCCGCGAGGCTGACCGATCGGGACGAATACCGGCACGATAGAGCGCCTCGTTGGCGTAGATATTGCCGATACCGACCACCACACGCGCATCCATCAGCAGCGCCTTGACGGAGATCCGCCGCGCTCGGGCACAACGGTAGAGGTAGTCGCCGGTGAAGGCCTCACTGAGAGGCTCGACACCGAGTTCACGCAGCAGCCGGTGCTCCTCGGCCACGCCCTCACCAGCGAGCAAAGAACCGAACCGTCGCGGGTCGTGCAACCGCAGCACCCGCCATACTGGCTGCACAGCGGGCGCCTCCACGGCACCTTGGCCTATCAACAGGTCGATATGATCGTGGCGGGCGGGCGGACAGGCAGGATCGAGCAAGCGCAGCGACCCGGACATGCCCAAGTGGACGGTTACCCAGGCCGCGTCGGAGAGCTCAAAGATCAGGTACTTGCCGCGACGGCGCAACGCAATGACGCACCTCCCGGCAACCCGCTCGTGTAAGTCGGCGGGGACCGGGTAGCGCAGTTGCGGCTGATAGACGTTCGCCCCACACAGAAAACGACCGCGTACGAACGGCTCCAGCCCGCGGCGGGTCGTCTCCACCTCGGGCAGCTCCGGCACGGCCGAGTGTCAGCGACTCAGCTAGGCGCAGACGCAGTTACTTGAGTTTCGATTCGCGATAGACGACGTGCTTGCGCACGACCGGGTCGTACTTTTTGAACTCAAGCTTATGCGGGGTGTTGCGCTTGTTCTTATCGGTCGTATAGAAGTGCCCAGTGCCGGCACTCGACACCAGCTTGATCTTCTCGCGTCCGCTCTTACCCGCCATTAGACTCTCTCCCCACGCGCCCGCATCTCGGCGAGCACTGTATCAATCCCGCGCTTATCGATCAGTCGCATCCCCTGGGTCGACAGCCGCAAGCGCACCCAGCGGTTTTCGCTCTCCACCCAGTAGCGATGGTAGTGTAGATTTGGCAGAAAACGGCGACGCGTCTTGTTGTTGGCGTGGGAGACGTTGTTCCCCGTAGCCGGACGCTTGCCGGTCACCTGGCAGACCTTGGACATGGTTACGCTCCTCAATACCGTAGACTCCGGCCGCCAGCCGGAAAAGGCGCATTTTATAGCAGTCTACGGCCGTTAGCGCAAGCACCAGTTGCCGCCGCCCCGCCAACCCCCTACGATTGCCGGTGCGCGGAACGGCGCATAAAACAATAGATCGGACTGAACCACTGCGCAGCACCGCTTGGGCACAGTGGGCCAGGAGGAGAGAGGAACAACATGCTAAACGGTGATACGGTGATCGACTCCACCCGTGTAAGCCCCGCTGGTGACAACAGCCTCGCTCGTGACAACATGGTGCAGAGTCAACTGCGCACCTGGCTCGTGCTCGATCCACGCACCCTTGCCGTCTTCGAGCAGATCCCGCGCGAGCACTTCGTCCCCGAGCGATTGCGCCGACTCGCCTACAGCGACCTACAGCTCCCTATAGGCAATGGTGAGGCGATGATGGAGCCACGCTTGGAGGGGCGGATGTTGCAAGCGCTCGCTCCACAACCCGGGGAACGGGCCCTCGAGATCGGCACCGGCAGCGGCTTCGTCACCGCCTGCCTGGCGCAGCTCTGCGGCTCAGTCACCAGCATCGAGATCGACCCGGAACTGCGCGCACAAGCACTCGAAAACTTGCGCACAGCCCGCAGTGAGGCGCGCATCGACGTCCTGGAGGGCGACGCTGTCACCGGCTGGCGCGATGGCCAGCGCTATGATGTGATCGCGGTCACCGGCTCGCTGCCGAGCCTGCATCGCGGCTTCCACGGCTCGCTGGTGATCGGCGGTCGCCTCTTTATGATCGTGGGCACCCCACCGGTCATGGAGGCACTGCTCATCACCCGCACCGGACAGCACGCCTGGACGTGCGAAAGCCTCTTTGAGACCAGTCTGCCGCCGCTGCGCGGGGCGCAACAGGCTACGCAGCCGGCCACGCAGCAGGCGCTCGTCCTCTAGCCGTGACCCAACCGCAGCCAACCGAGCACAACACCCGGCAAACCGGCGGGCGCGCGACGCCCGCCGACGACCGGCTGTTGCGGGCAGCCTTCTTTCATCCGCGCTACTGGGGAACGTGGCTGCTGCTTGCCGTTCTGCGCCTCAGCGTGCTGCTGCTGCCACGGCGCGGCCGGTCGGCGCTCGGCACCGCTTTGGGTGCGGTCGGCTGGCACCTGGCCCGGGAGCCGCGGGCAACCACGCTGCGCAACCTTGAGCTCTGTTATCCGCAGCTGACACCGCGTGAGCGCACCGCTTTAGCGCGTGAAACATTCCGCCACTTGGGCCTCGGAGTTTTCGAGATCGCGACCGCTTGGTGGGCGACTGAGCAGGAGATCGCCTCGCTCTACGAGATCATCGGGCGCGAACATCTCCAGGCGGCGCAGGTGGCGGCACAAGAGGAGGGGCGCGGCGTCCTGCTGCTCTCGGCCCACATGATTGGGCTCGAGATCAGCGGGGCGATGCTCAATCAGCTGATCGACTTCAAGGCCCTCTATCGCGAAGACCGTAACCCGCTGATCGCCACCGTGGTCCGCCGCGCCCGTCGCCGACGTATCGCCGGCGTGATTTCGAACCGCGATATGCGGGCAATGCTGCGCGCCCTGAACCACGGCGAGACGATCTGGTACGCTCCCGATCAGAACATCAGCCCGCGGCGGGGCGGTCTCTTTGCCCCCTTTTTCGGGATTGCTGCGGCCACCACCCCGGCTGGAGCCCGCCTGGCTGAACGCACCGGCTGTCTGGTGTTACCGTACTACCCCAAGCGACTGCCCGATGGGCGCTATCAGCTCATCTTCGAGCCCCCGCTGGAGCCCTTCCCGGCTGCTGGCGAGGATCTCGAAGCCGCCACAGCACGCGTCAACGCCCTGATCGAGCACTGGGTCAGAGCACAACCGGAGCAATACTTTTGGGCGCACAAGCGCTTTAAGAGCCGCCCACCCGAGACCCCTCGACGCTACTAGGCGACCGACTAAAAGATCACTATGCTACGAACCCTCTACACTGCACTGCTCTACGCCCTCTCACCGGCGGTCATCCTCTGGCTGCTGCGCACTTCGCAGCGCCGTGGCGGCACCCGGATGCTGCGCGAGCGCCTTGGCTACTACCGAACCCCGCAGTTCGAGCGCCCGGTGTGGCTCCACTGCGCCTCGGTCGGTGAGGTGCGCACGGCCGCCCCGCTGATCCGTGCGCTGCAGCGTCAGCGCCCCGATCTGCCCATCCTGCTCACCACCGCGACGGCCACCGGCGCTGAGACCGCAGTCCGCAAACTGCCCACAACGGTGCAGCACGTCTATCAGCCACTCGACTGGCCAGGAGCCGTGAAGCGCTTTTTGCGCACACATCGCCCTCGCCTCGGGGTCATTCTCGAGACCGAGATCTGGCCCAATCTCTACTATCTGAGCAAGCACCACCGAGTCCCACTCATCCTGGCCAACGCTCGACTCTCGTCGCGCTCGCTCAACGCCCCAGCCCTCGCCCGACAGCTACAGCGCTCCGCCCTGGCCCGCGTCGATGTCGTCCTAGCACGCAGCACCGAAGATGCCAAGCGCTTCAGCAAACTCGGCGTCGACCCGGCCCACATCCGCACCCTCGGCAGCCTCAAACTGGCGCCCCCCGATCCGGATCAGTTGCCGATCGAGCCTCTCGATCTAGACGGTCGCGCGACGATCGTCGCCGCCTCGACCCACGACGATGAAGAGCTGCGCATCGCCCAAGCCTGGGCCAAGGCCCGCAGCGAGCGACAAGTGCCGAAGCTGCTGGTGATCGTTCCACGCCACCCGGAACGAGGCCCGGGGATTCGCGACGTCTTGCGCCGGGCCGGTTTTCAGGTCGCTCTACGTTCGGCTGGCGAGACCCACAGCGATGCTGAGATCTACATCGCCGATACGCTCGGCGAACTGGAGATGCTGATGGCCGCTGCCGAGGTGGTGATCATCGGCGGCTCACTGATCGAGCGCGGCGGCCAGAACCTCGTCGAACCGGCCCGCCTCGGCCGCCCGATCCTCTTCGGCCCGCACATGGAGAACTTTGCCGAAGAGGCCGAGCGGCTGCGCGCCGCCGGCGGCGCGCAGCGCTTCCTTGATGAGACCGACCTGCAGCAAGCGCTGATCGAACTCTTCCGCGACCCGCAGGCCCGCCGCGAGCTCGGTGAGCAAGCGGCGGCCACGGTCACAGCCGCCCAAGACATCACTGCACTCTACACCGATGCGCTTTTGCGGCAGTTGCGTGACTGAGTCGACGGCGGTTACCCCTCGCGGTGGTACTGCACCACCCGCTCGACCTCGTTTTTAGAGCCGAGAATGACGCCGGCGCGCTGGTGGATCTCCTCGGGTGCAATGTCCAGGATCCGCTCGCGCCCGGTCGAGCTCAAGCCGCCGGCCTGCTCGACGATGAGGCTCATCGGGTTGGCCTCGTACATCAAACGCAGGCGCCCGGCCTGTCCCTTGCTCTTGATCCGCTCATCGACCGGGTACATGAAGATGCCGCCGCGGGTCAGGATGCGGTGGACTTCGGCGACCATCGAGGCGACCCAGCGCATGTTGTAGTCCTTGCCCAGCGGCCCCTTCTTGCCCGCCAAGCACTCGTCGATATAGCGCTTCACCGGTGGCTCCCAGAAGCGGCTGTTCGAGGCGTTGATGGCAAACTCAGCCGTATCGGCAGGAATCTGGACATCTTTGCGAGTCAACACAAACTCACCAAAGTCCTTATTCAGAGTAAACATCTGCACACCGTGACCACGTGTAGCAAAGACCATGGTGGTTGAGGGGCCGTAGAGGCAGTAGCCGGCGGCGATCTGTTCGGTACCCGGTTTGAGGAAATCCTCGGTACGCGGTTCACCTACCCCCTCGGGGGCACGCAGGATGGAGAAGATGGTGCCGACCGAGATGTTCACGTCGATATTCGAGGAGCCATCGAGCGGATCGGCCAAGATCAAGTAGCGGCCACGCGGGGCGTTAGGAGGAAGGTGGTAGACCTCTTCCATCTCCTCGGTGACCAGTGCGGCAATGTGGCCGTTATGGGCCAGCGCCTCGATAAAGATATCGTTGCTGACGATATCGAGCTTTTTTTGCGTCTCGCCCTGCACGTTCTCCGAGTCGGCCGAGCCAAGCATACCAATCAGATCACCCTTGTTGACCAGGTCAGAGATCCGCTTACAGGCAACGGAGACGTCGTTGAGCAGGCCGGTGAACTCGCCGGTCGCCTCGGGCAGGGTGCGTTGCGTCTCGATAATGTAGTTGGTCAGCGTTGTGCCGATGTACATACGCGGCTTCCTCCTGGCTATTATTGTGAGCAACTTGTTCGCGTGCCAGTCTAGCAAACTCGCGCTCGACAGAACCGGGCGTTAAGCTTATGGATCCGTGGGGTAGTCTGTTATCGGCGCGGCCGGCACCGCTCACACCGGCGGCCAAACAGAGCACAGCGATGCAGCTGCACTGCTCGCGACACGACAACAAGGGATCTTCGAAAGAGTCCAGTCACGACCACTCCTTTCAACAGGTTAGCAAGTCAGAAGCGGGGTTTTTCGGAGCGCCCCAAAACAGCACGATAAGAACGAGAGAGCGCCATGCCTAAAAATGCACTCTACGCCCAGTCGGGGGGGGTCTCCGCGGTCATCAACGCCAGCGCCTGGGGGGTGATCGAGGCGGTACGCGCCCACCCTGCACACTTCGGTACCTGCTTTGCCGCCCGCAACGGCATCCTCGGCGTCCTCGAAGAGGAGATTTTCGACCTCGACGAGGAGGATCCGCTGACCCTCGCCGCTCTCCGCCACACCCCCGGCGGTGCCTTCGGCTCGTGCCGCTTCGACTTAGGGGACCCGGAGAAGGATCGGGTCCAGTACGAGCGCCTTGTCGAGGTCTTCCAGGCGCACGATATCGGCTACTTTTTCTACAACGGTGGCGGCGGCTCGATGGACACCGCCTTGAAGGTCGCCCGCATGGGCGAGGTGATGGACTATCCGATCACCGCCGTTGGGGTACCGAAGACGATCGATAACGACTTGCCCTTGACCGACGCCTGCCCCGGCTTCGGCTCGGCGGCTAAGTTTATTGCCACGGTGGTGCGCGAGGCGAGCCTCGATGTCGAGTCGGCCCACACCAGCTCGACCCGGGTCTTTATCATCGAGGTGATGGGGCGCCACGCTGGCTGGCTGGCGGCAGCCGCGGCTCTAGCCCAGGAGTACGATGGGCGCCCGCCGATGCTGATCCTCTTCCCCGAAGTCCCCTTCGATCAGGCGCGCTTCTTGACCCATCTGCAGATGGCGGTCCACTGCCACGGCTACTGCGTCGTCGTCGCCGCTGAGGGGCTGAAAAACCCCGACGGTTCCCTCTTCTCGGTGGCACAGAACCACGACGTCTACGCCTATACGCAACTCGGCGGGGTGGCCCCGCGGCTCGCCGAGCTGATCCGCGCCGAGACCGGGCATAAACTGCACTGGTCGGTGGTCGACTACGTCCAGCGCGCCGCCCGTCACCTCGCCTCGCGCGTCGATGTCGAACAGGCGTATGCAGTCGGGCGGGCAGCAGTGGAGGGGGTGGTCGCTGGGCAGCACAGCTTCGTGCCGATGATCCGGCGCCTGAGCAACGTCCCCTATCGCTGGTCGATTGAGCCCGTTCCGCTGGAGGCGGTCGCCAATATCGAGCGCGGCATGCCCGAGGAGCACATCTCGCCGGACGGCTACGGCATCACCGCCGCCTGCCGTGAATACTTACGCCCACTGATCGGCGGCGAGGACTACCCGCCCTTTGAAGGCGGGCTGCCGTGCTATCCGCGGATTCAAGGGGTGCTACGCCCGCAACGCTGCCCGCCGCTGCACGCCGACTCACTCTATTAACGGCGCTGCAGCAGGGCGTAGTAGAAGCCGTCGGTATCGGCCGGATCGCCCGGCAGCAGCTGGATGCCAGCACCGGTGGCGTGGCCATACGCCGGCAGGGGCAGGGCCTCGGCCTCGGGGTGCTCAGCGAGAAAGCGCGCTACGACCTGCTCGTTCTCATCAGGGAGCAGCGAACAAGTCGCGTAGAGCAGCTGACCGCCGGGGGCGAGCACCTGCCACAGCGCCTCAAGCAAGCGCCGCTGCGCCTGAGCTTGGCGTGCGGCGTCGGCCGGTTCGCGCAACCATTTGATATCGGGGTGACGGCGGATTACGCCGGTGCCGGTGCACGGCGCATCGAGCAGCACCTTATGGTACGGCCGACCGTCCCACCACTGACTCAGCACCGCCGCGTCGGCGGCCCGGCAGTCGGCGCTCAGACCGGCGCGCTCTAGGTTCTCAACGACCTGCCGCAACCGCCGCGCGGAGCGATCGAGTGCGGTCAACTCGCTCTCCGGACAGCGCTCCAGCAGGTGCACGCTCTTGCCTCCGGGGGCGGCACAGGCATCGAGCAGCCGCTCCCCCGGCTGCGGATCGAGAAATTCGGCGGCCAATTGCGCCGCCTCATCCTGCACCGCAACCCGCCCACGCGCAAAGCCGGGCAGCGTCTCGACCCGACACGGCTGCTCCAGGCGCAGTGCGCTCGCCGCCAAGCCCCCCGGATGAGCGAGGTGCCCCGCCGCTGCCAGCTCCTCTTGAAAAGCCTGCCGCGTCCCTTGCGCTAGATTGACGCGCAGCGTCAGCGGCGGATGGCGATTGCTCGCCTCGACCACCTGCTGCCATTGCACCGGCAACGCTTGCGCTAAGCGCTCGAGCAGCCAACCTGGAAAGGCCCAGCGGATCTCGGGGTCGGCGGAACCAGTCGGATCGATGGGATCGGTGGGATCGGTGGGATCGGTGGGATCGGCGGCAGCGGCACAACCGGCATTAGCACCAGAGTCAGAGGCAGGGGCGAGGGCAGGATCGGCATCACCGGTCTTTGGGGACGGCCGCTGTTGCGAGTGCCGTTGCTGCAAGCGTCGCAGCACGGCGTTGACCAAGCCGGCGGCGCGCGGACGCTGCAGGGCGCGGGCGGCGGCGACCGCCTCCGAGACAGCGGCATGCGGCGGGGTCGACAGTCCGCGGGCCTCCCATGCACCGAGAATCAACAGGGCGCGCAGGCGGCTATCGCGCCGCCAATCTTGCCGCGGGGTGAAGGCCGCCACAGCGGCCTCAAGCTGCGGCAGCCAGCGCAACGCCCCGTAGAGCAGCGCCTGAATCAGCGGCTGATCGGCAGATCGTATCTGCCCGGCACAACGCGACCACGCCTCATCGAGGCTCTCGCGCTGGCGCAAGATGCGCTCGAGGATCCGCGCGGCGACGACACGCGGTGGCGCCCCGCTCAAAGGAGCGACGCCCCGACCTGCAGGTGCCGACCTTGGCCATTGAGATAGTCGGCCGCCGCCTGCTCGCGGCCGCCGGGCGGCTGCAGCCGGGTGATCCAGAGCCGATCGTGCGCCGTCGACACGGCGATCCCAGCGCGCTCCAGGGCGACGATACGCCCCGGTTCATCGGCCGCCTCTCCCGCACCAACCTGCGCGGCACAGACGCGCACCGTCGTGTCGTCGTCGATACGCAGCCGCGCCCCCGGCAGCGGCGCCAACGCGCGCACTTGGCGCTCCAACTCAGCGGCCGGGCGCTGCCAATCGAGCCAGCTGTCGGCGGCAGTCAGCTTGGCGGCGTAGGTCGCTTCCCCCTCCTCTTGCGGCACCGGCGTCAACTCCCCGGCGACGATCGCCGGCAAGTGCTCAAGCAGCAGTTGGGCGCCGATCTCCGCGAGCCGGTCGTGCAGACTCCCGCCGGTCTCCTCGGGATCGATCGGGGTGCGCGCCCACGCCAGCATGTCGCCAGTATCGAGCCCGGCATCCATGCGCATCAACGTCACCCCGCTCTCCGGATCGCCGGCCATCAGGGCGCGCTGAATCGGAGCAGCGCCGCGCCAGCGCGGCAGCAGCGAGGCATGGATGTTGATACAGCCGCAGCGCGGTATCGCCAGCACCCGCTGCGGCAAGATCTGCCCGTAGGCCACCACCACCATGAGATCGGGGGCCAGCTCTTCAAGCTGCACGGCCTCCGCCTCACCGAGGCGCTCGGGCTGATAGACCGGTAGCCGGTGCGCGTCGGCTAGGCGCTTCACCGGCGGTGGGGTCAGCTTGCGCCCCCGTCCGGCACGCCGGTCAGGCTGGGTGAAGACAGCCACAGGCGGCCACTCGGCCGCCAGCAGGGCGGCGAGGGCGGGAACGGCAAAGTCGGGGGTTCCGGCGAACAGGAGTCGCGGTCTACTCATCGGGTTTCAACTACTCTATGCATCAGGGCTGCGCATCAGGGCTGCGCATCAGGGCTTACGCATCAGCCGCGCTGCGCTCGCGCTTTTCAAGGCGCTTGCGCACCCGCTTGCGCTTAAGCTCGGAGAGATAGTCGACAAAGAGGCGGCCGTCGAGGTGATCGATCTCGTGCTGAATGCAGACCGCCAGCAGCCCATCGGCCTCCCCTTCGTAGACTTGACCATCGCGATCGCGGGCCGAATAGCGGATCTCGGCGGCGCGGATGACGTCGTCGTAGTAGCCGGGGACCGAGAGACAGCCCTCTTCGCGCTTGATCTCACCGCGCGCCTCAAGCACCTGGGGGTTAATCAACACCTGCGGTTGATCGCGCGCCTCGGAGATATCGAGCACCACCACGCGCCAGCCCACTCCGACCTGCGTCGCAGCCAGACCGATACCGGAGCAGTGGTACATCGTCTCAATCAGATCGTCGACCAGCTGTTCGATCTCGGCATCGACAGCGGTGACCGGCTGTGCCACCTCGCGCAGCCGCGGGTCAGGGAAGGTTAAGATTTCACGTAGTGCCATTGCGGTGATCGCTTGCTGTTCTAGAACTATTATCATACGCTACCGGCGATTGAATCGACACCCTGCCCTCTTCAGGCTGACCTCGGGCAGGCGCTGAGCTCACATCAAGCCCACCCTGGGCCCGCACAAGGATCGTGCCGCATGTCTCAACCCCGTGCTCTACCGTCGAGCGGCCTCGACCCGCTCTTATCGACCCTCGCCCTGGCTCGCGTTCCTGGCCTTGGCCCACGCGCTTGGCTGCGCCTGCACGAGGCCTTTGGCGAACCCGCCGCGGTACTCACCACCTCGCGCACCAACCTACGGGCGATCGGCCTGCCGCGGCCGATCGTCGAGGGGATCCTCGCCCCGAACTGGCCGGCGGCCAAGGCCGATGCGGCGTGGCTCCACGGCGGCAGCGCGCGCCATCTGCTAACACTTGGCGCGCCAGGTTATCCGCCGCTGCTCGGCGAGATCCCCGACCCCCCCCCGCTATTGTTCGTTTGCGGCGCCCGCGCAATGCTCGACCGGCCGCAGATCGCCATCGTCGGCAGCCGCCACGCCAACGCCGCCGGCTGCGAACTGGCTTACGAATTGGCGCGCGCGCTTACCGCCGCCGGCTGGACCGTCACCAGTGGCCTGGCATTAGGCATCGATGCCGCCGCCCACCGGGGCGCCCTGGATGCCGGGGGCACCACTCATGCCGTGATTGCCACCGGTCCCGATCGCGTCTATCCGGCCCGTCACCGCGCCTTGCGCGAAGCGATCATCGCCAGCGACAACGGCACCGTCCTCGGCGAAAACCCACCCGGGGTCGGCCCCCGCGCCGGGCTCTTCCCGCGGCGCAATCGCCTGGTAAGCGGCCTTAGCCACGGCGTGGTGGTGATCCAGGCCGGGCGGCAAAGCGGCGCATTGATCACAGCGCGCTGCGCTGCTGAGCAGGGCCGCGAGGTCTTTGCCGTGCCCGGCTCGATTCACGACCCGCTCGCCCGCGGCTGCCACAGTCTGCTGCGCGAGGGGGCTAAACTAGTCGAGTCGGTCCACGATATCCTTGAGGAGTTGCCGACAGCGCACGATATTCGCTACGCAGAAGCCACGCCCGGCGGCGACAACAACACGATCCCCTCACCTCCACCTAGCGCGACTATTGAAGATCCGCGGCAGGTGCATGTACTGAACGCCCTCGGCTATGATCCGGTGGCGATGGATACGATCTTAAAACGAACCGGATTGACGCTCGATCAGGTTTCCGCCATCCTGCTAGCTATGGAGCTAAAAGGCATGGTGACTGCGGTGCCGGGTGGCCGGTACCAGCGGCGCGGGCCAGAGGTCTAGAAATGAAGCAAAATGTCTTCGAAGTCTTGATGTACCTGTTTGAGAACTATCTCTATAACGATGAGGAGCCGGAGGATCGTGACTCGCTCGAAGATGAGCTGCACGAGGCTGGCTTCAGCGGCCTAGAGATACGCAAGGCCTTCGAATGGCTCGACGCCCTGGCGGATTCGCGGGTGCTCTCCGTTTCGCCGTCGGGGACACCCTCCATCCGCCTCTTCGGCGAACCTGAGTTGGTGCGCCTGGACACGGAGACGCGTGGGTTCATTGTCTACCTTGAGCAGGTCGGCATCCTCACGCCAGAGAGCCGCGAGTTGGTCTTAGACCGCATCCTAGCCCTCGACGATCACGAGGTCGACCTGGACACGGTGAAGTGGGTCATCCTGATGGTGCTCTTCAACCGCCCCGGCGAGGAAGAGGCCTACAGCTGGATGGAGAACCTGATGTTCGACGTCCCGACCCACCTCGTCCACTAGAGGCGCGCAGCGGCGACCTGCCCCTTCTCGGGGCCACGGCCAGGGCCGTATAGCCGCGGGTCGACGGTTGCTTTGCCACTCGCCTACCTCTATGGTTTGCCCTCCAATCCAGCCTCTATTGAAGCGTTCGCATGGGTAAGAGCCTCGTTATCGTCGAATCGCCGGCCAAGGCGCGCACTATCAACAAATACCTCGGCAGCAGCTTCGAGGTTATGGCCTCCTACGGCCATGTTCGGGACCTGGTGCCTAAAGAGGGTGCCGTCGATCCTGAACACGGCTTCGCCATGAAATATGCGCCGATCGACAAGAATCAACGCCACGTCGAGGCGATCGCCAAGGCGATTCGCGGGGCCGAGGCGCTCTACCTGGCGACCGACCCCGATCGCGAAGGCGAGGCGATCTCTTGGCATCTAGTCGAGCTGTTGCGCGATCGGGGGCTGCTAGAGGACAAGCCGGTCTATCGCGTCGTCTTCCACGAGATTACCCAAGGGGCGATTCGCGAAGCGATGGCGCACCCGCGCGTGATCTCCGCGGAACTCGTCAACGCGCAGCAGGCGCGGCGGGCCCTCGACTACCTCGTCGGTTTCAACCTCTCGCCGCTGTTATGGCGCAAGATCACCAGTGGACTCTCCGCCGGACGCGTGCAGAGTCCGGCGCTGCGCATGATCTGCGAGCGCGAGGAGGAGATCGAGCGCTTCGAGCCACAAGAGTACTGGACCATCGAGGGGGATGCGGCCAAGGCGCAGCAATCGTTCTCCGCCAAGCTCGCCCTCTTGGCCGGCGAGAAGGTCAAGCAGTTCACCATCACCGACGAGCAGCGCGCCCGCGAGGTCGAGACGCAGCTGCGCGCCGCCGCCTTCGCTCAGGCGCAGCAAGACCTCTCGCCGCCCTTTGCCGAGGTCACTGCAGACGCCCCCAACGACGGCAGCCACGTCATCGGGCAGCTGCGCGTCGTCAATGTCGAACGCAAGCAACGACGCCGCAACCCGGCCGCCCCTTTTATCACCTCGACTTTGCAGCAAGAGGCTTCGCGCAAACTCGGCTTCACCGCCAGTCGCACCATGCGCATCGCGCAGCAGCTCTACGAGGGCATTGACGTCGGCGAAGGCGCTGCCGTCGGTCTTATCACTTACATGCGGACCGACTCGGTCAGCCTCTCACAAGAGGCCGTCGCCGAGATGCGCGAGGTCATCGCCGAGCGCTACGGCAGTGACAAGCTGCCGAGCAAACCGCAAACGTATAAGACGCGCTCGAAGAATGCGCAGGAGGCGCACGAAGCCATTCGTCCGACCTCGGCAGCGCGCCACCCGGAGAAGCTGCGCGGTCAGCTCTCCAGTGATCAGTATCGACTCTACGAACTGGTCTGGAAGCGTGCCGTGGCCTGTCAGATGAAGCACGCCACCATTAACACTGTGGCCGTCGACCTCGCTGCCGACGTCGAGGCTCAGCACCTGCTGCGGGCGACCGGCTCGACCGTCGCCGACCCCGGCTTTATGGTCGTCTACCGGGAGGGGACCGACGACACCCCACCCGGCAAAGAGAAGGACGAAGCGGGCGAAAAGTTTCTCCCCGAACTCAGCGAGGGTGAGCGCGTGCCGCTCTACGCCATCCGCCCGGAGCAGCACTTTACCGAGCCCCCACCCCGCTACACCGAGGCGAGCTTGGTACGCACCCTCGAAGAGCACGGCATCGGCCGCCCTTCGACCTACGCCTCGATCATCTCAACGCTACAGCAGCGCAATTACGTCGAGATGGATGGGAAGCGCTTCATCCCGACCGACATCGGCCGCACCGTCAATAAGTTCCTCACCGAACACTTCGATCGCTACGTCGATTACGACTTTACCGCCCGGCTTGAGGACGATCTCGATGCCATCTCGCGTGGCGAACGCGAGTGGGTACCGGTCCTTGAGGCGTTCTGGCAACCGTTTAGCGAGCGGGTCGAGGAGAAGAAAGGCGTCTCGCGTCAAGAGGCGGTACAGGCGCGTGAGCTCGGTACCGACCCGAAGAGTGGCAAGCCGGTTACGGTGCGCATCGGGCGCTACGGCCCCTTTGCGCAACTCGGCTCTAAGGAAGATGAAGAGAAGCCGCGCTTTGCCGGCCTGCGCCCTGGACAGAGCATCGATACCATCACCCTCGATGAGGCCTTGGTCCTCTTTCAGCTGCCGCGCGATATGGGCGAGACCGAAGAGGGGGAGGAGATGCAGGTCAATATCGGCCGCTTCGGCCCCTACGTCCGCTTTGGCGGCAAGTTCGCCTCTATCCCTAAAGGGGAAGACCCCTACACCATCACTCGCGAGCGCGCCCTAGAGTTGGTGCGCGAGAAGAAGGTCGCCGATGCCAATCGCACCATCCACGATTTTGGCGACGGCATCCGCGTCTTACGGGGTCGCTACGGTCCCTACGTAACCAACGGCGAGAAGAACGCCAAGATCCCTAAGGAGCGCGAGCCTGAGAGCCTCACCCACACCGAGTGCTTAGAGCTGATCGCCAACGCCCCGGAGCGGAAGGGGCGCCGGGGGGGGAGCACCGCCAAGGGCGCCAAAAGCTCGACCGCCGGCAAGGCCAGCAAGACGGGCGCGACTAAGGCCAGCACAACTAAGAAAAGCACCAAGAGCACCAGCAAAAGCACCACCAAGAGCACCAAGAAGAGTGCAGCGGCGCAGGAGGGCAGCAGCGAAGGTGGCACCGGCGCGGCAGCCACGCCAGCGAAGCGGACGACCACTGCCGCAAAAGGCAGCGCATCTAAGGGCAGCGCTTCCAAGAGCACTAGCAGCGCTACTAGCACACCGAAGAGCGGCAGCAAGCGCAGCAGCGCCAAGACGCCCGTCACCTCCTCCTCCTAGCCCGCCTCTGGTTACTAGAGGCTACCGAGGCGATCGGCGATACGCAGTCCGCTCAGCGGCCCCGAGTAGCCGCGCCCGGCAACCATCACCTTAAACCGCTCGCCCATATCACCCGGGTGCGTCAACCGGTGGATCGCCTGGGCGATCACGACGCGCTCGCGCGCATCCTCGATCGTCTCAAGCTGCGGCCGGGCCAACTCGGCCAACCCCGCCCCGACCAGAAACGGCCCTTGTGGGGCGTAACCGAGCACATCGAGTTCAGCAGCGCGCAGCGCCTCGGCCAGCGCGCTGAAATCGACAAAGGCGGTAATATCTTGCAGCCCGGGGTAGAAGAAGGGGTCGTCGTGGGCGTGGTGGCGGTAGTGGCAAATCAGGGTGCCGCGACGGCGCTCAGGTAGGTAGTACTCCCGCCGCGGATAGCCGTAGTCAATCCACAACATGACCCCGCGCTCAAAGGCCTCTGCAAGGCCACGAATAAAGGCCGGCAGGCGAGTACAGACCTCTGAGACGTAGCCATCCGGAAAGGGGGCCATGCCCTCTTCGAGACGCTCGACGGCCGCGCGAAGCTCCTCTGCGGCGGGCAGCTCGCGCCAGACCAAACGCCCCTCCTCGACCCCGACCCCCAACTCTCGAATTGCCCCGTCGCGCCGGACAAAGCGCTTAACCGGCAGCGCATCCAAGACCTCGTTCGCCACCCAGATCCGGTTTCCGGTCGGCTCCGGTAACGCCTCAAGCCACTCGATGCGGGCGCCGATCGCCGCATCGCACGCCGCCAGCGTGCGCTCCTGTTCTGCGCGCAAGGCGCCGCTGACCTCAAGCATCCGCCAGCGCTGCGGCAAGGCATCGAGGGCGGCCAATTCGGTCAGGGTATCGGCGGCCAAACGCCCCGAACCGGGGCCGAGTTCGATCACTTCACCGCCGCCGAGATGGGCTAAGATCTCGGCAATCTGGTGCGCCAAAGTGCGCCCGAAGAGCGGCGTCAACTCCGGAGCAGTGGCAAAGTCGCCGCCGCTGCCGAAACGAGCCGCACCTCCGCGATAGTAGCCAAGCTGCGGCTCGTAGAGCGCCCGCTCCATGAAGCAGTCGAAGGGGATCGCCCCGCCGGCAGCATCAATGGCCGTGCAAAGGCGCTCGTGCAATTCGGCGCTCGCGGCACGGGCGGCGGTATCGGGTTGCGGAAGTGTTTTGTTCGTCGACATCACGCAGCAGTATCCGCATCGCGACCGCTAGGCGCAAGCCTGCGCCCCCAGCCCAACGGCACAGCAATGGGCCGATAGCACCAACCGGTGGCACTGTCAGGTTAGTCGGTGATACCGCTCGATGGCGCCAGTGCGCGCTGCCGTGCCCCCCTTGCAAGCTGCAGCGCAGCACGGGAGACTAGCAAAATTCAACCGCACAGCTATTGAAGCCACTAACTATGCTTGATGTCGCACTCGTGATTATTGGCTACCTCGTCGGCTCGATCTCGTCGGCCATCGTGATCTGTCGCCTACTGCGCCTTGGCGACCCACGCCAAGACGGCTCGGGCAATCCGGGAGCCACCAACGTGCTGCGCCTTGCTGGCAAGGGCCCCGCTGCAGCGACCCTAGCTGGCGATTGGCTCAAGGGCACACTACCCGTCGTCTTGGCCTGGGCACTCACCGGCGACCCAGTGATCGCCGCCGCCACTGGTCTTGCGGCCTTTTTCGGGCACCTCTATCCGCTCTATTTCCGTTTCCAGGGCGGCAAGGGCGTCGCTACCGGACTCGGCGTCCTCCTCGCCTGGTCACCGGTCGCACTCGGTGCAGCTGCACTGACTTGGTTGGCCGTGGCTGCAGCCTTTCGCTACTCCTCGCTGGCAGCAATCGTCGCCTTTGCCATGGCACCGATCTACGTGATGTGGCAGACCGAGGCACCGGTGCTGTGGGCTGCCACCGCGATCCTGGCCGTTGCCAGCATCTGGCGTCACCGCGAAAACATCGTCCGCTTGGCCACAGGTGAGGAGGGACGTATCGGCGGCCGCTCTTCGGAGTGACGGCCAAACGCGCCCCTAGACTGGATGGGTATACCAACTTCCACTGCTGAAACTGGTCGCCGCTTTCGACTGCACTTCGCCGCACGCGCCTTGCGCCAGGGTGGCGTTATTGCCTATCCGACCGAGGCCGTATGGGGCCTCGGCTGCAACCCCTGGAGCCAGCAGGCCGTCTCTTCACTTCTCGCCCTTAAAGGGCGCTCCGCCACTCAAGGACTCATCGTAATCGCTGCCACCCTGGCCGACCTCACCCCCTTCATGCCCCCCCTGCCCGCGGCGACCATCGAGCCAGCCCAACGCACTTGGCCGGGTCCAGTCACCTGGATCGTCCCAGCGGCACCAACCGTGCCCGAATGGCTCACCGGCGGACGCGCCACCGTCGCTGTTCGCGTCACCGCACACCCGCAGGCCGCTGCCCTGTGTCGGGCCTTCGGCGGAGCGATCGTCTCAACAAGCGCTAACCCAACCCGCTGCCGCCCCGCGCGCAGTGCCTCACAGGTGCGCTGCTACTTCGGCGAGCGCATCGCAGCCCTGCTTCCCGGTCCGCTCGGTGGACTCGAGCGCCCAACACCGATCTACGATCTGTCCACCGGCAGGCAGCTGCGCGCTTAAGGCGGCGGGCGCCCTCGCGCGCAGGCTTTTGCTAAAATATTCCCCATGACGGACTCACCAGGCTCACCACCACCCGCGCCCACCCATCCCTCTGGACGCAGCCAAGGGGGTCGGCGCAAGAGGGGGCTCGGCCGGAAAAGCCGCCGACAATCGCTCCCTCTCTACCACCCGCGGTACTGGCCAACCGGGGCAGCGCTCGTTCTGCTGCGTCTACTGGTCGTGTTACCGTGGCCGCTGCTGATGCCCCTAGCCGATCTCTTGGGCACCCTCCTGTGGGCGCTGATCCTGACACGCCGACGGATCGTCCGGGTCAATCTCACTATTGCCTTTCCCGAGCAAACACCGGCGGCGCGCCGTCGCCTAGAGCGTGCGCACTTTCGTAGTGCGACTCGGGGGCTCTTCGAGGGCGGGGTTGCTTGGTGGCTGTCGGATCGACGGATCGCCGGACGTTACGCCCTTTACGGATTGGAACACCTAGAGGAGGCACGACGCCGTGGCCGCGGGGTTATCTTACTAGCCGCCCACTACACCAGTGTAGAGATGGGAACGAAAATCCTAGGTCGACACATTGAGGCATTCTATCCGGTCTACAAGCCGGCGAAGGATCGCCTCTTCGATGCCGAGATGCTGCGTGTCCGTCGTGCCGCGGTGACCGGGATGCTGCATAACGAGGACATGCGCGGGATTCTGCGTGTGCTGCGCAGCAACGGCGTGGTTTGGTACGCGCCCGATCAAGACTTTGGCAGCCGTAGCGGGGTCTTCGCCCCCTTTATGGGCGCCCCAGCGATGACCCTGACTATGACTGGGCGACTGGCCCAGGCTTCAGGAGCGGCCGTCGTACCGGTACGCTATGAGCGTCGCCCTGGCCCCTTCTGGCACGTCGAAATGCTCCCCGCGCTTGCCGACTTCCCCTCTGGAGACGAGGTGACCGATGCAGCACGGGTCAATGCGTTGATCGAAGAGCAGGTCGAACGTGCTCCGGAGCAGTATCTGTGGCTCCACCGGCGTTTCAAGACACGCCCCGACCCGGACGCGCGCTCCCCTTACAGCAGCGGCTGACTGAACGACTCCTTGCTGAACCGTTGGGGCCGTTCGAGCGGCATGCGGGAGCTCAATTTGGGCAAGAAGCGGCCGGCTTATGCAGCGAACCTCAGAGAACTAGACAATTTTCGCGTGCTCGGTCAGAATCCGGGCAGGATCGCAGAGAGGAAGGGTGAGTACCGCGCATGCCGAAGTTGCTTGTTCTCCACGGCCCCAACCTCAGCCGACTAGGCCAACGTGAGCCTGAGCGCTACGGGCAGACGACACTCGCCGCGATCAATCAGCGTCTACAGAGGCTGTGTGAAGCTGCTGAGATCGACTTCGAGGCCGTGCAGTCGAACCACGAAGGCGAGCTAATCGATTACATCCACGCTGCCGCCGACGAGGGAGTGGGCTATATCGTCATCAATCCCGCTGCGCTCACCCACACCAGCATCGGCTTGCGCGATGCGCTGCTTGCTGTCCAGATTCCCTTCATCGAGGTCCACCTATCCAACATCCACGCTCGCGAGTCCTTCCGCCAACGCTCTTACCTCGCCGATGTAGCACAGGGGGTGGTTAGTGGCTTGGGGGCAGAGGGCTACGAGCTAGCAGCCCGTGCAGCTATTCGGCGCATGGGAGGGTAAGATACTAAACAAAGGGCGCCATTAACATGGATATTCGAAAGATTAAACGCCTAATCGAGCTGCTCGAAGAGACCGGGGTCCACGAGATCGAGATTGCCGAAGGCGAGGAGTCGGTACGGATCACCCGCAATCCACCGCAGCCGGCTGCGCCTACCGCCTACGCTGCGCCCCCCCCATCGCCAATGCCACAGTACGCAGCACCGCCAGCGCCTGCTGCCGCGAGCGAGCAGACGGCAGCGGGATCTGAGAACCAGGGTGGCGGTTCGGCGGAACCAGAGCCGGAAGGGGATCCGGTCCGATCGCCGATGGTCGGTACCTTCTATCGCTCACCATCGCCGACGGCCAAGGCCTTTGTCGAGGTCGGACAGCGGGTTCGCGCTGGTGATACGCTCTGTATCATCGAGGCGATGAAGATGCTCAATCAGATTGAGGCCGACCGGGATGGCGTCGTAACCGCGGTGCTGGTCGAGAACGGCCAGCCTGTTGAGTATGATCAACCGCTCTTCTTGATCGCCGACTGAGTACTGGCCATGCAAAAGATTCTGATCGCCAACCGCGGCGAGATCGCCTTACGTATCTTGCGGGCCTGCCGCGAACTCGATATTCGCAGCGTTGCCGTCCACTCCGCCGCTGACCGCGAGCTTAAGCATGTGCGTTTAGCGGATGAGTCGGTCTGCATCGGACCGAACAGCGTTACCGAGAGCTATCTGAACATCCCGGCACTGATCGCGGCCGCCGAGGTGACTGACTCGACCGCAATCCACCCTGGGTACGGCTTTCTCTCCGAAAGCGCCGACTTTGCCGAGCGGGTCGAGCAATCTGGCTTCATCTTCATCGGCCCCCCCCCGGGATGTATTCGCACGATGGGGGATAAGGTCTCGGCCATTCAAGCAATGAAGGAGACAGGCGTGCCGTGCGTGCCCGGCTCAGGAGGGCCGATCCCGGAGGACGATCCCGACGAGGCGCTACGCATTGCTGCCACGATCGGCTACCCGATCATGATCAAGGCGGCAGCTGGCGGCGGCGGACGCGGCATGCGCGTGGTTCGCAGCGAAGCGGCGTTGCTCAATGCGATCTCCTTAACCCGTAACGAGGCGCAGAACGCCTTTGGCGATAGCACCGTGTACATGGAGAAGTACCTGGAAAAACCGCGACATATCGAATTCCAAGTGCTCGCCGATCGTCACGGCAACGCTATTCACCTCGGGGAGCGCGACTGCTCCATGCAGCGTCGCCATCAAAAAGTCGTCGAGGAGGCCCCGGCTCCGGGGATTACCGAAGCGCAGCGCCAAGAGATCGGCGAGCGGTGTGCCGAAGCGTGCCGGCAGATGGGCTATGTCGGCGCCGGCACCTTCGAGTTCCTCTATGAAAAGGGCGAATTCTACTTTATCGAGATGAACACGCGCATCCAGGTCGAGCATCCAGTGACGGAGATGGTCACCGGGTGCGACCTGGTCGCTGAGCAGATCCGGGTTGCCGCTGGCGAACCGCTGAGCTGGCGCCAGGATGAGATCCGGATTCAGGGTCACGCCGTCGAGTGCCGGATCAATGCCGAAGACCCGAAGACACTCATGCCGTGTCCTGGGACGATCGACCACTTTCACGCCCCAGGGGGCCCCGGGGTACGCTTAGACTCTCACGTCTATACCGGTTACACCGTGCCCCCTTACTACGACTCAATGATCGGGAAGCTGATCACCCACGGAGCGAACCGGGAAAGCGCGCTAGCGCGGATGCGTACAGCGCTATCGGAGATCGTCATCGGTGGCATTCGTACCAATGTTTCGTTGCAACAGGACATCATCGCGGATGCTGCATTCCGTACCGGTGGCACCGATATCCACTACCTGGAGAAGAAGCTGGCACTCGACTGAGGTGCGGACAGCGAAAGGGGCGCGTATGCCGGTATTGATGGCGAGTGGCTGGCCGAGTAGGCTGGCCCCGGGTCTCTCTGCTGGAGTGGAGACTGCTAGAGAGTCGTACGATCGACTGAGAGTGCGCAAAACCGGCGCGCTGGGGGCATAGAGCATGAGACGCATCGTAGCGATAGGGGCACTGGTCGTAGCGGCGACCCTGGGAGTAGAGCAGGCGCTGGCGCAGAATCTTGGCGGCGGCCGTCAGATCGATTTTAATATCCACGACGATGCAGCAGAAATTGCGGCCTTGTTCCCTTTAACCATGGATGGGGCGTACCGAGGGTTTGGCGTCTTTTTTAATGACGACAGCGACTTCGTGCTCAGCGGGAAGGCGCACGTTCTCGGTGGGCCAGCTGAAGGGTTTAGCCCGCTTGAGCTTGGGGCTGGTGCCAAGGGGGTGATTTTCAAATCCAACGATACGAAACAGACGGGGAGCGCGCTGGCGCTCGGTGGCTCGGCCCGTTTCGGCATCATGGGGCAGATCCCTCAGGCGATGCTATTTCAGCTCCATATAGCACCGAATATTACCTCCTTCGGGCGAGCCGAACGCTATTACGAGGGGATCATTCGCTACGAGCTGGAGATGACTCAACACGCGGCCGGCTATCTCGGTTTTCGTTATCTGCGGGTGCATATGCGCGGTGGGCGCGCGACTTTCGATAACGGTCTGCACATTGGGGTGACTTTCCGCTTCTGAAAATGCTAAGAAGACGCAATAGGCGGCGCTTGCAACAGCAGGCTCAGCGTCTGCGCCCAGTTTTTTGCTGTTCCCTACCCTCCCCCCTAAAGGACCAGATAGAGGCCGATTGTAACCAGCAACAGGGAGAAGGCGAGCTTCAAGGTACGATTGCTCAGCCGATGGCAGACCCGCACCGCCAACCCGGCAGTAAGCAGGCTGCCGAGAACGATCGCAGCGAAGGCGGGCCAGTAGATGAATCCGCTGCTGCCAGCCGGCAGCGCCTCCTGGACCGGCTGACCGATGAGGGCAAAGCCGATTGCCCCGCAAGCGGCCAGCGGTACGGCGCAGGCGCTCGAGGTGGCAATGGCGTTCCTCAGAGCCAGTCCCTGCCAGGCTAGGTAGGGGACGGTCAGCGTGCCGCCGCCGACACCGAACAGCGCCGAGACCGTGCCAATCGACATCCCGACGGGCAGATCGAAGCGAGTGTGCCGCTGAGCGCCCCCTTCTTGGGGGGTGCGATCGAGCGCTAGATGGATCGCAATAGCGATCAAAAAGAGCCCGAATAGACGCTCCAGCATTGCTCCACTGATCAGTGTAGCGAGGGCAACGCCGGTACCCGCTCCGAGCAACAAGGGGAGCAGCAGGCGGCGTAGAGCGGCCCCTCTAACCGCGCCGAGGCGGTGGTGTCGGTAAGCGGCGATAGCGGTAATCACAGCGACCGTCGCCAGCGAGGTACCGACCGCCAAATGCATGGCAACTTCACCGGAGACGCCTTGGTGCGTGAAGATGAGCAGGAGCATGGGCACGATGATGATGCCACCACCCACACCAAAAAGCCCCGCGCTGATGCCGGCGGCAGCGCCGATGAGTAGATAGAGGATGAGTTCAAACACGCGCGCTAGTTTCCCGCCAAGTAGTCACTATTGCAACCCTGGTTTAGGCTCCGGTCCACAGCACGCACTGGGGCGCAACCTAAATCGAACCCCTAGCCTAAACTGCGTGGCTCACCAGTGATGATGCGGTGTTACCGTGTCGGTGGTTCGGTTCGTGACGAGCTGCTTGGGCTGCCTGTGCACGACGCCGATTGGGTCGTGGTCGGGGCGACTCCGGGGACCTTAGAGCAGCTCGGCTACCGCCCAGTCGGTAAGGATTTTCCGGTCTTTTTGCATCCGCAGACGCGCGAGGAGTATGCCCTTGCGCGGACTGAACGCAAAGTGGGCGCTGGCTACTGCGGTTTCGCCTTCCACGCCGCACCCGATGTCTCATTGGAGCAAGACTTAGCCCGTCGCGATCTGACGATCAACGCCATGGCGCGCGATGAGCACGGTGCGCTGATCGATCCCTACGGGGGGCGTGAGGATCTGGAGGCAGGCTGGCTGCGCCACGTCACTGCCGCCTTTGCCGAAGACCCGGTGCGGATTCTGCGCCTGGGGCGATTCCTGGCCCGCTTTGCACCGCTCGGGTTTAAGGTCGCTCCCGAGACGTTGGCGCTTTGTCGCGAAATGGTCGCAGCCGGTGAGGTCGACGCTTTGGTGCCAGAGCGGGTCTGGCAGGAGTTGCGGCGCGGTTTGATGGAGCCGGCCCCGCAGTGCATGATCGAGCTGTTGCGCAACTGCGGGGCCTTGGCCAAGATCTTGCCGGAGATCGATGTGCTCTTCTCTGTACCGCAGCGCGCCGATTACCACCCGGAGGGCGATGTCGGCACTCATACGCTCTGTGTGTTGGCTGCCGCTGCCCACCTCGAACTCAGCGAGTCGGCGCGTTTCGCCGCTTTGGTTCACGATGTCGGCAAGGCGCTCACCCCGGCAGCGGAGTGGCCCCGCCACCCGCATCACGATAAAAACGGCGAGCCCGTCGTGGTCGAGTTGTACCGCCGGCTGCGCGTGCCGCGTCAATGCGCCGAGGTGGCCCGCCTAGTGACTCGTTACCACCTGAGTGTGCACCGGGCCTCCGGGATGCGACCCGGGAGCTTGGTGACGCTGCTGGAGCGTCTCGATGCCTTCCGTCGCCCGGAGCGCCTCGAAGCGGTGCTCGGGGCGTGTGAGGCCGATTTTCGTGGGCGCGGCGGCAGTCCCGAACAGATTGCACAGACTGCTGAACGAGTCCCGTACCGCGCCGCAGCAGCGATCCGTCAAGCCTACGCAGCGGCGAGTCCGGTGAGCGCGCGCACCTTTGTCGAACAAGGGTTGCGGGGGCCTGAAATAGGACGCGCGGTACGCGAGGCACGCTGTCAGGCAGTCGCCGCCTCAAGAGACCGCAGCAAGTTCGGTTAGGGGCCAGCGCGGACGCACCGAGAAGTCGAGATCGGCTAGAAGCGGTTCACGGGCGCTTCTGCACAGACGACGATAACCAGCGTAGGCGATCATTGCCGCGTTATCGGTGCAGAGCTCCAAGCGCGGGTAGTGGACACTGAACCCGTCGCACTGGGCCGCGGCGTTGAGCCGTTCGCGCAGGCGGGCGTTGGCACCGACACCGCCGGCGACAATGAGCCGGCGCGACCCGGTCGCCGCCAAGGCCCGTCGGCACTTGATCAGCAGCGTATCGACGACGGCCTCTTGGAAGCCGTAGGCGACATCGGCCCGCAGCGTCGAGATCGCCGTTTCGTCTTTATCGTCTCCACGCTCTTCACCGCCTTCCCCTTCATGCTCCTGCAAGTATTGACGCACTGCTGTCTTTAACCCGCTAAAACTGAAATCGAGCCCGGGCCGCTGGGTCATCGGGCGTGGCAGTTCAACGCCGGGCCGCCCCTGGGCGGCGAGTTTGGCAATAGCCGGCCCCCCTGGGTAGCCGAGTTCGAGCATCCGCGCGACTTTATCGAACGCCTCACCGGCGGCATCATCGACCGACTCGCCAAGCAGTCGGTAGTCGCCTAGGTCAGTGACGTGAACCAACAGGGTGTGTCCGCCGGAGACGAGCAGTGCTACAAAGGGCATCGCGGGAGGATGGGGCTCAAGCAGCGGTGCCAGCAGGTGGCCCTCCATGTGGTGAATTCCGATTGCCGGAATATCAAGCCCCCAGGCCAATGCACGGGCAAAGCCGGCGCCTACCATCAACGCCCCGGGAAGTCCCGGGCCGCGTGTCCAGGCGATACCGTCGAGCTGTGCCACGCTCAAGCCAGCCTCATCGAGAACCTGCTGGGTCAATCCAGGCAACTTGCGAATGTGATCACGGGAAGCGAGTTCGGGGACCACACCACCGTAACGGGCGTGAGCGGCTACTTGGCTATGCAGTGCGTGCGCGAGCAGCCCGTGCTGCCCGCTGTAAAGAGCCGCGGCGGTCTCATCGCACGAGGTCTCGATACCGAGGATCAGGTCCATGCTGGTGCTCTCTGCTCTGGCTCTCTAGCGCCCCAGCGCCTAACAGACCAAAGCCCCCGATGGCAGATGCCAACGGGGGCTGGTCGAAGCGATTGGTGCGCTAGGCACCGATAATAGACGCCGGGGGCATTACATCATGCCGCCCATACCGCCCATACCGCCCATATCGCCCATACCACCGGCGCCATCGCCATCGTCCTTCTTCGGCATCTCTGCGACCATGGCTTCCGTGGTCAGCATCAGTGCAGCCACCGAGGCGGCATTTTGCAGCGCCGTGCGGGTCACCTTGGTCGGATCGAGCACGCCCTGCTGAACCAGGTCGCCGTACTCACCGGTCGCCACATTGTAGCCGAAGTGGCCGGTGCCTTCGCGGACCTTGTTGACGACGACCGAGGCGTCCTCACCGGCGTTGCTCACCAGTTGGCGCAGCGGCTCCTCCATGGCGCGACGCACCAGGGCGATCCCTTGCGTCTGCTCGTCGTTCTCGCCGCTGAGCCCCTCCAAGGAGGCCAGCGCACGGAGCAGCGCCGTACCACCACCGGCGACGATCCCCTCTTCGACCGCCGCACGGGTCGCGTGCAGGGCATCTTCGACGCGCGCCTTCTTCTCCTTCATCTCGACCTCGGTCGCCGCCCCGACCTTGATCACGGCGACACCACCGACGAGCTTAGCAACACGCTCTTGCAGCTTCTCTTTGTCGTAGTCGGAGGTCGTGTCCTCGATCTGCTGCCGGATCTGATCGACACGGGACTTGATGTCGTCTTGGCGACCGGCACCACCGACAATCGTCGTCTCTTCCTTCGAGACCTGCACCTTCTTCGCGCTGCCCAGGTCATCAATGGTGGCGTTCTCGAGGGTCATCCCGACCTCTTCGGAGATCACCGTACCGCCGGTCAGGATCGCGATATCCTGCAGCATCGCCTTGCGCCGATCGCCAAAGCCCGGGGCCTTGACCGCGCAAACCTTGACGATACCGCGCAGGTGGTTGACCACCAGCGTCGCCAGCGCCTCGCCCTCGACTTCTTCGGAGACGATCAGCAGCGGGCGGTTCTGCTTAGCGACACCCTCAAGCAGCGGCAGCAGATCGCGAATGTTCGAGATCTTCTTATCGTGCAGCAGGATCGCCGCATCTTCGAGCTCGGCGCGCATCGACTGCTGATTGGTCACGAAGTAGGGCGAGAGGTAGCCGCGGTCAAACTGCATGCCCTCGACGACGTCGAGCTCGTTCTCCAGACCGGAGCCCTCTTCGACCGTGATCACGCCCTCTTTGCCGACCTTGTTCATGGCATCGGCAATGATGCGCCCGACCGCGTGATCGGAGTTCGCCGAGATGGTGCCGACCTGAGCGATGGCGTTGTCATCCTCGCACGGCTTCGAGAGCTCATCAGCGATGTACTTGGAGGCCGTCTGCGTCGCCTTTTCGATGCCGCGCTTGAGCTCCATCGGGTTCATGCCGGCGGCGAGCGACTTCATGCCCTCGCGCAGGATCGCTTGCGCCAAGACCGTCGCGGTCGTGGTGCCGTCACCCGCGACATCGGAGGTCTGCGAAGCGACCTCTTTAAGCATCTGCGCGCCCATGTTCTCGAAGTGATCCTCGAGCTCGATCTCCTTCGCCACGGAGACGCCGTCCTTGGTCACGGTCGGCGACCCGAAGCTCTTCTCGAGCACCGCGTTGCGGCCGCGCGGACCGAGGGTAACTTTGACCGCGTTGGCCAGCTTGTTGACGCCGGCCATCATGCGCTGACGAGCGTCGTCGGAGAAGCGAATCTCTTTTGCAGCCATGGTTGGCTCCTCTTAAATAGCCTGTATAGCTCGGTGTTCTGCGATACGTTCTGCGATATTCGGTAGCACTGGGATGCGACGTGACCGGCGCAGCATTGGCTGCTCGCCTAGCGACCGCACCGGACACCCGGGCGGCTCGCTTACCCGCCCGACCCATCGCCCGCTATGCAGCGGCGGCGACGCGTGCTAGGGTGCGCGCGCACGTCTTACTCGAAGACGGCCATGATGTCGTCTTCGCGCATCACCAAGTAGTCTGCACCGTCGATCTTCACCTCAGTACCGGAGTACTTGCCGAAGAGCACCTGGTCGCCAGGGCTGACCTCGACCGGGCGGCGCTCACCGTTGTCGAGCATCTTGCCGTTACCGACGGCGATCACCTTGCCTTTGATCGGCTTCTCGGCCGCCGTATCGGGGATGACGATACCGCCCGGAGAGGTGCGCTCTTCCTCAAGGCGTTGGATAACTACACGGTCGTGCAGGGGACGGATGCTGCTCATCGGTCCACTCTCCCTTGTCTTTGGTTAAGCCTGTTGGCTGTGGATAAGTCTCTCGTATATGGCAACCGGCGGCTCGTTTGTTAGCACTCACCGCTGACGAGTGCTAATCATACTGGATGCGCGCTGCTCGTCAAGGGGCCGGGTTGCTGTCGCGGAGATGTGGACGCCGGTGGTACAATTCAAGGGTCGTGATGTACGAAGAAGAGGCCGTAGAACAGGAGGAGCCGATGGCGAGCTTGCACTACGTGGTCTTGTGCACCTGCCCGGATCAAGAGACCGCGCGCCGCCTAGCCGGGGGCGCGGTCGAGGCCAGCCTAGCGGCCTGTGTCAATATCGTCTCGGGGATCAGTTCGGTCTTCTACTGGGAGGGGGCCGTCCAAGAGGAGGCCGAGTGGCTGCTGGTCATCAAGACCAGCGACGTCGCCTACAGCGAGCTCGAGTCCTACCTACAGGCGAACCACCCGTACGATCTGCCGGAGATCATCGCCTGCCCGATCGAAAAGGGCCTCAGCGGCTTTTTGGAGTGGATCAGCGCTGAGACGCGACACCGGCCGCGCTCTGCAGCATCAGGGAAGGAGTGAGGCCGAGATGACGAGAACGCTGCTCGTGGTTCTCTTGAGCGCGCTGCTACTGTTGACTAGCGCGACCGCCTCCGCCGGACTGAAACCGGTCGAGGAGGCGTTTCCGTTCCAGATTGAACAGATCGCCGAGAACCGCCTGGTCGCCACCTGGCAGATCGCTCCCGATCACTACCTCTATCGCCACGCCTTAGACTTCTCGCTGGAGGATGGCGACAACGAGATCACCGACGTCACCATCCCCGAAGGCGAGAAGCACCACGATGAGTTCTTCGGCGAGGTGCAGATCTACCGCGACTTTCTGCAGGTTCACATCGAGACGTCGCAGCCGCTCTCCGAAAGTGCGCTGCTGCGGGCTGAGTTTCAAGGCTGCAATGAGCCACGGGCGCTCTGTTACCCGCCGAGCGTCGCCGAGGCCCGACTCGACGATCCAAGCACGGTCACCGTCTCGGGGGGTCGAGGCCCTGGCAGTGGCGGTAGCGATCCGCTCACGGGATTGCTGGCCGGCGGCAGCCTCTGGGCGGTCCTTGGCGGTTTTTTCCTCGCCGGGCTCGCACTCGCCTTCACCGCCTGTCTCTACCCGATGATCCCGATCCTCTCCGGTCTGATCGTCGGCGCCGGACGCGCTGGCGAACGCCCCGGCACAGGCCGTGCGCTGTGGCTCTCCTTCGTTTACGTCCAAGCGGTCGCCATCACCTACGCCGGCGCCGGCGCACTCGCTGGGCTCTCGGGGCGCGCGATCCAGGCCGATCTGCAAGGGCCGCTGGTGACCGGGCTCTTTAGCACGCTCTTCGTCCTGCTCGCGCTGGCCATGTTCGGACTCTACAACCTACAAGTGCCGGCAGCACTGCAGAGTCGACTCCAGAACGCCTCAAGCCGCTTGCCGGGCGGACAGGTCGCCGGCGTGGCGGCCATGGGGGTGCTCTCGACCTTGATCGTCGGGGCCTGTTCGGGGCCGGCACTCGTCGCCGCCCTCGCCTTTATCGGCAACACCGGTGAGGTTGCCCTGGGGGCGGGGGCACTCTACGTGATGGCGCTCGGTATGGGGGCGCCGCTGCTCCTGGTCGGGACCGCCGCCGGGCGCTGGATGCCGCGCTCCGGCCCGTGGATGGAGGCCGTTAAACAGGCCTTCGGCTTTGTCTTCCTGGGCGTAGCGCTCTGGATGGCTGCGCGCTTCATGCCCTCTTGGCTGGAACTGCTGGCCTGGGGCCTCTTACTCCTGGCGGCTGCCGGCTGGCTGGCCTGGCGCCTGCGCCGTGCTCAGCCCCCAACGGCCGAGGCTACGCCCCGCCCGGCCACACCAGGGGCCACACCAAGGGTGCTCGGATGGAGCCTAACGGCGCTCATCGCCCTGGCCGGTGGTGCCCAACTGCTCGGGGCGGCGACTGGGGCGAGCGACCCGCTGCGCCCGTGGGCGGTGCTCACCGGCGACGATCGAGCACAGGCGCGAGCGCAGGTGCTCGCGGAGTGGCAGACCCTCCACGGCGGCGAACCGGCGCTGCGCGAGGCGCTGTCCGCGGCCGCCGCCGAGGGACGCCCAGCCATCGTCGAAATCACGGCCGATTGGTGTGTCTACTGCATCCAACTCGAAGAACGCACCCTGCCGGCGCAGCAAGTCCGCGAAGCGCTTGAGGGGGTCGAGAAGCTGCGCGTCGACATCACCGCGATGAGCGCTGAGGATCAAGAGCTGCTGCGCGTGCGTGAAGCCTATCTGCCGCCGGCCATCCTCTTTTTCGATGCCAGCGGCGAAGAGCTGCGCGACTACCGGATCGCCGGGTTTAAAGGGCCGGATGAGTTTGCCGAGCAGGCCCGGGCCGCCTTTGAGCGCTAGCAGAGGCGCTCCGCGCTCGGTCTCGCCGTTGTACGTTCCGCTCCGTTGCCCGGCCACTTAGCGCCCGCAGCAGGGGCCGTAAGGCCTAGGGGAGTGACCGGCTGCGGTACCGACCGCGTAAGACACCCCGCGATGGGGAATCTTGCTGACGTCGGTCTGCTAGAGCGGAACGACCCGCAAGATGGAGGCCGGACCGGTGTAGGCCCGCCACAGTTCGGCGTAGGTCTCGCCACACAGTGGGTGGCGAGCCTCCGGGGCAAGCTCGGCGAGCGGACGCAGGACAAAGTCGTACTCCAAGATCTCCGCGCGTGGCAAGCTCACTTCAGGGGTGGTGATAACCTGATCGCCCCACGCCACCAGATCGAGATCAAGCGTACGGGCGGCGAATTTCCCACCGCCGCGCGTGCGACCGTGCGCCTGCTCGAGCTGCCGCAACACCTCAAGCACCTCGGCGAGCGACTCCCTCGCCTCAAAGGCGGCCGCGAGGTTATAGAACGCCTCACCGGCGAAGCCGACCGCGGCACTCTCGTAGACCGGTGAAAAACGCACATCGGGCCAACGCGCCCGCAGCTCCAGCATAGCCTGCTGGATGTGGTACTCGCGTGCGATGTTGCTGCCGATACTCAGGTAGGCGATTGGCACAAGACTTCCTAAAGCGCTTCCAGACGCTGCCCCCGTTCGATCACCACCCCGACATCCTCGGCACCGCGCAAGGCACCGGGTTTGCTGACCGAGAGGCGCACCCAGGGGACGGCAAACTCACTGCGGACGATGGCAGCGACCTGCTCAGCCAGGGTCTCGACGAGCAGGAACTCGCTTTCGCCGACAAAGGCGATCAGTCGCTTGCTCAGCGCCTTGTAGTCGAGCGCATCGTCGATCGAATCACTCGCCGCGGCGCTCGCAACATCGGCCGCCATCTCAAGATCGAGGCGTACGCGCTGGCGAATCCGTCGCTCCCAGTCGAAGATACCGATCACGGTCTCGATCTCTAGTCCGCGGATGAAGATACGATCCATTCCTGTCGGCCTCCAGCCCCCTTGGCTTGCCCTTCGCTGACCTGCAGTCAAACTCTACCGGTCGGTGGCTTCCTTGCGCAGTATGCCGATGGAAGCCCGGAAATTCTACGGATCGTCTGCGTTTCGATCGTCGACGTACCGATCAGCGATCTCCCTCTCTCTCAAGCGGCGCATCAAGCGGCGCAGCAACATCGCGCTTCGGCACCACCGCAAAGGCGTGTGCGGTAAAGGCCGGCAGCGCAACGTTGCGGGTGATCACGGTGACCTCAAGGCTGTGAGCGCCGGTGCCGAGTTCGGCGAGGGTTTCGGCCTCAAGGCGCAGGCGCCAGCGTCCCGGGTCGTCGCTACTCTCGATAGCGCCCTGTGTATGGAGCTCGTCGTCACCATCGAAGAGCATGTAGCGGGCCTGCTCAATCTCCTCCTCGGGATAGGGCTCGCCGGCGAAGGTGATCGTCAGTTCGAGTTCGACGTCGTCTCCGAGCTCAATCACCAGCGGTCCATCGAGGGCGAGCTCGGGGATGCGCGGCTCGGTAAAGCGCAGCCACTTATCAGCCGCGTCTGGGAAGTTCGGGTTGCGCCGCAAGATCAGCGTCCCCTCGACCGGACGCACTGAGGCGAGATAGAAGGGTCCATCTCCGACCCAAAAGTGACGGTGCTCCGCGAACCAGGCCAGCAGCGCAGCGTGGCGCTCGGCCACTTCACCCTCGCGCATGAAGGGCGCAAGGGTCTCAGGGAAGGGGAAGCGATCGACCGCCGCCGCCGAGCGCAGATAGCCGTGCAGGATCTCCAGACTTGGACCGGAGACCAGATTCATCCACTCCACCCCCTGCTGATCGGCCTTGGTCGATGAGAAGGCCAGCTCGCCCCGGCTCTCGGCCTCCATACCGAGCTGGAGCACATGCCACGGCATCAGGCTCGGGGCGCGCTGCGCGGCCAGAAACTCGGCATCCGGGAAGATCTGATCGCCGTAGACCTCGACCACCAGCGGGTCGGTGCCGCGGATGCGCCAGCCGCGAAAGTGCTCGCGGTAGACCTCAAAGCTCGGTCGGTGGCTGGCATCAAAGAGGGGGCTCTCTTCATCGGCCCGCTCGAAGGTAAGCAGCCACGGCAGGATCATATCGGCCAGCGAGATCGGGGAGCCGTCGTGCCACTGCCGCTCTAGGTAGCCCTCTTCGTAGTGAAGGACGGTGCGAGCACGGGCGCGCAGCCCCTCCGGGTAGCGCTCGCCGACGGTCTCGATTTCGCCTGCTTCAGGATCCCACGCGATCCAGGCGTCCTCCGGCACTTCGATCCGATCTTGAAACTCCAACTCGACCCAAGGAAGGGTGCGCTGCACAGGGCTGTCGGTCTCGACCGTGACCTCGGCACGCTCGATTCGCTGCGGGTGATAGAGCCCGGTGAAGGGGTCGGGTAGAACCGCGGAGTCGCGCAAGCCGCGCTGAATCATGGTGTCGTAGATCCAGTTGCTGCCGGCGAGCAGGTTCCACGGCTCGGTCAGCATGCTCGGAGTGGCGACAATGACCCGGCCGCCGATCTGATCACGAAACCGCACCGTGTAGGGCCACAGCGCTGACCCGGCAATCCCACCGGCAAGGTCGGCGCCGAGCTCGAGCGAGCTGGCGTGGGGGGTGACACTGGTCTGATCGACCAACCAGAGGCGGGCTGAGTTCTCCATCGCCAGCTCGATGCCGCGGGCCAGCAATTCGCGTCGCTGCTCCAGACTGGTGAAGTCACGCCGCTCCAAGCGCTCGGCGATCTCAGCCAGCTCCGGGCCGGGTTCGTAGGCCTGCCACAGGGCTGAGGGCCGCCCGCGCGGGGTGTAGTAGAAGCTCAGATTGTCACCGGCATCGCGATCAATCACCGGCGAGATCCACGCCCCGGTGTAGATATGCCAGCGCCCGGCGGAAGGATCGGAGGCGATCCAGATACGGGTCGCCTCATCGGCGGTGCGATAGAGCCTCTCGACCCGGAAGCCGAGGTCTTCGAGGCGGTTCGCTATGTAGTCGCCGACCCGCTCGCGGTTATCCTCGGTGCGAATCAAGATGCGCAGAGTAACCGGCCGGTCGCCGTCGAACCAGCGCCCATCGCGGCGCTCGGCGCCGAGTTCGCGCATGCGCTCATCAATGATGGCGGCGGCGCGTGCTGGATCGTAACGGTAGTGGCGCTCGAGTTGACGGGCTGTCGCAGCGAGCAGCGCGTAGTCGGGAAAGGCGGTGTGGATCGGTAGATAGCGCGGGGTCGCCAAGCCGCCGTAAAGCTCCTCGGCGACATAGCGACGGTCAATCAACCAGTTCATCGCCTCGCGAATCGCCCGATCCTCAAAGGGATTGAGCCGCCCGTCGGCCATGGCGGCCGGGTTGAGGGCCAAATCGGCGGTATTGCCGTGCGATAAGTAGTAGTCGACGTTCGGCAGGCGCTGGATCTGGCGGAAGATGGTGGCACTATCGAGGCCCTGGGCGAGTAGGTGGTGGGAGCCGCGCTCAATCAGGGCAGCGACCCGCCCGGGGTCCGATTCGACGGTAAAGACGATCTCATCGACCAGGGCGCCGCGGCGCTCCGCGGCCTCCCCGGGACGCGCTTGAACCGAGTGCGCAGCGTCCCGCTCGGTCTGCTGTGCACCGAGGAAGAGGGTCACGGCGATGGCCCCGGCCAGCGCGGCAAGCAGTGTCAGGGGCAGTGCGGTTCGTAGCGCCATCCGGTTGGTTTCGCTCCTTGGTTTCACCCCGGTCTCACCCGGGTTTCACCCCACAAGTTTCAGGACGGACGGGAAGGGGTGACGGCCACGATGGGTGGTGCTGCTGATGCTGCATCAGAAGCCGGTAAGTTGTCCACTGCAACTGGACAGCTCCCCTCCTTCTGGTGCAGCATCAGCCGGTCTAGTTGACCGCCAGATCAGGAGTCACACCGTGAGTGGCGAATCGCCTCGTCCAGCAGAGAGGGCCCATTCGACAAGCGCCCCCACCGCCGCAGCTGCAGACGATCTTACGGCGACTGCGCCACGCCGCCGCGTCAGTGAGCTGCTGCGTGATTTGCGCCGCCTCGCCCTCTTTGCCGGCAAACGGCTGCTCGCACTGCTGCTCACCGTCTTGATCGGCGTCTATTTGACGATCGTGATCGCTAACATGGGCGGGCAGATCGATGAGCTGCGTCTAGCCCAGATCGAGAACACCGTCGCCGAGGAGATCCGCGCCGATCCTGCCTTTCACGACCTGCCCAGCGAGCGCCGTGAGCAGTTATTGAATGACCGGATGCAGATCGAGATTGAGCGGCTGCGCCTCGATGAGCCCTTTTTGATCCGCAGTGTCGACTATCTGCGCCAAGCGATGCTCCTCGATCTCGGGCGCGCCGAGGAGATGCACAGCGATGCCGGCTCACGGCAGGTCGCACAGATTATTTTGGAGCGGCTGCCGGCCACTTTGCTGCTCTTCGGCACCGCCAATCTGCTGGTCTTCTTCGTCGCCGTCTTCGTCGCCCTTGGGCTATCGCGGCGCTACGGCAGCGCGCTCGATCGCAGCGTCATCGCCCTCGCCCCGAGTTCGGCGGCCCCGGCCTGGTTCTACGGTATCTTTCTGATCCTGCTCTTCGCCTTCGTGGTGCCGCTGTTGCCGCCCGGGGGAATGGTCGCAGCCCCACCACCGAGCGGCGGCTGGGCCTATGCAGCCAGCGTGATCCAGCACATGGCCTTACCGATCGCGGCGATGTTCTTGGCGCAGATCTTTATCTCGATCTACTCGTGGCGCACCTTCTTCCTGATCCACTCGAGTGAGGACTACGTCGAGATGGCGCGGGCGAAGGGCCTGCCGGATGCCCTCGTCGAGCAGCGCTATATCCTGCGCCCGACCCTCTCCCCGATCGTAACGAGCTTCTTGCTGATGCTCATCGGCCTCTGGAGTGGAGCGATCATCCTCGAGCAGGTCTTCAACTGGCCGGGACTCGGCACCCTGCTCTTCGAGGCGATCGGCCATCGCGACACCCCGGTGATCATCGGCTCGGTGGTCATCTTCGCCTATCTACTCGCAGTGACTGTCTTCTTGCTCGACTTTATCTACGCGCTGCTCGACCCGCGCGTGCGCATCGAAGGGGGCTCGGCGTGAGCCCGTGGCGCGACGGGCTGCGCCGCCTGCGCCGCTACCCCTCGGCGCTGCTCGGTGCGCTGATCATCGTGGCGCTGCTAGCAACCGCCGTCTACGCCGTGGTGACCATCCCCTATAGCGAGGCGCAGCGCCTTTGGCGCGGTGGTGATCTGTGGCAAGAGCTGCCGGTCAATGCTGGGCCGGTGTGGGCCGATCGGCTCTTCGGCGGTGACGCCCCGCGCACGCTCCGCATCCCGACCGCCGCTGCGCCGATCGCCGAGGAGGCGTACGAGGGGGTGCGCATCACCGAGCAGCGCCTGACCTTTGACTTTACCTACAGCGAATTCCCGAGCGAGATCAATCTCTTCTTGGGGAGCAGCGGGAGCGACCGACAGCCCTTCGTGCGTGCGACCTGGATCACCCCACAGGGCGAGCAGATCCCGCTCGATGCGCGCCGGATCGGGGCCAACGAGCGAATCTCGATCTCGCAGAATCAGACCCTTGAAGGGCGCCTTGGGGCCCCGCCGCAGATCGGTCTCTTCTCCGCCACCTCGGCGGGGGCCGGGACCGACCAACAAGCGCTTGAGGTGCAGCAAGGGACCTATCAGCTCTTGCTCGAGACGGTGCACTTCGCCGAGACGAGCGAGCTGCACGGCGAGCTGATCGTCTACGGCCAAGTGCACGGCTGGGCCGGTACCGACCATCAGCGCCGCGATCTAAGCGTCGCCCTGCTCTGGGGCACACCGATCGCGCTCGCCTTCGGCTTGATTGCCGCGGTCGGCACAACCGTAACGACGCTGATCATCGCCGCTGCTGGAGTCTGGTTCCGTGGCTGGGTCGATGCCGTGATTCAGCGTCTCACCGAGATCAATATCATCCTGCCGCTGCTGCCGATTCTGGTGATGATCGGCACCCTCTACTCGACCAGCATCTGGCTGATGCTCGGGGTCGTTGTGGTGCTCGGCATCTTCAGCGCCGGGATCAAGATGTATCGTGCGATGCTGCTGCCGATCCGTGAGGCGCCCTACATCACGGCGGCGCAAGCCTACGGGGCGAGCGATCTGCGGATCATTCTCCGCTATATGGTGCCACGTATCCTGCCGGTACTGATCCCGACCTTCGTCACCTTGATTCCCACCTACGTCTTTTTGGAGGCATCGCTGGCGGTGCTCGGCCTCGGCGACCCGATCCTCCCGACCTGGGGCAAGATCCTCTACGATGCCCAAGATCAAAGCGCCCTCTACCACGGCTTTTACTACTGGGTGCTCAGCCCGGCGGCGCTGTTGATGCTCACCGGCCTCGGCTTCGCCCTGCTTGGCTTCGCCCTCGATCGCGTCTTTAACCCCCGTCTGAGGAGCTTGTGATGAGCGCCCCTGCGCTGCTCGAGATTGCCGATCTGCGCCTGAGCTACCGCACCGAGAGCGGTGCAGTACGCGCGGTCGACGGGGTCAATTTGGAGCTGCAGCGTAACGAAGCGCTGGTCGTCCTCGGTGAATCGGGCTGCGGTAAGAGCTCCCTGGCCAAGACGCTGCTGCGTCTGTTACCGCGCAACGCCGTCGCACCAGAGGGCGTCGTGCGACTCGACGGCGAAGATATCCTCGGCTATAGCGAGGAGCGCTTTCGCCGCGAAGTCCGCTGGGTGCGCATCGCCTTGGTGATGCAGGCGGCGATGAACGCCCTGAACCCCGTCATCCGCGTCGGCGAACAAGTCGCCGAACCGCTGCGCATCCACCGCGGCTGGTCGCGCCGCCGGGCCCTGGAGCGCGCCGCCGAGGCCTTTAGCGAGGTCGGCATCGCCACCGATTTTCTCTCCCGCTATCCGCACGAGCTCTCCGGCGGGATGCGACAGCGTGCAGTCATCGCCATGGCGCTGGTCACCGAACCCGATATCGTGCTCCTCGATGAGCCGACCTCGGCGCTCGATGTCCTAACCCAAGCCGCGATCATGAACGTGCTCAAGCGGATTAAGGCAGAGCGCGGCATGAGCTTTATCTTGATTACCCACGATGTCGCCACCTCGAGCGAACTCGCCGACCGCGTCGCCCTGATGTACGCCGGACAGATCGTCGAAGAGGCCGCCGCCGAGCGCTTTTTCACCGCCCCGGCCCACCCCTACTCGCAGATGCTGATGGCCGCGGTGCCCAAACTCCACCAACAGCAGCCGCCGCGCCCCATCCCCGGACGCCCGCCGAGCCTCCTCGACCCGCCCGCCGGCTGCCGTTTTGCAGCGCGCTGTCCGCAGCGCATCGACCGCTGCAGTGAGGCGCCGCCGAGCACGACACTGGCCCCGCGCCACCGCAGCCGCTGCTGGTTGCACGCAGGAGGGAAGCGATGAGGCGTACCACATCGGTTAGCGAGACGCCAGGCAGCGAGAAACCGGGCAGCGAGAGGTCGATTGGCGAAAGACCGGGCAACCCGAGCGCCGGCGTCGCCACTGCGACCAGAGGCACGGTGGCGACCGGCGGCGTTGAGGCCACAGGCACAGGCGCGGTGACGACTGGCGGTGCTGCGACGCCGACTGCGCCGACTTATCAGCAACCGCATCAGCCGTTGCTGACGGTCGAGGCGCTGCAGACCCACTTTGAGCTGCGCCAATGGGGCTTTCTACGGGTCGGTTCGGTGCGCGCAGTCGACGGCGTCAGCTTTACCCTTGATCATGGCGAATCGGCCACCATCGTCGGCGAGAGCGGCTGTGGCAAGAGTTCGCTGGCCCGCACCCTGCTCGGTCTCCACCGCCCGACTGCGGGCCGGGTCACCTTCGCCGGCACCGATCTAGCGACACTGCGCGGCCGCGCCTTAAAGGCGTATCGCGCCGCTGTCGGTTACGTCCAGCAAGACCCCTACGGCGCCCTGCCGCCCTTTATGAAGATTCGCCGGATTCTCGAAGAGCCGCTGATCGTTCACGGCGTCGGCACCCGTCGGGCGCGTGAGGAGCGGATCGCCGCCGCACTCGAAGAGGTCGGGCTGGAACCGGCGCACGAGACGTGGCAGAAGTTTCCTCACCAACTCAGCGGCGGACAGCAGCAGCGCGTCGTCATCGCCCGCGCCCTGCTGCTGCGCCCGAAGTTGATCATCGCCGATGAGCCGGTCTCGATGCTCGATGCCTCGGTGCGGGCCGAGATCCTCGAACTGCTGCGTACCATTCAGCGCCAGCACCGCCTCGCGCTGCTCTACATCACGCACGATCTCTCAACCGTGCGCCACTACGCCCACCGCGCCATGGTGATGTACGCCGGGCGCATCGTCGAACAGGGGCCGGTCGAACGCCTGCTCGATCGGCCACACCACCCCTACACCCGCGCCCTGCTCGCCGCCTTAGTCGACCCGGATGCGGCCAACGCCCATCAACAGCGCCCCATCCCGGCCGGTGAACCGCCGAGCCTGCTCCACCCGCCCAGCGGCTGTCGCTTCCATCCGCGTTGCCCCGCGATCATGGTCGGACGCTGCGAGCACTTTGATCCGGAGGAGGCGCATCCACGGCCCGGCCACCGCGTCGCCTGCTGGCTGCACAGTCGCTGATAAATTAGAGAGATTTCCTATAAGCTCACGACACTGACATCAATTTCATTGCTCTCATCCTCGATCAAGGCTCTTACCCTGTCGGACAATCGCTCCGGGGCAAACAGCGCTCACAGAAGAACATGCGTATCCAGCAGGTAGCCTGTCATGAGTTCAGCAATTCCTCATCACTCATCTCGAAATCATACAGTTCCACGCCTTCGCCAGCCAACAATCCTAGGCGCTTTTTGGGCCTTAGTCGTGGTGGCTCGGATACGGACTTTCTACGCTGTTTAATGAAGAGGGCAAAATCCAATACCTCTTGCATGGCTTCAGCCGGCATATCATGCAGCTCTTTAATAATCGCCTTTTCTATCATCGCTGTGTTCATCGCGCGGCACCTCAAGTCAGTCAAGCGCCTTCAAAGCAAACCCCACCTTGGCCAGGTTATTCCGAATTCGCGTATCCGATGCCCCTCCCTGCGCCATCTGCAAAGATGCACGGCCAGATTAGCGGCGCTATGCGAATCCCCGCAAGGGGGATTCCCTCACTCGCCGTCCGCGGTGACGAACCGGTAGGTGGCATGGCAGGCGACACAGCTGTTCTGAATCTGCGCCAACTGTCGCTGCGCCTGCCTAGGGTCGCCTTGTTCTCGAGCGTCGACCGCCAACTGCTGAAAGGCCCGATGCATATCGTGCATCATCTCGCGATAAGCGGTCG
>NZ_NRRN01000009.1 GCF_016583625.1 Halorhodospira abdelmalekii | reverse complement strand
GGTGGAGGGGGTGGAGGGGACGGAGGCGTAGTGGGCGGTCAGGCCGCGTTGCCGCAGGCGCTCTTCGACTTGAGAGCGAGCGCCAGGCACCAAGACTAGGCGCACGCCGAGACTGGTGAGGAGGGCCAGATCGTGAACCAGTCCGTCGAGGGCTGGGGGATACAACGCACTCCCGGGAAAGTGGATCACGAAGGTGCGGCCACGATGGGCATTGATATAAGGGGCGGCGTGGCGTAGCCAGTCGACGAAGTCAGCGGAGTGGAGATCGGTGATGCGCATGGCGGTAGGTAGCTAGCGGTTGAGTGGAATGGAGTCGAGTGGCGTCGAGTGGTGTGGCGTCGGGCTTGGCAAATCCCGGGGCTCCCGGGCTAACCCTCGTCTACCATCTAGGCAGGGAGCCATCACAGGCAGAAGCGACGGATCATAGCGCGCAGCCACTCGAGTGTTGGCTGGAGGCGAGCGCACTCGATGTACTCATCGGGCTGGTGGGCGCAGCCGATATCACCAGGCCCGAGCACTACGCTCTCCATGCCCATCTGCACGAAGTAGGGCGCCTCGGTGGCAAAGGCCGCGGCCGTCGCCGGCTCTCCGGTCCAGCGTACCGCCTCTGCGACCAGCGCGCTCGTTGCCGGGGTGGCCAGCGCCGGTTGCGGCTCGACGAGTGAGCGCAGCGAGCAGTAAGGCGCATCGCTGCCGAGTGCCGCCTGCAGGCGCTCACTGAGCTCGGCGCGCAGCGCGGCCGGTGCCATTCCGGGGAGGGGGCGCAGATCGAAGTGCAGCTCGGCGGCGCTGCAGATCCGGTTCGGATTGTCGCCGCCGTGGATGCGCCCCAGGTTGAGGGTCGGGTAAGGCACGCCAAAGCGCTCGTCGCGGTGGCGCTCTGCGAGCTCATCGCGCCAGCGCAGCAGCTCGGTGAGCACGCGGGTCATGATCTCCAGGGCGTTGCGCCCGAGCCGTGGGTCGCTCGAGTGGCCCGCGCGCCCCTCGATATGCACCGCCTCCATCATCATGCCCTTGTGCAGATGAACCGGGCGGTTGCTGGTCGGCTCGCCGATAATCGCCCGGCCGATGCCGATCCCCTCCGGGTAGGCAGCGACCAGCGCGCGTGCGCCGTCCATGCCGCTCTCCTCGTCGGCGGTGGCGATCAGGGCGAGCGGGGCGCGCAGTTGGCGTCGGTCGAGGTCGCGGACGGCGGCGACGGCGAGTGCTAAAAAGCCCTTCATATCGCAACTGCCGAGCCCGTAGAGACGGCCGTCGCGCTCGCTGAGGCGAAAGGGGTCGCTCGACCAGCGCGCTGCATCGTAGGGGACGGTGTCGGTATGGCCGCACAGCGCTAAGCCGCCGGGTGCGGGGTGCGCGGTGGCGGGAGCGGTTTTGGAGGCAGCGGCAGTTGTTGCCGAGGCTGCGTTGTCCCCCCCGCAGGCCGAGCGAGCCGGTTGCAGTATGGCGATCAAGTTCGCTTTGTCCGCTTGCTCGGGGAGCGGTTCGACCCGACACTCAAAGCCGAGCGGTTCGAGCCAGTCGCACAGCCGCTCAACCACCCCGAGGTTGCTCTGATCCCAAATCGGATCGACGCTGCTGACCGAGGGCTCGGCAACCAGCTCGGCGATAAGCTGGGCTAACTCCGGCAGGTCACGGCTCATAGTTTAGAGCGAGTCGCCCCAGCTCCTACGCCGTGGGCGCAGACGCGGCAGCACCAAGCCGAGGAGCAGCCCAACACCTAAAACGCCCGCCCCGGCGAGGAACCAGTCGCGTTGACCGCGCTCGGTGAGCTCGCGGTTGCGCTCTTCCAGCGCCTCGGTGCGATCGAGCAAGACCCGCATCCGCTCGCGCAGGCGTTCGTTGACTTGGACCAGTTCGTAACCGTCGCTAGCCGCCTCCAGGTGGCGCTCGAGTTCGGCGATTTGGGTGTGGGCCTCCTCAAGCTCGTCGTGTAAAGCGGCCTTGGCCGATTCGGTCTCGCCGAGCTCCGATTCCAGCTCGGCGACCCGCGACTCGGCGGTCTCAAGTGTCGACTCGACCTCACCGATGCGCGTGCGTGCCGGCGGTTCGTTGACTAGATACTGCCGCTCGATCCACCCCTCCCGGTCGTTGTGGACGACGCGCAGCCACTGTTGCACGGCGCTATCGCCGAACTGCTCGCGGTCTTGCTCGCGTGTGGCGCGAACCTGGACTTCGGTGCCGGTGCTCAAAAAGCGCACAATCGAGTGGCGATTGGTCGGACCGGTTCGCATCGGTACGTGGACCTGATCGTTGACGTAGTGGGTTCCGGTCTGTGCCGCGGCGGGGGCGAATAGGCCGCTGCTGCCGAAGAGCAGGACCAGGGTACAGGCAAAGGCTGGTAAGATATGGGACGTGCGCACCGTTCTGGACTCCCGGTTGAGTTGCCGCTCTGCTTAGTCTACCAAATCGTGCCGCCGAGCTGCGCGCAAAAGAGAAGTAAGGCCAATAACAAGAATCGACAACGAGAAGCGCACAACAATACAACGAGAGATGCTTACGGATGATGAACGAGCCGATTGCAGCGAACCTAACAGATGTGCCCCATGTGCCCCATGTGCCCCATGTGCCCCATGTCCCCCTACCGGCACGATCGGTCATTGAGGCCGATGTTCGTGCGGCCCTTGAAGAGGACATCGGCGCCGGCGACCTCACCGCCGGGTTGGTGCCCGAGAGCCGGCTTGCCGAGGCGGTGGTAGTGGTTCGCGAGGCGGCGGTGGTCTGCGGCGGCCCCTGGCTCGATGAGGTCTATCGCCAGCTCGATCGCCGCGTCATGGTGCGCTGGGAGTGCAGTGAGGGCGAGTGGATTGAGCCGGGAGCGGTCCTCTGCCGCCTGCGCGGGCCGACGCGGGCCTTGCTGAGCGGGGAGCGCATCGCCCTCAACTTCCTCCAGCTGCTCTGCGGCACGGCGACGAGTGCGCGCCTCTTCGCCGACGCCGTCGCCGGTACTCAGGCGATCGTTCTCGATACCCGCAAGACCCTGCCGGGGCTGCGGGCCGCGCAGAAGTACGCAACGCGCTGTGGGGGTGTCACCAACCACCGCTTCGGCCTCTTCGACGCCTACCTGATCAAGGAGAACCATATCATTGTCTGCGGTGGTTTGACGACGGCGGTCGAGTTGGCGCGGATGCGCGCGACGGGAGCACCGGTCACGGTCGAGATCGAGCACCTTGAGCAGCTTGAGCAGGCGATTGTCGCCGGCGCTGATGTCGTTATGCTCGATAATTTTGCCCCGCAGCAGATCGAGCAGGCGGTCGCCCAAGCCGCTGGGCGCGTTGCCCTGGAGGTCTCCGGTGGGATTGATATCGCACAGGTGCGGCGACTGGCCGAGACGGGGGTTGATCGGATCTCCGTTGGGGCGCTCACCAAGCACGTGCAGGCGGTTGATTTGTCGATGCGATTGAGTGAGGCGCAAAGCGGTGTTGGCCGGTTGGCGGGGTAGGCCTTGGCCGTCTCCGAGCGGGTCGATGATTCGCCCATAAGCGTTGTTCGGGAAAAGACCTCGATTCGGGTGCTGACCCTGGACGTTTGGTCAAATTTCGGTAACACTTCGGGGGTGGAAAGCCGCTTGAAAGTGTGTGTGGCGCTTTGACCTCACTTCTCCTGGTTTTTCAGAAGTGGAAGGGGAAAGAGCGGAGCAGGCCCTCCTATAAGGGGGGGGGCGCTGGAGGTGACGAAGTGGCGCTGGGATGCTCTCGGTGTCGCGTTTGGGTCAAGTCTCGGCGCGTCGTAGCGTGGCCGTGGAGTGTGACGCTTTCGTAATTGCTGTTCTAAAGAGAGCTTAGGGAGGGTAACGTGATGAGAAAGACGATTGGCGGGCTGCTGACTGCCGGGTTGCTGGTGCCGGGAGTCGTTGGCGCCGAGGGCTTGGGTGCGGATACCGGTGGTGCGTTGAGTTACAGCTATGTCGATGGCGGCCTCGCCTTCTATCCGAGTGTTGATCGTCAGGATCTTGTCGGTGTGAATGTTACGGGTTCTTATGCCATTACCCCGGATATCTTCGCCTTCGGTGGCTTTACCTATTTGACCGATGACTTTGATTATACGGCCGCCTACGGTGGTGGCGCCTACCGCTTTGAGGTGATGCCGGATTTCGATGTCTACGGTGGTCTGTCGCTGGAGTATCAGAAGGTCGAGGGGGAGGATCGGTGGAGAGTAGGAGGAAGCTATGAATGGGTCGATGGTGAGTGGCGGATGCGTGGCGGTGAAACCCGGAGGGTAACGTGGTCTGAAGACGACATCTCCCTCGGTATCCGTGGTGGTGCGCGATACCTGATCAATGATGCCTTCGAGGTCGGTGGCCAGGCGCGGATCGTCACGGGTGACTGGGACTACTTCGGTTTCAACGCCTACGGCCAGTACCACATGACCTCGAACCTTGGGGTAGTGGGCGAACTGGACATCTGGGACGGCGATTTGGGTATTATCGCCCGCGCCCGTTACAACTTCTAAGTTGTTGGGGCGAGTCGTAGAGCCACGGTGCTGAGTCTGCTCCGTGGTCTCAGGTTCCGCGGTGCGGTGGGGCTTTCACGCCTCCCCGCGCCGTTTGTGTCTCGATTTGTATAGGGCAGTCTCGCGCTGTTAGCCTATAGCCGCCATGTTCGTCTACCCCGATATTGATCCCGTCGCCCTCCAGGTCGGCCCTGTGGCCATCCACTGGTACGGGCTCATGTACATCGTCGGCTTTGCCATTGCCTGGGGGCTTGGGCGGTGGCGGGCGGCGCGTCCCGATAGCCCGATCTCCCCGCGCCAGCTCGACGATCTGATCTTCTTCGGGGCCATCGGCGTGATCGTGGGGGCACGGGTCGGCTACCACCTCTTCTACAACTTCTCCGGTTTCATTCAAGATCCGCTGGTGCTGATGCGCCTCTGGGAGGGTGGGATGTCCTTCCACGGTGGGCTGCTCGGCGTCGTTATCGTGCTGGTTGTCTACGCCTGGCGGTTGCGCATCGACCTGCTGCGTTTGGCCGACTTTGGGGCGCCGTTGGTGCCGCTGGGGATCGGCTGCGGGCGGATCGGCAACTTCATCAACGGTGAGTTGTGGGGCCGGGTCTCCGAGGTGCCGTGGGCGATGGTCTACCCGCCGTTGGGTCCGGAGCCGCGCCACCCGTCGCAGCTCTATCAGTTGGGCCTGGAGGGCGTTGCCCTCTTCGCGCTGCTGTGGTGGTTTTCGGCCAAACCGCGGCCGCGCGGGTCGGTGGCCGGGCTCTTCTTGGTCGGTTACGGGCTCTTCCGCGCCTTTGTCGAGTTTTTCCGTATGCCGGATGCCCATATCGGCTATCTGGCCCTGGGCTGGGTTACGATGGGGCAGCTGCTTAGCTTGCCGATGATCCTGGCTGGCCTTGGTCTCATGTGGTGGGGGTATCGCCACCATTCACAGCAGGAGCGCGCATGATCAACAAGATCCTCTTCGCCAGTGACCTCTCGCAGCGGGCAGAGCGTGCCGGCTATCGGGCAGCGCAGTTGGCCGAGCAGTTCGATGCCGAGCTGTTGGCGATGCACGTCATTGAACGCGATTTTCCAGGCCTTTCCTCACCCTTTAGCGCCGCCCCCGATCCGACTGCACTGCTCAGCGCCCTTGCCGAACAGAGACTGCAGGAGAGCACTCCGGGGCGGCGGGCGGTGCCGCAGGTGGTTGTCGGCGATACCGTCGGGGAGTTGGTACGGGCGGCCGATGAGCAAGATGGCGGCGTCGATCTTGTCGTCCTCGGTGCGCACGGCCAGCAGCACGTTAAAGAGTGGCTGCTGGGGACGACGACCGAACACCTGGTGCGCCACTCGACGCGGCCGACCCTGGTCGTCCGCGGGGCGGGCGGGGAGAGACCCTACCAGCGCATCGCGGTCGCCGTCGACTTCTCCGAGTGTTCACGCGAGGCGCTGCGCTGCGCCGTGGCGTGGTTCCCCGAGGCCGAGTTCTATGTGCTGCACGTCCTTGAGACCGAGGCGTTGGATCGGATGCGCGCAGCCGGTGTCAGCGAAGACCGTGTCGATCAACACTATCGCGAACTCTTCAACGAGACGCAGCAGACGCTGACCGACTTCGTCGCCGAGGCGATCGACCCGACGGCCGAGTTGATGCACCGGTTCCATCTTGAGGTTCACGCCGGCCATCCGGCGACCATCACCCGCGGCGCCTTAGAAGGGCTGCAGCCCGATCTGGTGGTGCTCGGCAATCACGGCCGCGGCCGCTGGGGGAATGTCCTACTCGGCAGTCTTGCAAGTCGTCTGTTGCGCGAACTCGAACAAGATATCTTAATGGTCCGTGACTGACCGACTGCCTACACAAAGACAAAGCTAGCCTCTTTTGGCGGGGTAGGGAAGTGGTGCTGGACGTGGAGGCCAGGGCCGTGTGATGCCGCGCGCAACTGCCCCACTTGGAGAGTAAGCACTTGCTGGACTTTCCGTCATCTTTTGGTAACTTTGGCATGTCGATCAAGTCTGTGGCGAGATGCGGACTGGGTGACGCTTTGTTCGGAGCTTCAGCGCAGGGGGGACTGCGCATCCTCCAGAGTAATCACTTTATGGGGATATATAATGAAAAAATCGACTGCGGTTTGTGTTGTGGCTGTAGCGTTGGGGGGGGCGATTGCAGCAACTCCTGCGCTCGCTAGCAACAACTTTTATATTAATTTTGCCCATACTCCAGTGTACTTAACAGACTCTGACAACGGCGATACGTATGGGAACGCAATTGAATTTGGTGTCTTCCTAGAGCGGCATACCCGGCTGGGCGTTTACTATGAACAGATGAACGTCGAGGATGCAGCGGATCCTAATATCACAGGTTTGGCTGCTGAGCGTGCCTTACTGAGGCAGGGTAATTTTACTGCGGCCAGTGGTGTCATGATTGGCAACGATGGTAACAACGATATGGCTGCTGATATTTATGGCCGATTTACGCTAGCAGCTACAGATCACACCAATATGTATGCTCGCCTCGCTTACCGCACTCTACCGCAGAGTACTGCAGCCGATAACCTTAATGGTATTGCGCTCTCTATCGGTTTTGGTATTAATTTCTGAGGCTTTATTGCGAGGAGTGTCATACATGATCAATCAAAGTAGGGCTGCAGTCGCAGGTTTGATTTTGGGCGGGGTGTTCCTTTGTAGTCAGGCGGTTGCCAGCGACAAGACCTTCTATTTCAACTACAGCCACACTCCAGTCTTTCTGACCGATTCGGCTAATGGCGATATCTACGGGAACGCTTTTGAGTTTGGGGTTGCTATCGACAGCAATTTGCGCGCTGGTGTCTACCATGAAGATGTCAGCACAGAGAACATAGGCAACCTTGGTGTGCGTGGGATCAGCGCTGAGTATCATCTAGGTCGGAACCAGTTTGCCGCAGGAGCTGGGTTTATGATCGGTAATGAAGGGAGCAATATGGTCGCCGACATTTTTGGTCGCTTCATACTTCTCGCTTCCGACAACGCCAACATGAATGCCCGCCTGGCGTATCGCAGCGCGCCGGATACTGACGCCGGAGCTGGGGATATGAATGGTGTTGCCCTCTCCGTTGGCTTTGGACTCACTTTCTAGCGGTTTTTGGTCAGAAAGCCCCTGTTTGCTTCCCCGCCCATTTGGGCGGGGAGGGCAGTCGGTACCTCGAAAAGCACCGTCCTCAGTCCGGGAAACGCCTGATAGGACGGAATGAGTCGCGGCTGAAGCTTTTCAAGACTTCCAGCCGCCATGTGTTTCGTGTTAGGAGCAGCTAGGCGTTGCTTTAGGGCTTGAGGGCTTTAGGATTCCACCCTCAGATTCCCCCCCCCAGTCTTAGGCGTCACGCCCCCGTTGCTTGCCGCCGCTCTCCGCCGCCTGTTTGGTCAGGCCGCTTCTCAGTACGTGACTCTCAGGATCGTAGCGATCGCGCAGTTCGTCCTTGACCGTGCCTTCCCACAGCGGTACGCCGACAAAGTAGCCGGCCCGGCCGATGAGGTGGGCGGCGACCGGGGCGGTCAGCACGATAAAGACAATGACCGCAGCGGCGCGCGCCGTTACGCTGATACAGGCAAAGTGCAGGGCGACGGCGGCGATGGTCAGGGCCGCGCCGAGGGCACCGGCCTTGGTGGTGGCGTGTAGGCGGGTGGGCAGATCGGGGAGGCGCACGGCGCCGATCGCCGCAATCAGCATCAAGCCGCCGCCGAGTAGCAGCATCAGCGCGGTCAGGCCTTCAAGCAGCCACTCAGTCATCGCGCGGCCCTCCCTTTTCCAGATAGCGAGCGAACCCAACCGCTGCCATAAAGGCCAGCAGCGCCATGACGATGGCGACGTCGATAAAGTCGTCGACGCCGGTGTGAATCGAGTAGGCGGCGATAAAGCCGACGACCAGCGAGGCGATCAACTCCAGGGCGACGACGCGATTCGGCAGCATCGGCCCCTTGATCAGGCGCACCAAGGCCAGAATCAGGGCGACCGAGAGCATTGCGAAGACCAGATAGGTGGCGATCTCGACCATCAGCGCATCACCTCCAGTACCCGCCGCTCAAGATCTTTGATCGACTCTAGCAGTTCAACTTCGTCATCGAGATACATGGCGTGGATGTAGAGCACCTGGCGGTCGGTGGAGACGTCGAGCGACAGCGTTCCCGGGGTCAGGCTGATCAGATTGGCCAAGACGGTGATCTCGCCGTCGGTCTTCGCCTCCAGCGGAATGGCGATGACCCCGGGGCGCATTTGCCACTCGGGGGTTACGACGTCGTGGGCAACGCGGGCGTTGGCCTTGATCATCTCCCAAGCGTAGAAGAAGAGAAAGCCGATAAAGCGTGGGACCCGCTGGGCGTAGCCGTGGAGGGCTGGGAATTGGCGCTGCATCAGGGCAATCGCAGCGTAGCCGAGGACAAAGCCGAACAGGGCGTTGGTCGCCGACAGATTCGCTGTCAGCACCACCCAGACCATGGCCAGCACGACGTTCCAGGCGAATGGAATCACGACGAGCCCTCCCCTAGGACGGCATCGATATAGATCTGCGGATCGAGCAGCTGCTTCGCCGAGGCCTCGGCGAGTTCATAGAGCGGCTGCGCGTAGAGCCCGATAAAGAGGGTCAGCGCCGCTAGGCCGACGATCGGCAGATAGAGCTTCCACAGATCGCGGTCGGGGCTCGCACCGGTGAGGGCGGCGACATCGCGCTCCGGGACGTGCTCCGGCGTACCGTGCCAGAACGCCTCCCCCCAGATCTTGATCATCGAGTAGAGCGTCAGCAAGCCAGTCAACAGGGCGATAAAGACAATCCCCCACGAGGCCTCTTCGACGCCGGCGCGAATGACCAAGAATTTGGCCAAGAAGCCGGAGAGCGGCGGCAGCCCGGCCAGCGAGAGGGCCGGCACCAGGAAGAGGAAGCCGAGGAAGGGGCGGTGCTTGTAGAGCCCGCCGAGATCACGCAACTCGTAGCTCCCCAACAGCCGATAGGCGGCACCGGCGACCAAGAAGAGGTTGGTTTTGACGATGATGTGGTGGGCGATGTAGAAGACCCCACCGACCAGCGCCAGCGGCGTAAAGAGCGCTAGCCCCATGATCATGTAGCCGATCTGACTGATGATATGGAACGAGAGGATGCGGCGCACCTCAAACTGAGCCGCCGCCCCGAGCACCCCGGTAAGCATGGTCAGACCGGCGCCCCAGAGCAAGATCTCGTGGGTAAAGTCGACCTCGTGGGTGAAGATCAGGGTAAAGACCCGGTAGAGGGCATAGACCCCGACCTTGGTCAGCAGCCCAGCGAAGAGGGCGGAGACCGCGACCGGCGGGGTGTGGTAGCTCGCCGGCAGCCAGAAGAAGAGCGGGAAGGCGGCCGCCTTGATGCCGAACGAGACCATGTACATCACGGCCAGGACGGTCACCAAGCCTGGCTGATCGACATCGGCGAGCTTAACGGCGATGTCGGCCATGTTGAGGGTGCCGACCAAGCCGTAGGTGATGCCGACCGCCGAGAGGAAGAGCATCGACGAGAAGAGGTTGAGGGTGACGTACTTGATCGCCCCCTCCATCTGCGCCCGCTCCCCGCCGAGGATCAGCAGCGCAAAGGAGGCGAGCAGCATCACCTCAAACCAGACGTAGAGGTTGAAGATGTCGCCGGTCAAGAAGGCGCCGGCGACACCGGCGAGGAGCAGGTGGAGCAGCGGCCAGTGGCCGAAGTGCTCGTGGCCGCGCGGCGTCGTCGCCGTTGAGTAGACCGCGGTGGCAAAGCCCATGATGCCGGTGAGCACGGCCATGATGGCGCCGAGCAGGTCGGCGACCAGGGTGATGCCGAAGGGCGCTTCCCAGTCACCCATGTGCATCACCACCACGCCTTCGTGCCAGACCGTGTGGAGCAGCCACAGGGTGCTCGCCAGCAAGGCACCGGTGCCGATGACACCGAGCCAGCGCTGAGCGGCCACGTGGCGATGCAGGGCCAGCGAAATGGCCCCCATCAGCAGTGGTAGCAGAACGGGAATGGCGACTTGCGGCATCACGTGTCCGTATCCTTCATCTGATCCAGATCGTCCGCCTGCACCACTTGGTACGCCTTATTGATCAAGACTAAGGCGAACGACAAGACGCCGAAGGCGATGACGATAGCGGTGAGAATCAGCGCCTGCGGCAGCGGGTCGGCGACAACCCCGAGCGGTCCCTCGGCATCGAGTGGAATCAACGGGGGCGCTCCGCGCTCTAGTCCAGCCGCCGTAAAAAAGAGGAGGTTGGCGGCGTTCGAGAGAAGGATCAGGCCGATAATCAGCTTCACGATCGACCGGCGCAACATCATATAGAGTGCGGTTGCGAACATGACCCCTACGAGTATGGCCATCAACGGTTCCATCGGCCTACTCCTCCGCTTCCGCCAGGAAAATGGCGATGGTCAAGACCGAACCGACCACCGTGAGATAGACCCCGATATCGAAGATCAGCGGCGTGTTGATGCTCACCGGCCCGATCAGCGGCAGCTCGGGATACCACCACAGCCCAGTAAAGAAGGGCAGTCCGAAGAAGATCGGCGGCACCGCAGCCAAGGTGCCGATGACCAGGCCGACTCCGGCGATCGTCCGCGGATCGACGCGCAACAGCCGCTGTGCCGCCGGCACTCCGTAGGCGAAGAGGTAGAGGATAAAGGCAGCCGCGGCGATCAGCCCGGCGATAAAGCCCCCGCCTGGCAAGTCGTGGCCGCGCAGCAGCATAAAGACCGAAAAGAGCAGCTGGAGCGGGAGCAGTACCCGCGCCATGGTCGAGAGGATCAGTGAGTTGGCTTGGATCATGACTCTTGCCTCTCCCCCTCTGCGCGCTCGGCTGAATCCCCCGTTGTTTGCTCTTGGGCGCGCGTCAGCCGACGGTGGCGGTCTTGGCTCTCGCCGGTGAGCGTGTACTTGAGCATGGCGAAGACGCCGATGGCCGCCAGGGCGACTACGAAGATCTCGCCCAAGGTATCGAGCGCCCGGTAGTCGACGAGGATGACGTTGACGACGTTGTGGCCGTGGGCCAGCGGGACGCTCTGCTCAAGGTGGTAGGCCGAGATCGGATCGGCAAACTGGTAATTGATCGTCGTCATGACCAGTGCGGTGACCGTCACCCCGAGCAGCGCGGCAACGATCCCATCACGGATGCGTTGATTGCGCGTCGAGAAGCTGACAAAGCCGGGCAGGCGGAAGAGCACCAGCACCAGCAGGATCACCGTTAAGGTCTCGACGAGGATCTGTGTCGTGCCCAGATCGGGGGCGCTGAAGAGGATAAAGAGCAGGGCGATGGCGAAGCCGACCACCCCGATGGCAGCCACCGCAGCCAGCCGCGATGCGGTGCGGCAGGCGAAGATCGCAGCGGCGACCAGCACCCCGGCGACGATCCACTCATAGAAGCGGACATCGAGCCCGGCGGCCAGCGAGCCGTCGAAGCGGGTGATCAAGGTGTAGCCTACCAAGACCACAAAGGTCAGCACCGTCGTCGTGATGTAGTGACGCAAGTAGCCGTTTTGCAGCAGTCGTGTCTGCCAATCGGCACACCACATCATCCCCTGCATCAGGCGCTCGTAACCGGCCTCGGGGCCGCGGGCGTAGAGGGCGTCGGCGCGTCCCATCCAGCCGCGCACCCGCTCCCAGTTGTGATAGAGCAGGGCACCGGCAGCCAATGCAAAGAGCGAGAGCAGCAACGGCAGGTTGATACCGTGCCAGAGTGCCAGATTGGCGCTGATCGGCTCACCGGCCAGCGACGATGCGGTCGCCGAGATCAGCAGCGCATCGGGCACCCCGGGGGCCAAGCCGCAGAGCAGGCCCAAGACCCCGAGAACCGCCGGCCCGGCGAGCATGCCGTAGGGCGGATCGTGCGGCTGCTTCGGCGTCTCAATGCGCTCGCCGTAGAAGGGGCGCACAGCGACGATTGCGGCCGCTGCCACTACCAAGACCGCCGCGACTGTTGCCATCACCGTCAGCAGGAGGGCGAAGGAGGGGGCGCCGACGGCCGCCTCTAGCATGTACTCCTTGCCGATAAAGCCGAAGAGCGGCGGCACCCCGGCCAGCGAGAGCGCCGCGAGTGCCGCAAGCAGGGCGGTGATCGGCATCGCCTGCACCAGCCCGCGCATCTTCAGCACATCCTTGGTGCCGGTCTCGTGATCGAGAATCCCGGCGACCAAGAAGAGCGCGCCCTTATAGAGCGAGTGGGCGAGTAAGAAGGCGCCGAAGGCGATCATTGCCTTCTCGGTGCCGATGCCGGCGAGCATGGTCAGGGTGCCGAGCGCCATCACCGTGGTGTAGGCGAGCACCCGCTTGATCTGCGTGCTGCGCACCGCGAAGTAGGCGCCGGTGACCATGGTGACGGCACCGATCAGCGAGCAGAGCAGGATCCACGCCTCGGTCGCCCCGATCGCTGGATGCATGCGGGCGAGCAGGTAGACGCCCGCTTTGACCATGGTGGCCGAGTGTAGATAGGCGGAGACCGGTGTCGGCGCTGCCATCGCGTTGGGCAGCCAGAAGTGAAACGGCCACTGCGCCGACTTGGTAAAGGCGCCAAGCAAGATCAGCAGCATCAGCGGCAGATACCACTCGTGCTCGCGGATGATATCGCCCTGGGTCAGTAGTTCGGAGATCGTGTAGCTGTCGCCGACGACAGCGAGCATAATAAAGCCGGCGAGCAGCGCCAGGCCACCACCGAAGGTGACGATCAGCCCCTGCAGGGCGCACTTACGGGCGTACTCATTCTCGTGGTCGTAACCGATCAGCATGTAGGAGGTGATGCTGGTCAGCTCCCAGAAGATAAAGAGCGCGATCAGGTTATCGGAGAGCACCAGCCCGAGCATCGAGGCCATAAAGGCCAAGATGTGGACGTAAAAGCGCGGCTGCCGCTCATCGCCGGCGAGATAGTCGCTGGCGTAGATGAGGATGAAGGTGCCGATGCCGCTGATCAGCAGGGCAAAGAGCAGGGCTAAGCCGTCGACGTAGAAGGAGAGGTCGAGGCCGAGACCAGGCGCCCAGGTATAGTGGAAGTGCGCCACCTCGCCCGCTGCGATCTGCGGTAAGAAGGTCGCGAAGTAGAGTGTCAGCGCCGCCGGTAACAGCGCGTAGAACCAGCCGGCGCGGACCCCTAAACGGGGATGGAGCCACGGCACCAAGGCGGCGAGGATGAATCCGGATAGAACCGCTAGTAACATGCGAGGCCGATCTCCTGATGACGGTCTCGTCGGGCGGACCAGGCGGACAATGGCGCGGCAAGATACCCGATCTGGGTGCGAATAGCAAGATCACGCGGGACTTATAGCGGAATTCCGGTGCTCTGTCGCCCGGCGATGACAGACGCGCTGAGGACGGGCGGGCGCTTTGACGGGCGCTTTGAGTTGGGTACGGTCAGTGCCGCGCAACGAGCGCCGGGCAACGATAGACGAGCCATAGGTGAACGACGGATGAGCGATAGAGTGAGCCACGGAGAGGGGGGGTGCGTGTGACCGAAGAGGGTGCAGAGGGTGGCCGCGATGGGACCACAGCAGCACACAGCAACGTGGTCTTCATGCGCCGCGGCGGGGACGGGCGTGGGTACGCAGTTCCGTACCGGCTTGAGCAGTTGCGCTGGCACTTAGAGAGGGTCTTGGTCGGGGTGCTGCGCGACGCCCTTGGGGCCGCTCAGGAGGCGTTGGCAAGGCGTTGCGAGGACAACCATACCGAGAGCGATGCATCGAGCCGTGTCGCGGTGGCGACAGAGGACGGCGTTGCCGCCTACTGTGAGGGCGAGCGGCGGGTGCGGCTGCACCGCCACGACATGGAGGAGGTGCTGCGCGCCGGTCTGGAGTTTCGTTTCAAGGCGCTGCTCGAGCCCGGCACTCCGCAGCCGCCGCCACAGGCGCTGAGCGATCCGGCCGAAGTGCAGCTGGTAGAGCGCGTCTGCGGATCGGCCCCGGAGGCCGCCGACCGGGTCGCCGCAGCGCTCAATCGAGCGCTGCCGAAACGCCCGCTCAGCACTTGGCAAAGCCCGCTGACTCCGGAGTGTCTTGTCGATCTCTTCTTGCGCGCGGTAGCGCTGGCGCGCCTTGAACCGACAGCGCGTGCAGTGGTTTTGCCGCTGCTCGGCGAGCACATGGCCGCGCGCCTACCGCGACTCTACGCGATCGTCGAGCAGCTGCTGACGGTCTCTGCCGCTGCCACCCCGCACGAGCTGCCCGCGGGCTCCGCACCCTCGGGGAGGGCGGCCGGAGCCGCGAGCGATCCGGTCGCCCGGGCAGCACAGAGCCATCAGCGCGTCGAACAGGGACGAGCGCGGGTGCAGCGCGAGATCGAACGCTGTTTGCAAGGGGTGGAGTTGCCAGAGGTCGTCGTGCGCTTGCTCCGTGAGCCGTGGGCGCGTCTGTTGTTGTGGGCTTACATCAGCGATGGGCCGGAGTCGGAGCTGTGGGTTCACCACTGCGCCGTTATGGAACGGTTGGTATGGAGCTTTCGGGTTGCCGCTGAAGGCGGGCGGGCGCGACAGCGCTTGGCGCTGGAGATCCCGGTGCTCCTCCATGAGCTGACTGATGGTCTGCACGGGGTGTTGCACGACCCCTTTGAGTTGGCCGATTTGCTGCGCACGCTTGAGGAGGAGTACGTTCGCTGCCTGACTGCGAACGACCCGTTGCTGGTGTCGGTTAGCGCCGCTGCGAACGACTCCATAGAGGCTAAGCAGTCGTCGAGCACGACCGGTCGTGCGGTGACTTCGCAGACACTGGAACGCCTACCCGAGGGGACGTGGTTGGAGCTTAGCAGTGCCAGCGGAGAGCCGCTGCGCTTGCGTTTGGCCGGACGCAGCGAAGAGGGTGGGCTGGTGTTCAGCAATCGCGCGGGGTTTAAGGTGCTGGAACGCTCACCGCAGCAATTGGCAGCAGCGGTGGCGAGCGGCGAGGCGAAGCTGCTTAACGACGCTCAGCTCTTCAGTGACGGTCTATCGCAGGTGATGCGCTCGCTGGTCGAACGGCGCATCGGTCACGGTGATGAGCTGGCATCCGACGATTAGAATGCCGATGGGAGTGCGATGGGTTCAACTAAGGGGAGGGCGAGCGTGCGCAGTCTCGTTGCAGCTCCAGTATTTACGCTCTTGCTGTTGCATGTAGTGGTGGGGTTTTTCTGGATCGGTGGTGCGGCACTCCGCTCGCCGCGACGCGGGCGTGTCGCTGCGGCCCGCTGGAGTCGGGCGCTGCTGCGCTTACTGGGCGTGCGTTGGCGCGTTGAGGGAGCGCCGTGCCGAGGCGCGCTGCTGGTGGCCAACCACCTCTCTTGGCTCGATATCGTGGTGCTGAAGGCGACCGTGGCTGGAAGCTTTTTGAGTAAGGCCGAGTTGCGTCGCTGGCCGTTGGTAGGACCGGTGGCTCAGCGCCTCGGAACCCTCTTTATCGGTCGCGGGCAGAGCGGTGCGGCAGAGCGTGCGACCGTAGAGATGGCGCAGCGATTGCGGGAGGGCGATGCGGTGATCTTCTTCCCGGAGGGGGCGATCACCCAGCAGCTCGGGTTGATGCCCTTTCGTCCGCGGCTCTTTCGCGCTGCCGTCGATGCGCAGACGCAGGTTCAGCCGGTCGCGCTCTGCTACGGCAGTGAGGCGGGCGATCTGGGCGATTCGGGCGATCTAGGCGCTTTGATCCCGGAGCGCACCTTATTGGGCAGTGTGTGGTGGGTCGCTGGGCGGCGTGGTGTGCACATTGCGGTCCGTTTCCTCGAACCGTTGGCGGTGGAGGGGCGCTCACGCCGTGAGTTGGCCGATGAGGCGCGTGGCGCGATCGCGGCGGCGACCGGCTTGCCGGCGCTCGGCACCATCCCGCCGATCCGCGGCTCAGTGCCCTGAGTCGGTGAGCCGGCGCCGCGAGGCGAGCCGCGCGAGGGCTTCGCGCAGGCGCGGATCGTCGGTTGTCGCCGCGGCGCTGCGCAGCACCGCACTGGCTCGGTCACTGAGCGGTCCTGGCGGTTGTAGGCGACTGCGCTGCGCAGGGTTCGGGGCGATGCGGATGGAGACCCGCTGCGGACGGGTGCCGCCGATCTTCTCGGCAGCCTCCTGCAGGGTGCGCGAAAGGTAGCGCAGGCGCATTGCCCAGGCGCTGCTGCTCGCTACCAGCACCATCTCGTCGGCATCGAGCCGCGCTAAGTGCCACTCGCCGCGCAGTTCCTCGGGCAGCCACGGTTGCAGACGGCGGCGCAACTGTTCGAGGACGCGCGTGTGATCGATCAGCGCCTTGAGCGGGCCGGGGTGAACGGCCAGGTGCGGTGCGAGCCGGCGCAGGCGGCCCTCTCTTTGCGCGTCGTGATTCCTGCCGCGGTGGACCATTACCACTTACTCGCTATTCCCTGTATCCTGTTGCGATCGAAAACCGCCGAGTGATTGTGACGACGACCTATGCTACAGACGATTATCAAGGGCTTGTTCGGATCTCGCAACGAACGTGCGCTCAAACGGCTGCGTAAGCGTGTCGAGAAGATTAACGCCTGGGAGTCGCAACTGGCCGCACTGAGTGATGAGCAGCTGCGCGCGAAGACCCCCGCCTTCAAAGAGCGCCTCGCCGCCGGTGAGCGCCTCGACGATCTGCTTGAGGAGGCCTTCGCTGTGGTCCGCGAGGCCTCGAAGCGGACGCTGGGGCTGCGCCACTTCGATGTGCAGCTGCTCGGCGGGATGGTGCTCCATCAGGGCAACATCTCCGAGATGAAGACCGGCGAGGGTAAGACGCTGGTTGCTACGCTGCCGGTCTACCTCAACGCCTTAACGGGGCGCAGCGTGCACGTCGTGACCGTCAACGACTATCTAGCACGGCGTGACGCCGAGTGGATGGGCAAGCTCTACCGTGCCCTCGGCATGGAGGTCGGGGTGGTCGTCTCGCGGCAGCCGCGCGAGGAGAAGGTCGCTGCCTATCAGGCCGATATCACCTACGGCACCAACAACGAGTTCGGCTTCGACTATCTGCGCGACAACATGGCCTTCCGCCAAGAGGACAAGGTCCAGCGGGGCCTCTACTATGCGCTGATCGACGAGGTCGACTCGATCTTGATCGACGAGGCGCGGACGCCGCTGATCATCTCCGGTCCCGCCGAGCAGCCTGGTGAGCTCTACGAGGCGATGACCCGCATCGTGCCGCGACTTGAGCGCCAGCAGGAGGAAGAGGGGCCGGGCGACTACCATCTCGATGAGAAGGCCCGCCAAGTCTATCTGACCGAGTCCGGGCACGATCGGGCCGAGGAGTTGCTGCGCGAGGAGGGGCTGCTGGCCGTCGAAGAGTCGCTCTACGACGCTCGCAACATCAACCTCGTCCACCATCTGACTGCAGCGCTGCGCGCCCACGCGATCTACCAGAAGAACGTCCACTACCTGGTGCGTGATAACGAGATCGTCATCGTCGATGAGTTCACCGGACGGGCCATGCCGGGGCGGCGCTGGTCGGATGGCCTGCATCAGGCGGTCGAGGCCAAAGAGGGGGTGACGGTCCAGCCCGAGAACCAGACCCTCGCCTCGATCACCTTCCAGAACTACTTCCGGCTCTACGAAAAGCTCGCCGGCATGACCGGCACTGCCGATACCGAGGCGTTCGAGTTCCACCACATCTACGGGCTCGAGGTCTTCGCCATCCCGACCCACAACCCGATGGTGCGCCAAGATCTCAACGATCTGGTCTACCGCACCACCGAGGAGAAGTTCGAGGCCATCATCGCCGACGTGAAGGATTGCGTAGAGCGGCAGCAGCCGGTCCTCGTCGGCACCGCCTCCATTGAAGCCTCGGAGCGCGTCTCCAACGCCTTGCAGCAAGCGGGGGTGAAGCACAACGTCCTCAACGCCAAGCACAACGAGAGCGAGGCGCAGATCATCGCCGACGCCGGGCGCCCGGGGACGGTGACCATTGCGACCAACATGGCTGGGCGCGGGACCGATATCGTCCTCGGCGGCAATCTCGATGCTGAGCTTGCCGAACTCGGCGAGAGTCAGGACCCGCAGGAGATCGAGCGGCGCAAACAGGCGTGGCAGCAGCGCCACGATGCGGTCGTGGCGGCCGGCGGCTTGCACGTCATCGGCACCGAACGGCACGAGTCGCGGCGGATCGACAATCAGCTGCGCGGCCGTTCCGGGCGTCAAGGCGATCCGGGTTCGACGCGCTTCTATCTCGCCCTCGAAGATCCGCTGCTGCGTATCTTCGCCTCTGAGCGGATGTCGGCGATGATGCAGCGACTCGGCATGGAGCACGGTGAGGCGATCGAATCGCGCATGGTCTCGCGCGTCATCGAAAACGCCCAGCGCAAGGTCGAGGCGCACAACTTCGATATGCGCAAACACCTGCTCGAGTTCGATGACGTTGCCAACGATCAGCGTAAGGTCGTCTACGAGCAGCGCAACGAACTGCTCGAATCAGACGATGTGGCCGATATCTGCGAGAGCATCCGCGAGGACATCATCGATCAGGTGATTTCGGAGTACATTCCGCCCGGTTCGATCGATGAGCAGTGGAACGTTCCAGGTTTGGAAAAGGCCCTAGCCGAGGAGTTCGGGCAGCCATTGCCACTGCAGAAGTGGCTCGATGAGGATGAGAGCCTGCACGAAGAGACGCTGCGTCAGCGCATCCACGCCGAGATCGAGAAGAGCTACCGGGCTAAGGAGGAGCAGGCAGGGGCTGAGGTCGTGCGCCGTTTCGAAAAGGCGGTGATGTTGCAGGCGCTCGACAAGCACTGGAAGGAGCACCTTGCGGCCATGGACTATCTGCGCCAAGGGGTGAGTCTGCGTGGCTACGCCCAGCGCAATCCAAAGCAGGAGTTCAAGAAAGACGCCTTTACGATGTTCCAGAAGATGCTCGAAGGCCTCAAGCGTGAAGCGGTTGCGGTTCTGCTGCGGATGCAGGTGCGCGCCGAGGAGGATGTCGAGGCGCTGAATGAGGAGCGCCGGCGTGAGGCAGAGCGCCTTGAGCAACTGCGTCAGGGGATAGCGGCGGCCGCAAGCAGCAGCGCCTCGATGAGCCTCGGTGTCGGCCTCCAGGGCGGTGCGGCCGCCCCGGGGGGGAGCGAGGGTGAGCGGTCCGCTACGGGGTTGGGCGAGCGCGAGCAGACGCGGAGCAGCGGCGGTGCGCCGGAGAGAGGTGCCCAGCAGCAGGCGGGTCCGGTGGGTGGCAAGGCGCCGCGCGCTGGGGGCGCGGCGGGGGGGCGCCCCACTCAGCCCGGTTCGGGGCGTAGCGCTGCCGGCGATGAGCGCAGTGCGCGGGGCGGTGATCCCGTCACTCGCCAAGGCCCGAAGGTGGGGCGCAATCAACCGTGCCCCTGCGGCTCCGGGAAGAAGTATAAGCACTGCTGTGGCAAGCTCTGAGATGGCGTACCCGGCTTCTGACAGCGCACCGCGAGTGGTTTCTGGTTGTCGGTTGGGGACGGTGTGCGCGGGGATTCGCCGTCCCGATCGACGCGATCTGGTCGTCATGGAGCTCGCTCCAGGCAGCCAGGCCGCGGCCCTCTTTACCCGCAATCGCTTCCGGGCTGCCCCGGTGCGCCTGGCCGAGCACCACTTGGCCATCCAGTCGCCGCGTTATCTGCTGATCAATACCGGCTACGCCAACGCCGGTACGGGGGCGGCCGGCGAGCAAGCGGCTGTCGCTTGCTGTGAGGCGTTGGCGGCGCACTGCGGCTGCCCGAATACGGCGGTGCTCCCCTTCTCCACCGGGATCATCGGTGAGCCGTTGCCGGTCGAGACGATCTGCCAGGCGTTGCCGGCCGCCGTCGCCGATCTGCGCCCCGACGGCTGGCTTGCCGCGGCGGAGGGGATTCAGACGACCGACACCCGCTCGAAGCTCTCCAGTCTGCATTTCGAGCTCAGCGGCGGCCCCTGCACGGTGACCGGGATGGCCAAGGGGGCGGGGATGATTCGCCCCAATATGGCGACCATGCTCGCCTTCCTGGCGACCGATGCGCAGCTGCCCGCCGAACTGCTCAAGTCGGCTCTGCAACGGGCGGTGGCTCGCTCCTTTAATCGGGTTACGGTCGATGGCGATACCTCAACGAACGACGCCTGTCTTCTTGCGGCGACCGGGCAGGGGCCGCAGATCACTGGCGAAGGGACCGATTACGAGCGCTTTCAGGCCGCTCTTGAGGCCGTGGCCATCGACCTGGCACGAGCGATCGCTGCTGATGGCGAGGGGGCGACCCGCTTAGTCGATGTCGAAGTCACCGGGGCGCGTTCGACCGCCGAGGCGGAACGGGTCGCCTTTACGGTGGCCGAGTCGCCGCTGGTTAAGACCGCGTTGGCGGCGGCTGATCCGAACTGGGGGCGGGTCTTGGCGGCGATTGGACGGGCCGGAGTCGACGACCTTGAGATCGACCGGGTGGCGCTGCACTTTGGCGATCAGCCGATTGCGGTAGCCGGATGTCGCAGCCCGGAGTACGACGAGGCGGCGGCGGCGGCGGCACTCGCTGGTGCGCAGGTGCGTATTGCCATCGATTTGGGGCGCGGAACGGCACAGGCGACGGTATGGACCTGTGACATGACCGCTGAGTATGTGCGGATCAATGCCGAATACCGAACCTGAGGAGAGAGTCCCTGGCGGAGCGGCTGTTCCTGCTGATCCTGCCGGGCCGGGTCGATCTGCTGACAGCGGCTTAAACACTGACGCTGGAGTTGCCGAGCACCCGGTCGAACCGCTCTCCATAGCCGTCGGCGTGCTGCGCGACGGCTGCGGCCGGGTGTTAGCGCAGCGGCGCCCGCAGTCGCAGCGCCACGCCGGCTTATGGGAGTTTCCTGGCGGTAAGGTCGAGCCGGGCGAGGGGGTCACGGCGGCATTGCAGCGAGAGTTGCAAGAGGAGCTGGCTGTTGCCGCCATTCCCGGTGCCCCTTTGATCGAGGTTCCGTGGGACTACGGCGACGGGCCGTTGCGGCTCTATGTCCTTGATGTGCGCCGCTGGCGCGGTGAGCCATCGCCTCAGGAGGGGCAAGAGCTGGATTGGATCGCTCCGGAGCGCTTCGGTGACTACCCGTGGCTGGTGGCCAATCGGCCGATTCTGCGGGCGTTGCAGTTGCCGGACTGCCAGCTGATTACCCCGCAGCAGCCGGCACGGCCGCAGGCTTGGCTAGAGGTGGTGACGCAGGCGTTGGCCGCCGGAGTCCGGCTGGTACAGATGCGCCGCCACGACTTGAGCGATCCAGCCTTTGCACGGCTTGCAACGGCGCTCCTGGAGCGCTGTCGGGCTTACGGGGCGCGGCTGCTGTTGAATCGCGATGTCGAGATGGTCGAGCGCGTAGGCGCCGATGGACTGCATCTTACAGCAGCGCAGTTGGCACAAATGCACACTCGTCCGCCTGGGGTCGAGTGGCTTGGCGCTTCTTGTCACGGCGCCAGCGAGCTGGCGCAAGCCGCGGCGCTGGGAGTCGATTTCGCCTTGCTCTCGCCGGTCTCGTGGACGCCCTCTCACCCTGAGCGTCAGCCGCTAGGGTGGCGGCGTTTTGCGGAATTGGTGGCGACGGTACCGCTGCCTGTCTACGCCCTAGGTGGTTTGACGCGAGCCGATCGCTTTACCGCGCGGGCACACGGTGGTCAGGGTGTCGCGGCTATTCGCGGCCTGTTGGCGGACGACGCGGCCGCGTCACCCCCTCCCTCTTAGCCGCCCCCTTCTCGCTCCCTTTTCTAGAGGGTGCAGCAGGCCAGCTCGAAGGGCAGATCCTCGGCGATTGGCTGCGGTCGGCTCGTGGTGTCGGGCTGGCTCAAGAAGCGAATCGTCAGGAAGTAGCGGTTACCGCTGATTTCGGGGATTACGGGGCGGTCGGCGGCGGTGCGCAGGCGCAGTAGTTGAATGGCCGGGTCGGTGCTGGAGGTGCGCCGCTGCCAGGAGCCCTGTTCCGCGACTTGCTCGGTGAAGGGGGCCGATTGGCGCTGCATCCGCAAGGCGAAGAGTACAGCCGCGCGCAGATCGGAGAAGCTTTCGTACCAGCGTTGCATGTCGGTTAGGCGCTCCTCGTAGGGGCGGGAGAGCCAGCGGTGGTAGCTCGGCAAGTCGAAGCCGCAGGTGCTGGCACCGATACCGAAACGCTGGGCGATCAGGATAAGCAGCTCATCCTCGCGCATCGTCTCACCGAGTGCAGCACCCGGTTCGCCGACGCGCCGCAGCAGCGCACGACACTGCTCGGTCTCCTCCTGAGGAGGCGCCGAAGGGCGGGGGCCACCGCTCTCATGCCGGCGTGCCAGGCTGCCGCTTAGGCGATCGAGCTCCTTGATGACTTCGGAGCGAACCTCTCCTCGATCCAGTAATTGTAAGGTGTGGATGAAGGCCTCTACAGCGGTGCGGCTGTCGATGGCGGCTGGCCGTTGCATCGCCGTAGCAGCAGTCTTGATCAGGAACTCCAAGCGCAATAGGGTGCGCAGCCGCTCGTTGAGCGGATGTTCGTAAGTCACCCGATCTTCGTCTTGTTCGTCCATTTCTCTATCCTTCATCGCGCCTTCATCGCGCCTTCATCGCGCCTTCATCGCGCAGTGCCACGCTGGCTCCGGGGCGACCTAGAGGGCCGTACAATCGCGTCGTTTACGCTGTGCCCGGTTTAGCAAGTCGCAGTGCAGACGCAGTACCCTTTGCGCCAGCGCGGCAGGCGGGCCGTGGTTGTCGATTAGACAATCGGCCCTGGCACTGCGCACCGATCGCTTGAGCTGACTGGCGATGCGGGCGCGCGCCTGCTCCTTAGAGAGGCCGTCTCGGGCGATGATGCGCTGTTCTTGCTCCTCTTCGGCTAAGTCGATGGCGACCACCCACTCCATTAAACGATCCATCCCACTCTCGAACAGCAGCGGTACGACGACGACCGTATAGGGGGCGTCGATACGCGCCAGTCGCTGAAGCACCCGCTCCTCAACCCGCGGATGCACGATAGCCTCCAGCTTACGCCGTGCTTCGAAATCGTTAAAGACCAGCGCGCCCAGGGCGGCGCGATCGAGCTGGCCATCCGCCTGCAGCAGCGAGTTGCCGAAGGTGGCGCAGATCGCTTGGAGGGTCGGGCTGCCCGGTTGTACCAGGGCACGAGCCAAGTGATCGGTATCGATCACCGGTGCGCCGTAGCGGCTTAAATAGTCCGCCACGGTCGACTTGCCGCTGGCAATGCCACCGGTCAGGCCGACACGCAGGGTGTTGCCGAGGGCGTCGAATGGGGGAGTGCGAGTCAACGAGGGCAAGCGACTTCGTCTCCAGAGCTGTCGGCTGTTAGAAGTAAGTGATCTGTTCGCCCCACACGAGCAATATCCAGCCTGCTACGGCCAGCAGCGGGCCGAAAGGCAGGGCACGGCTGAGTGGGCGGTTGCGCAGCGCCAGGGCCAAGGCGCCGACTAGGCCGCCGACGGCGGCGAGCAAGACCAGCAGCGGCAGTGCCTGCCAGCCGAGCCAAGCGCCGAGGGCAGCAGTGAGCTTAAAGTCGCCGTAGCCCATGCCTTCGCGTCCGGTTAGGGCGCGGTGACCGTGGTAGATCAGCCACAGGCTCAGATAGCCGGCGGCAGCACCGTAGAGGGCCTGTTCGGGGGAGACGGAGCTGAGTGCGCTGGTGCTCCAGAGCAGCCCAGCCCACAGCAGCGGCAGGGTCAGGGCGTCGGGAAGCAGATAGTGCTCGTAGTCGATGGCGGCGGCGGCGATCAGGGTCCAGGTGACCACGATCATCACCAGCGCTGTTACCGTCGGCCCCAAGGTCGCAGCGACGGTCGCAGCGGCGATAGCGCTGATTAACTCGAGCAGCGGATAGCGCACCGAGATCCGTGCAGCGCAGCTGTGACAGCGTCCCCTAAGCATTAAGTAGCTGATCAGAGGGATATTCTCCCAAATGCGCAGCCGGTGTTGGCAGTGCGGGCAGTGGGAAGGCGGCCAGTGGAGGTGGTATCGGGTCGCTGCTTCGGCGGATTGCTCATCGGGTTCTGTCCCCGGGTGATCGAGAATCTGCTGCGCCTCAAGCAGCCAGCGCCGCTGTAGGACGGTCGGTAGGCGGTGGGCAACGACATTCAGGAAGCTGCCGACAATCAGCCCGAAGAGTGCAACAAGGCCGATCCACAGCCAGGAGGGGAGAAGTGCGAGTGAGTCCATCAGAGGGGCTGCCTGTTCACTTGTGTCCCAGAGAGTGTGTGTACGCTATTGACGCGCTTGAAGCTTGCTCGTAAAGCGCATCGAAGTGCGTGACCGCAGTGCGTGCCGGTGACGCCGCCGGGTGACGCTGCCGTGACGTCGACTATCGGGCGGCCATGGCCGCCTATCAGGCTGCCATTGTAAGCCGATCGCCCTAGAGTGTCGCGCCAAGCTGAAAGACGGGCAGATAGAGGGCCACGACGATTAAGGCAGTGAGCCCTCCTACCAACACGATCAAGGTGGGTTCGATCAGGGCGCTTAAACGGTCGAGACGTTCTGTAAGGCGCTCGTGGTGGTAGCGGGCAGCGTGGGCCAGCATCTCATCGAGCCGCCCTGCCTCTTCGCCGACGGCGATCAATTGCGCGGTGGTACGAGCGGTCGGCAACAACGCGTGGAAGGCGGCGGCAAAGCGTTCGCCGTTATGCAGCCGCTTGGTCAGCTGCGCCAGTTTGTTACTGCTGTGGTGCGATCCGGTCGCGTTGTTGGCAAGCGGTAAGGCCTCAAGCAGTGGAATCCCGGCACTGAGTAGACGCGCGAGGGTGCCGCTCCACCGGCTCAGTGCGGCATCGAAGAGCAGAGTGCCGATACCGGGTAGGTGGCTAGCGGCCCGCGACCAGACCACGCTACAGGCGCGGCGGCGTCCCGGCGAAAGGCGACGGTAGCACCACGGCAGGATGGCTAGAAACGAGGCAAGAGCGCACCACAGGGGCAAAGTGGTGGCTAAGAGCTCGGCGGTGGCCATCACTAGACGGGTGGGTCCGGGCAATTCGCCCTCGGCGTGGGCGAAGAGGGCAGCAAAGCGGGGAACGATAAAGAGCAACAGCAAGGCGAGCAGGGCCGCCGCTGCGATTACGATTACAGCTGGATAGGCCGCTGCCCGCCGGAGGCGGCGCAGCGTTTCGTCGCTGCGTTCGATCTCCTCGGCGACCGCCCGGAGAGCGGCCACAAAATCTCCTGAACGTTCGCCGGCACTGAGTAGGGCGCGATGGGTAGCGGTCAACTCCGGCAGGGCGTGGGCAAAGGCGTGGCCGAGTGAGCGGCCGTGTTCGACGGCGCGGCGCGCGCGGCGCAGGCCGTCACGCAGCAGACCGTTTGACTCTTGCGAGGCGCTACTACGCAGAGCGCGTTCGAGTGGGGCGCCGGCATCGAGCAGAGTCGCTAAGCGGCGCAGCAGACTGGCTTGAGCGGCACGGCTCGGTGTCGGCGGCGTGCGCCGGGGCGGTCGCAGGGTGCGATGGATCGTGACCGGCTCGATGCCCTGGGCGCGCAGCGCGTACCCGAGCAGTGCGCTTGTCTCGGCGTCACAAACACCGCTTAGGCGGCGCCCGTCCTTGTCGACGCCATGCCACCGTAGCCGCTTCACGAGAGCACTACACTGGTGGCCCGGCGCAGTTCGGCGGACGTGGTGAGCCCTTCGGCAATTAGCCGGTTGCCGGCGCTGGCTAAGTCTTCGTAGCCGAGCGCGGCGGCCTGTTCGGTAATGGCACGAGCCGAGGCCCCGGCGAGAATCGCCTCCTGGATCGGCGCGCAGATGGGTAGGGCTTCGAATAGGCCGCAGCGCCCGGCGAAGCCGTCGTCGCAACACCCCTGGCGGGAGGCTCCGGTCGTTGCCGGCGTCTCTTGGCAAGGACAGCGGCGGCGTACCAGGCGCTGAGCGATGACCAGGCTCAGGCTGGAGGCGAGATCGTGGGGTGGGATGCCCATGCGTGCGAGGCGTTCAATGGCGCCGGCGGCGCTGCGCGTATGCAGCGTTGAGAGGACGAGGTGGCCGGTCTGAGCCGCCTTGACGGCGATGGCGGCGGTCTCGGTATCACGGATCTCGCCGACCATGATGATATCGGGGTCTTGGCGCAGGAAGGCGCGCAGAACGGTGGCAAAGTCGATCTCGGCGCGGCGGTTGACGGCGACCTGAGTGATTCCGGGGATACTCATCTCGACCGGGTCTTCAACCGTGCAGAGGTTGCGTTCGGGGGTGTTTAGGTATTGCAGCGCAGCGTGTAGGGTGGCCGATTTGCCTGAACCGGTGGGTCCGGTGACGAGGATCAGTCCCTCGGGTTGGCGCAGTGCCTCTTCGAAGGTCGCCGCGGCTGCCGGCGAGAGACCGAGCTGAGCAAGCGCGCGTGGTCCGTGCTGTTCGATGAGACGCAACACGAGCTTTTCGCCGTGGCTACTGGGGCAGCTGGCGACGCGGAACTGGGCGGGTGTGCCGTCGCTGAGGCGAAGCTGCAATCGCCCATCTTGTGGTCGCCGCCGTTCGGCGACATCCATGCCGGCGAGCAGTTTGATGCGCGCGCCGACGCGCTCCGCTAGGGTCGGCGGTGGCCCTGCCGCCTCCCGCAGCAGCCCATCGATGCGCAAGCGCAAACGGCAGCGCTCGCTCTCCGGCTGCAGGTGGATATCGGAGGCGCGACGCGCGACCGCGTCGGCAATCATGCGGTCGACGTAGCGGACCGTGGTGCGATCATCGTCCATGACGAGCTTTTCTCCATCCTAGAGAAGGTGCCCCCGCGGATGCGTCCATACAGGGCGTGCCGGCGAGGGTATTGCCGTGGTTTCCAAGCCGGCAACCTAACAGATAGCGGCGCGGAGTGGAAGCGGCGTCTTGCGTCTGCTCCGCGTTGCCGCGCCCGACCGCGTCCGCCGTCCGGTCCTGCTGGCTACCAGTGGAAGCGTTGCCGTCGCGGCTTAATAGGCAGTTTGCCGCGCCAGTACTGGATGGTGAAGAAGCCAACGACCATGCCACCGAGGTGGGCGAAGTGGGCGATGTTGGCCTGCGTACCGTAAATGCCGGCGGCCAGCTCAAAGAGGCCGTAGCCGATCACAAAGTATTTTGCACGAATCGGAATCGGTGGGAACAGCAAGATCAAGCGCTGATTTGGGAACATCATGCCGAAGGCGAGCAGGATGCCAAAGACGCCGCCGGAGGCGCCCACCGTCGGGTAGATATTGCCGTCAGCAGCCGCTTGGGTAGCGACAAACAGTTGCACCAAGCCCGCTCCGATGACACAGATGAAGAAGTAGAGCGCTAAGGTCCGGGATCCCCAGGCGTGCTCCAGCTGCGTGCCGAGCATCCAGATGGCGAAGAGGTTAACAAAGAGGTGAAGCAGCCCGCCGTGCAAAAAGGCGTAAGTCACGATCTGCCAGAGCTGGAACCCGGGCAGCTCTCCTACGCCAAAGGCGGCGAAGGGGGCCGGGGTGTCGTGCAGCGGCCAGAGGCCGAACTGCTCAATGAGCAGGTTCATGAGCTGTGGGCCGCCAAGGATCTGCAAGCTGAAGACGGCGATATTGGCGATCAGCAGAAAGCCGATGACCGGAGGTAATTTCGAAGTGGGCTGCGCGTGCATAATCGACGGCTCGGTCTCGGGTTTGCGAAAGGGCTTACAAGGCGACTATACAACCGCCGGTGCCTGAGCGGGTAGAGTGCTCGTCGGGGAGCGGCGATCAGCGCCCCTGCAGTGATCCGCAGCTAGCGCGTCAGCGGAAGCTCATCGAAATCGTCGCGAGTCGGATCGAAGTGCAGTGTGATCTCGACGCGCCGGTTCTCGGCTCGCCCCTCGGCGGTATCGTTACTGGCGATTGGGCGGATATCGGCGTAGCCGATCGCCCGCATCCGGCGCGGGTCGATCCCTTGTTCGGCTAAGTGGCGCAACACGCTGCTCGCCCGTGCCGTAGACAACTCCCAATTCGATGGGAAGCGGGCGGTTGCAATCGGGATGTTATCGGTGTGTCCCTCAATAGAGATGCGCGCTCCGGTTGCCTCAAAGATGGGGACTAGCTCGTCGATGGCCTCACGCCCTTGCGGCAGCAGATCGGCGGCACCAGTCTGGAAGAGCACCGCATCGTCGAGGCGGAAGGTTAGAGTGTCCTCTTCACCGGCGGCCTGGATGCCGCGCTCCTGCAACTCCACGGGAATCTCAACCTCGGCATCGTCCTGGATGACCGGCCGCCCATCAATGATGCCCGTGTGACGATCAAGGACCCCCTCGCTGCCGTCGAAGAGACCTGGAGTGCGCTGATGTTCGTGCGGGTCGGGGTCGAGGAGCACAAGCAAGATGACGAAGACGATCAGCAGCAGGGTGATGACGTCGAGGTAGACCATCAGCCAGCTGGTATCTTCCTCCTTTTCCGACTCGGGCTGGACGTGGCGGTTGAACCGCTTCGTCCGCCGCTGAGTCGGGTTCTCTTCGCTCATGGCTGTCGTGCCCTTGCGTTAACGCCCCTGTGGGGTCGGTCGCCCGCCACCGCCCTTGCTGTTGTCACCGCGCTGTCTCTCCGGTCCGGCGGCTGAGCCGCCACCACCTGCCGGCGGTTTGGCTTGGGGCTGCCCTTGTGCCCCGGTGCCCTTTGCGGCGCGGGATGCGCCAGCCGAAGCCGCTGCACTCGTCTGCTGGGCATCTTGCTCAAACTGCTGGACCGCATCGGGATCGTGGACTTCGTCTTTGAATTGGGCGACGAATGAGTGCAGTGTCTCGCGCATCAGTGTTGGGCTGCGCTTTTGGCACATCAAGGAGATGCCCTGCATGACCATGTTCAGGGTGATCAGGCGCTGCTCGGTACGCCGCTCTAGCTTAACGGCGATCGGTTTCAGGAAGAGGTTAGCGAGCAGGATACCGTAGAAGGTCGTCAGCAGCGCGACACCCATCTGTTGGCCGATCTGGGCGATATCGCCATCATCCAAAATGAACATCATGTTGATCAGTCCGACCAACGTGCCGATCATGCCGAAGGCCGGGGCAAAGGCGGCCATGGTGCGGAAGATCTGCGCCTCGGCGTTCTCCTTGGCGCGTAACCGGCTGATGCGCCACTGCAGCAGATCGAGGATATCCTCCTCTGGGGTCATATCGATGAGCAGCTGAACGCCGGTGCGCAGGAAAGGGTTGGCGACGTTCTCCAGGGCGTCTTCAACGGCGCGTGTTTCGCCGCGGAACCACAGCTGCGCAATGCGGATCAGCTCCTCCATGTCGTCGCGCGTGTAGACCCGTTCGTTGCGCAGTACGATCCAGATCAGGCGAAAGACCCGCAAGACTTCATCGAGCGGGTAGGCCATGAAGGTCGCCGCCAGCGTCCCACCGATTACAATCGCCAGCCCCGGCAGATTGAGGAAGACCAGCGCCTCCTCGGCGGCAATCAGAAGGACAGAGCCGATGAGCAGCAGGCCGCCGATGATGCCGACGAATGTAGAGGGATTCATAGCTCTTCTCTCTCGCTTACCGCGGCGCGGCCCCCTTCTTCACCGCTACTCTTCGGGGTGGGGCGGTGCTGCCGAGGCAGTGGCATCGCGTAAGGCGCGGAGCAGGTCCTCGCGGGCGATCATGCCGCGGATTCGCCCCTCCTCATCGACTACCGGGAAGCTCTTCGTGCGCATATCGACCATGCGCTGTAAGACGCGGGTTAGCGGTAGGTCGGGACTCACCGTGATCGGCTCGCGGGTCATGATCTGCGCGACCTCGTGCGCCATAATGGCCTCGTACTGCGGCAACATCGATTGCGGCGTAAAGGTAAAGGCTTTGAGCAGATCGAGCTTAGTAGCAACGCCGAGCAGGCGCTGTTGAGCGTCGACGACCGGTACCCCGTTGAAGTCGTGCTGATCGAAGAGTGCTTGCAACTCACGCAGCCTCGTCTCGGGGCTGACGGTGTAAGGCTGCGGGGTCATGTAATCACGAACGTGGTAGCCGATAAAATCGTACATGGTGCGTGCTGTTGCCCTGATTCCAAAAAGCCCGCTAGTTCGAAAGAGAGCGCGGATCTTGGCAAGATCCACCCAGCCCCCACTTGCGAAGACTATCGCACGGTTTGCCGTTGCGATGCCAGCCCCGGCTTTGCTGGCGGGCCTTGCAGGCGCGCTTCGCTAGCCTTGCGGGCGTGTGCCTGGCTCGCCTGCACGCCTGTAGGCGTTGTGTTCAGCGCTCAGCGCTCAGCGCTCAGCGCTCAGCGCGCCGGGCGCGAACTGCTGCGTCGCCGGGTGCTGTTGCCACTGCGTGTTCCGCCCGCCCGCCGGGGGGCGCTGCGGCGCGTCGACGAGATGCGCTTAGCCGGTGCCAATTCGACGAAATACTCCGCCGGCGGCGGGGTGCTCGGGATCCGGGTGTTGAGGTAGGCCTCAATATCGGGCAACGAGAAGACGTATTCATCGCAAGCCAAGGTGATGGCGTCGCCGCTTTCGCCAGCGCGCGCCGTCCGGCCGATGCGGTGGACGTAGTCTTCCGGGTCTTGCGGTAGGTCGTAGTTGATGACGTGGCTGACCGCATCGATGTGCAGACCGCGTGCGGCGACGTCGGTGCCGATGAGCACCGGCAATGTACCGGTGCGAAACTGTTCAAGGAGTTGTTCGCGCTTGCGTTGCGGGATGTCGCCGGAGATGACCGACGCGGCGATGCCGTTGCCCTGGAGGTAACCGGCCAAGTGTTCAGCGGCGCGTTTGGTGTTGACGAAGACCAGAGTCCGGCGTGGGTCGATGTGCTGCAGCAGCCCAACAAGGAAGGCCGTCTTATCCTCTTTGGCGACGTGGTAGAGGGTCTGACGAATCTGATCGGCGGTGCGCTGCTCGCGTTCGACCGTAATGCGCTGCGGATCGCCCATGTGTTCCCAGGCCAGCTCCATAACGCGGTAGGAGAGGGTGGCCGAGAAGAGCAGATTGAGGCGCTGTTCGGCGCTCGGCATCCGGCGCAGCAGGTAGCGAATATCGGCAACGAAGCCGAGATCGAACATGCGATCGGCTTCGTCGAGGACCACGACCTCGATGTTGCGCAGGCTGAAGATCCGCTGCTTGTAGAAATCGATGATGCGCCCCGGGGTGCCAATAATGACGTCGATTCCGTCGCGCAGTTGCTGTCGCTGGCTCTCGTAGCCGGTGCCGCCGTAGACGGCTGCAAAGCGCAGACCGGTAAAGGCGCCGATCTCTTCGGCGTCGCGGTGAATCTGGATGGCCAACTCGCGGGTCGGGGCCAGCATGATCGCCCACGGCCCGACGGCATCCTCGGCGACCGGATAGGTCATCAGGTGGTGTAGGGTGGCGATCACGAAGGCTGCGGTCTTGCCCGTCCCGGTCTGCGCCTCGCCGGCGATGCTCTGGCCGCGCAGGGTCTGTGGTAGGGTGGCGGCCTGGATGGGCGTGCAGAAGGCCAGCCCCGCTTCATCGAGGCCATCGAGCACCGCATCGTGGATGGGAAGGTCGGTAAAACGCTGTTCGGTTAAGTGGGTCTCGCTCATAGCTCCGCAGCATACCGAAGATCGGCCAAGCTCGCTAGGTGAGGCTCGCTGGGGCTCGCCTCAAAATAGTCCCTGAGCGGTCTCTGGGTGGCTTTCCAGTGAGCGCGAGTTGATCGTTGAACCCGGTCCCCCCAGGTGCGCGGGCAGGTGCGCGGGCAGGTGCGCGGGCAGGTGCGCGGGGTGGGGCGCGGCGGACTGCGGACGGCAGGGCGAAGAGCAGGGGAGAGAAGGCGTGTGGGCAACGAGTAAGGCGTCTCGGCGCGAGGTCGTCAGTTGGGCGATGTTCGACTTCGCCAATCAGGCCTATACGCTGCTGATCATCACGGTCATCTACGGTGATCTCTTCACCCGCATCATCGTCGGCGACGGCGGCGGAGACTATCGGCTCGGCAATCTGCTCTGGAGCACCGCGCTGGCGCTGAGCTACCTCGGCGTCGTGGCGACGGCGCCGTGGTGCGGTGCCGTGATGGACTACGCCGCGGCCAAAAAGCGCTTCCTCTTCATCAGCTACATCACCACCGTGGCTGCCACGGCCGCCCTCTACTGGGTCGAGCCGGGCTACATCGTTCTTGGCTTTGTGCTGATCGTCATATCGAACTACGCCTATTCCATGGGCGAGGCCTTCATCGCTGGGTTTCTGCCCGATATCGCTGGCCCCAGTGAGATGGGGCGGGTCTCCGGGTTGGGATGGTCGCTGGGTTACATCGGCGGGCTCTGCGCAACCCTCTTCACCGTTTTAATATTGGGGGAGGTGAGCGAAGAGAATTTCGATCGTATTCGATGGGTTGGACCGTTCGCTGCCGTCTTTTTCCTCCTCTGTGCCATCCCAACCTTCCTCTGGTTGCGTGAACGGGGTCGTCCACGCCCCCTGCCGAGCGGCTGCGGCTACGCCCGGCTGGGATTTGGCCGGGTGGCGCAGACGTTGCGCAACCTGAAGCAGTTGCGCGAGTTGGCGCTCTTCTTGGTCTCTTTACTGCTCGCGACTTCGGGGCTGGTGATCGTGATCGCCTACGCCTTCATCTACGGTGCGCAGGTCATTGGCTGGGATGAGCATGTACGTATGGTGATGTTTATCACTACTCAGGTCGCCGCTGCCGCCGGGGCGATCGGTTTTGGGCTGATTCAGGATCGTCTAGGGGCGAAGCGGACCTATATGGTGACGCTGCTGATGTGGATCGCGGCGATCCTGATGATTTGGGGTACGCCGGGGGTGACCGAAGGGGTCAATCGTCTACTGGGGTTGGCCTGGGAGGCGCAGTACGTCTTTTTGTTTGCCGGTTGTCTGGCTGGGTTAGCGCTGGGCTCCTGTCAGTCGGCGGGACGGACAATCGTCGGGCTCTTCGCCCCGGATGGTCGTGCGGGGGAGTTCTTCGGTTTCTGGGGGCTGGCGACTAGGCTCGCCGGGGCGATTGGGTTGGTCGCCGTGGGAGGGCTACAGATTCTGCTCGGACTGCAGGGGGCGATCTTGCTCTGTGCCGGGCTCTTTATCGGCGCCTTTGTAGTGGCGTTGCGGGTCGATGAGCAGAGGGGTCGGGTGCAGCGCAACACTTTGGTAGAGTAGCCCCCTCTGAGCTGCGCGCTCCGGAGACACGGCGCATTGGTAGGCGGGCTGAGGTAGAGGCCACTTGGCTGGTTAGGCCTGGTTAGGCCTGTGAGAGCCGCTAAAGAGCCGATACATTGAGCAGGGAGGAGTGCATGACGGCCACACCGATCCACGGGATCTATGCGGTGACTGCCGCCGGGGACGGGATGCTCGATGCAGCGGCAGGGGCGCTGCGCGGCGGCGTGCGGATATTGCAATATCGGGACAAGGGGGGTGCGACAGAGGCAGTGCGTCGGCATGCTGAGGCCGAGCAGCTGCGGCAGCTCTGTAGCGACGCCGGAGCGCTGTTGATCATCAACGACGATATCGAGTTGGCCGCTGCGATTGGCGCCGCCGGTGTGCACCTGGGGCGTGAAGACGGTGCGGTGGCCGCGGCCCGCGCGCGCCTAGGGCGGCGCGCTTGGATCGGTGTCTCGTGCTATGCCGATCGGGCGCGCGTCGATCAAGCTGTGGCGGATGGGGCCGACTACATCGCCCTCGGCAGTCTCTTCCCTTCGGTGACTAAACCGGAGGCGGTGCGGGCGCCGCTGGAGTGGGTCGCTGAGGTACGGGCCAGTGTCGCGTGCCCGATCGTTGCCATCGGCGGAATCGAGTACAGTAACATCGCGCAGGTGGCAGCGACCGGGGTGGATGCGGCGGCGGTGGTGAGCGCCATCTTCGATGCCGGCGATCCCGAGGCGGCGGCAGCTGAACTCGTGGCGGCCTGGCAGCGGGCTCAACAGCGCCCCTAAGTTCGCCCCTGAGCGCACTCCAGGGTTCGCTCGCCTCCGGGTTCCCCTCCAAGGGGTGTCGAGTGGTGAAGGGGGGAGCAGAATGCGGAGCGACGTCTAAGAGCAACGGTGACCAACGGGCAAAAGGAGTACGATATCTATGCAACGCACCCATGAGCTGTTTCAACAAGCGCAGGAGTTGATTCCCGGCGGCGTCAATTCGCCGGTTCGCGCATTCAAGGGGGTCGGTGGGGAGCCGATCTTCTTTGAACGCGGCGAGGGGCCCTATGTTTGGGATGTCGATGGTAAGCGCTACGTCGACTACGTCTGCTCTTGGGGGCCTTTGGTAGCTGGGCACGCCGAGCCGGACGTGCTGCGCCGAGTGCAGGAGACGGCGGCTAAAGGGTTGTCGTTCGGGGCGCCGGTCGAGCTCGAAATCGAGATGGCCCGCACCCTCTGCCGACACGTGCCGTCGCTGGAGATGGTGCGCTTGGTCAACTCGGGCACCGAGGCGACGATGAGCGCGCTGCGCCTGGCACGGGCGCACACCCGGCGCGATAAGATCGTTAAATTCCAAGGTTGCTACCACGGCCACGTCGATGCGCTGCTGGTGCAGGCGGGCTCCGGTGCCTTGACCCTGGGCGTGCCCGGTTCCCCCGGTATTCCGCAGGCGGTGGTCGCCGAGACCTTGACGTTGCCCTATAACGATGCCGATGCCGTCGAGCAGTGTTTCGATCAGCACGGCAGTGAGATCGCCGCGGTGATCGTCGAGCCGGTGGCCGGTAACATGAACTGCGTTCCGCCAGTGCCCGGCTTCCTTGAGAAGCTGCGCGAGCAGTGCGATCGCAGCGGTGCGCTGCTGATCTTCGATGAGGTCATGACCGGCTTCCGGGTCGGCGTGCAGTGTGCGCAGGGGCGCTTCGGTATCACCCCCGATCTGACCTGCCTCGGTAAGGTCATCGGCGGCGGCATGCCGGTCGGTGCCTTCGGTGGCCGGCGCGATATCATGGAGGGGTTGGCGCCAGTCGGTGGGGTCTATCAGGCCGGTACGCTGTCGGGGAACCCGGTGACCATGGCGGCGGGTTTGGCGACCCTTGAGAAGATCGCTGCCCCGGGGGCCTTCGAGCGCCTTGAGGCGACGACAACGCAACTGGTAGAGGGGCTGCAGCAACGAGCCGATGCGGCTGGGGTCAAGATGACGACCAATCAGTGTGGCAGCATGTTCGGTCTCTTCTTTACCGACGACGCCCCGGTGACTCGCTTTGAACAGGTCAAGGCGTGCGATCTTGATGCCTTTAACCGTTTCTTCCACGCCATGCTTGAGGAGGGGGTCTACCTGGCCCCGGCCGCCTTTGAGGCGGGCTTCGTCTCGTTGGCCCACGATGCCCAGGCGATCGAGGAGACCCTGGCGGCCGCCGAGCGCGCCTTCGCTCGCGTATAGGCTCCGCATCGGCCCCATCCGCCCGGGTGGGGCCGCTCTCTAACCCCGTAGCGACGAACGACTATGGACCTCTCTTGGGCCTCCGGCCTGCTCGATTGGCTCTCTGCCCATCCCGGGTGGACGACGGCGGCTATCTTTGTCATCGCGCTGTGCGAGGGGATCTTGGTCGCCGGTCTGATCGTGCCTGGGGCGACCCTGCTCTTTGTGGCCGGGGCGTTGATCGGAGCCGGTCATATCGAGTTGTGGCCCAGCCTGATCGCCGCCTTCGCTGGGGCGTTTTGTGGGGACTCGATCAGCTACTGGCTGGGCCGGACCTACGGCGAGCGGTTGCGCACCTACTGGCCGTTGCGCCGCCACCGCACGGCTCTTGCCAAGGGTGATGAGTTTTTTGCCGCGCATGGCGGTAAAAGCTTGATCTTTGGACGTTTCTTCGGTCCGTTGCGCGGCATTATTCCGGCTGTTGCCGGTACGATGGGGATGCCGTGGCGCCCCTTCCTGGTGGTGAACTTTTTCTCGGCACTGTTGTGGGCGCCGGCCTATCTACTGCCGGGGCTCGTCTTTGGCGCCTCGTTGGCCGTGGCCGCTTCGGTGGCCGGGCGCTCAGTTGCCCTGCTGCTGCTGCTGTTGGTCGCGGCGTGGCTATTGTGGTGGGTCGGGCGGGTCCAGCTGGCCCCGCGTCTGCGCAGTGCTGCCGCCTTGACGGCTTGGCGGGCGCGCCGTTGGGGGCGGCTCCACCCGCTGGCAGCCCAGATCCTCAGCGCGCCGCGTTACGCCCTGCGCGCCTTCAGCTACAGCACCGGCTGGATTTGGTGGGCGGCCCTGGTGCTCTTCTCGCTGCTGCTGGCGCGACAGGCGTGGCTCGGCGCCCCGAGTCTGCTTGATGAGGCCGTACTGGGGGTGCTGCTGGAGCACATGCAGACCGATTGGCGCGGCTACTTCGTCTTGCCAGCCTTGCTGCTCGAGGCGTGGGTCTGGGGGCCGGCCCTGGCCGCTGGAGTGGCGTGGATGGCCAGTGGTGGGCGCTGGCGGGTGACGTTGGTCTTGGCCGTCAGTGTCAGCGGGGCTGCGGTCTTGGCGTGGGCGACGGCGACTTTGAGTGGCACCCTCGGTGCGACGCCGCTCTATCGCGGGGCGCCGGTGCTCGCCTTTCCGTCGCCGGAAGTCGCTGCCTTGACCGCCTTGGTCTTGGCCTCTGGGGTGCTCGCAACGGTCGTCTACGGGCCGTTGCGACAGCCGGTGCGCATGATCGGTCTGTTGATCCCGCTGCTGGCGGCCGGTAGCGGGGTGATTGTTGGGCGCGTCTGGCTGAGTGATGCCGTCGGTGGGCTCTTGCTCGGGATCGTCATGGCCGGGTTTGTCGTCTTGGCGCGCAGTTCCTCGCAGCGCCACGTCCCGGAGCGTTCGTTGCCGGCGGTCGTGGCCGTGGTATTGGCAGTGGCGGTTACGGTGCAGGCGCTGTTGCACTTTACCGACCGCCGCGAGGCCTTCGTCGTGCAGGCGGAGCCGCCGCAGTTGACGACCTCGCAGTGGTTGGAGATTGGTCCGGCCGATGCGCTCGGACGTGAACTGCGCTGGCTCGACGGTGGTCGGCGCCCGGTCGATGTCCAGTGGCTGGCCGAGTTCGACCGGTTGACCGAGCAGCTTGCAGAGGCGGGTTGGTATGAGCCGGAGCGGCGCCTCCATGGCGCGTTGCGCTGGTTGCAGCCGGAGCCGGAGCTGAGCCGGATGTCGCCGCTGGCCCGCTGGTACCGCGGGCGGCAACCGGAGTTGATTCGAGTCTGGCCGATCGATCAGCAGCAGCGTTTGGTGCTACGGCTTTGGTCCGCTCCGGTCGAGATCACTGGCTGCGAGCGACGAGTCTGGTTGGTGACTCTGGAGCGGGAGCGGATCCAGCCGGGTTGGCCGATTGCGACCGTGCGGGCGCGGCCACTATCGGCTGAGCAGCATGCGCAGGTGGTTGCCGGATTGCTCGGTGAACGCGATGTGCGCATCCTTGAGCCGGGGCAGCCGGTGCGGATCGTCTCGATGGATCTGCTCTAAGTGCGGTGGTCGGCTGCCGACGATCGCGCCGGCGAGGCCTGTAGGTGAGGGGATTGCTGTATGATGGCCGGGCGGATTGCCAAAGGAGTCGTTATGGGAGATGCCCTCAAAACGCTGATCGAGATCTGCCTTTTTCGCAAGGGACCGCAACACTTGCCCTACGCTCCGGGTCTGCTCGTTGTTGTGATTGCGATCAGTGCTGGGTTGAGCTATGTGACCGCCGGGAATCTGCCGCAGGCTGGTCCGGTCACGACCCAGATCGCGGTCGCGGTCCTCTTCGGTCTCTTCTTTCTCTACGCCCTGCTCACCTTGCGTGGAGTCGCCGATCGCTTCATCCAGAGCGCAACAGCCATGTTCGGGGCCGATGCGCTGATCGCTGCGCCAGTGGCGCTGGTCACGTTCAGCTTGGCGGGACGCTCTCCCGAAGAGGCCCCGACAGCGGCTCTGATCATCCTGCTGCTGTGGTTGTGGCACATCGGTGTGCTCGGTGCGATCTTTCACCACGCCCTCCAGATGCGGCTGCCGCTCGGCGTGTTGTTGGCCCTCGCCTACAGTTTCCTGAGCTTTCAAGTCGTCCACCTGACCCTTTAGCACCGCGGCAGGAGCGCCCATGCGTATACACATCCTCGGGGTTTGCGGCACCTTCATGGGGGGGGTTGCCCTGTTGGCGCACGAGCATGGCCACGCCGTTGAAGGGAGTGACAGCGCTGCGTGGCCGCCGATGAGCGAGGTCTTGGCGCAGGCCGGTATCCGGGTGCACGACGGCTATGCGGAGGCGCATCTCGACCCGCCGCCTGATTGCGTTGTGATTGGTAACGCCCTCTCGCGCGGCAATCCGGCGCTCGAATACGTCCTCGATCGCGGGCTGAACTACGCCTCTGGGCCGGCTTGGTTGGCCTCTCAAGTGCTCGGTGATCGCTGTGTCGTCGCGGTTGCCGGGACGCACGGCAAGACGACGACGTCGGCAATGACCGCCTGGGCGCTGGAGCGTTGTGGGCTCGCTCCTGGCTACTTGATCGGCGGTGCCCCTTGCTTTAGCGAGCGCTCGGCGCGCTTGGGCAGCGGTTCCCCCTTTGTGGTCGAGGCCGATGAGTACGATACCGCCTTTTTCGATAAGCGGGCGAAGGTCGTACACTATCGCCCGCGGGTGTTGCTACTCAATAATCTAGAGTACGACCACGCCGACATCTATCCCGATCTGGCCGCGATTGCTACACAGCTGCACCATGCCGTGCGCACCGTACCGCGCTCCGGCCGAGTGATCGTCAACGGCGATGATCCGAATCTGCATGAACTGCTTGAGCGTGGTCTCTGGACACCGCTTGAACGGGTCGGCATGGGGCCGGACTGCACCTGGCGGATCGTGGCCCAAGGAGAGGGGGCGGAGTTGCTGTACAACGGTGAGTCGCTTGGTCCGCTGCAGCTGCCGCAGCCGGGGGAGCACAATCAGCGCAACGCCGCCGCCGCGGTCGCCGCGGCCACCGCTGCTGGGGCTCCGGCTGCCGCCGCCCTGGCCGCACTGCGTGACTTTCCCGGAGTGCGGCGCCGGTTAGAGTCCCGCGGTGTCGTCGGCGGCATTGAGGTCATCGATGACTTCGCTCACCATCCGAGCGCGATTGCTGCAACACTAGCGGCGCTGCGCCAGCAGGCATCCGGACGTGCTGGGCGGCTCCTGGCGGTCCTTGAGCCGCGCTCCCGCACTATGCAGCAGGGGGTGCATCAGGAGCGGTTGGCCGGTGCTTTGGCCGAGGCGGATCAGGCCTTCGTCTTGGCTACAGCGCAGCTGGCTTGGTCGCCCGCCGCAGTTTTGGCACCGCTTGGCGAGCGTGCCGTCACGGCTGGCAGCGTCGCTGAGCTCATCGAGTACATCGTCGCGTGCGCGCATTGTGGCGATCGCATCGTCGTCATGAGTAACGGCGACTTTGAGAATATCCATGAACGGTTATTGGCGGCCCTTGCAGGGGCAGGGCAAGCCTCTGGGCAACCGCCTGGGCAACCGCCTGGGCAACCGCCTGGGCACTCCTCTGGGCAGCCGGCGGACTCAGTGCCGGAGCAGTCGGGAGCAGTGCCGGGAGCGAAGGGTGCCACTGCGACTGCACGGGGGCCGGGTGCCGATGGCTGAGTCGTTTCTGGCTCAATCGGCGGTGGACGAATCGGCAGCACCGCCACCGGTGACCGTGGCTTGGACGGGCGCTTCGGGGATCGACTACGGGCTGCGTTTACTACAGTGTCTGGCGCAGGGGGGCTGTACCGTGCATCTGCTGCTCTCGGACGCGGCTCGGGCGGTTGCCGAGTGTGAGACCGGGTGGCGGCTGCCGGCGGCGCCAGCGGCCCTCCAAGCGCTTCTGGCCGAGCAGCTCGCCTTTGCCGAAGAGCGGCTGCGGGTCTATGCCGCCGATGAGTGGACGGCCCCGTTGGCCTCGGGCTCTAGTGCCCCACGGCGCATGGTCATCTGCCCATGTACCGTCGGCACGCTGGCGGCGGTTGCCGGCAGCCACTCGAACACTTTGCTCGAGCGTGCCGCCGATGTCGTGCTCAAGGAGCGGGGGCAGCTGATCGTCGTGCCGCGCGAGACCCCGCTCTCGACGACCCATCTGGAGCACATGCTGACCCTGAGCCGGCTCGGAGCGGTGGTCTTGCCGGCTGCCCCTGGGTTCTACCACCGGCCGCAGCGGGTTGAAGAGCTGATCGATTTTATTGTCGGGCGAGTGCTGGATCATTTGGGGATGGTGGGGATGGGGCACTCACTCGCTCCGCGGTGGGGCGATACGCCGCCGGGTTAGGCGGTTATATACACGTGCGGTGCGGAGTGACCGCCTTACGCCCTTGTCGCGGTGCAACATTGACGTTATAGTCCCGCTACATTTGGCCAACGTGGAGAGTCGCATCTATGAGCCTGAACTCCGTGCCGGCAGGTCGCTCTATCCCGGACGATATCAACGTAGTTATCGAGATCCCGCTGCACGGCGGACCGGTCAAGTATGAGATCGATAAAGAGACGGGCGCCTTGACCGTCGATCGGATCATGGCAACGGCGATGCACTACCCGTGCAACTACGGCTTTGTGCCGCAGAGCCTAGCCGATGACGGTGACCCGGTCGATGTGTTAGTGATAACCCCGCTGCCTTTGGTCGCCGGGTCGGTGATTCGGGTGCGTCCGGTCGGAGTGCTGGAGATGGCCGATGAGTCGGGTGAAGATGCTAAGGTCATTGCCGTTCCCGTCGCCAAGCTCACCCCCGACTACGCCGATGTGCAGGGGCCGGACGACTTGCCGCCGCGCCTGCTCCGGGAGATCAGTCACTTCTTTGAGCACTATAAAGACTTAGAGAAGGGTAAATGGGTCGAGATCCGTGACTGGCGAGGGGCGGATGCCGCTCGGGCCGAGATCGAAAAGGCGGTGGCGAACTACGCCCGGCAACAGGGTTGATCGACGTGCTCGCCGCTCGGGCCGCGACCTTTTGCGGTGGCGCGCGCGCGGTGGGCTTATGTTCTCCGCTGGCGCGGCCGATAGCGGGAGAGCGGTGGGGGTAATCGTGGTGGGGGTAATCGTTTAGACTGGCGCGGAAGGTGACTTTCGGAGGTGGTGGGCGATGCCGCGTGCCCTGACAGCAGACCGGCTGCGGTGGGAAAACAAAACGTATCGAGGCAGCGGTGGGGTCAGTGGTTGTAACCGTGAGTACGGTTTTCGGCCGGCCTTCCTGGATACGGAGACTGGGACGGTCTACGTCTCGTGTGGCCGCGACGGCGTTCCGGCGCCCTTTCACCGTCTCGACGGACTGCCTGAGGAGTTGGTTCGTGAGCGCGATGATCGTGGGCGTGTGATCGCGGTCAAGACGACAATCGTCTCCGGCTTTGAGCGCGATGGCTGCTTCTATACGCGGGAGCAGGCCGCGGCGATGGTCTTTGAGCCCGGCAAGTAGGCCGGTGCAGCAGCAGCGGAGGCAGCGACCATGGCGCAGTTGCAGATCGAGCTCATCGTCGATGCCACCGAGCTCGACGCCGTTGATACTGTGTTGACCGAGCTTGGCGCCTGGTCGCAGACTTATCAAGGCGAAGATGGCAGCGTTTTACTGGAGCCAGGGGTTGGGGAGCATCCGCTCTGGGGTCGGGTGCGGGTCACTGCGCTCTTTTCAGCGCAGTGCGATGCGGCGCTGCTCCATGCCCAGCTGCTGCGTGCCCTCGGCCAGGCGCAGCTATCGGGGTGGCGGGCGGAGCCGCTCGCCGATCGGGCGTGGGAGCGCGAGTGGTTGAGCCATTTTCGCCCCCTCTCGTTCGGGCGGCGGCTGTGGATCGTGCCGAGCGGAGCGCGGCCTGAGCTGCCCGAGGAGGCCGTTGCGATCCACCTCGACCCAGGGTTGGCTTTTGGCACTGGAACCCACGAGACGACGGCGCTTTGCCTGGAGTGGCTCGATGGCGAACCGCTCAGTGGACGGCGAGGGATCGATTTTGGCGCTGGTTCGGGGGTGTTGGCGATCGCCGCCGTCTGTCTCGGTGCACGTGAATGCCTGGCCGTCGATAACGATCCGCAAGCGGTGCAGGCAACGCGTGCGAATGCTGCGCGCAATGGGGTTGCGGCACAAGTGCCCACCTGCCTTGCCGCAGAACGACCGAGCGGTTGCGCCGACTTCCTGGTGGCCAATATCCTATCGGCCACGCTGCGGGCATTGGCGAACGAGCTGCTTGCGACTCTTCCGGTCGGGGGGCGCCTGGCGCTCTCTGGTATCCTAGAGGGACAGCAGCACGAGGTAATGAGCGCCTTTGCCACCGCGGTGGCGTGGGAGGCGCCACGGCGGCGCGGTGACTGGGTTCTGCTCAGCGGTACGCGGTGCGCCTGAGCAGGCCGCCTGCACGCCTCGGCCCAGCTGGGGGCGCACCCGCCGGTCGTCCGCCGGTCGTCCGCCGATCGAAGAGTTAAGCGAATACGAAGAGAGCGCCCTTGTATACCCAGTGTCCCGGTTGTGGAGCCGTCTTTGCGCTGCGTGCTTGGCAGCTGCGCAAGGCTCGCGGGATGGTGGTTTGCGGCCTCTGTCGCGAGCACTTCGATGCGCTGCAGCGGCTGGCTGAGGCGCTACCCGAGGATACGCCTGAGACGCTTTCAAGTGATGCCGCAGTGCCCCCCGCAACAGCTGCTGAACCGGCGTCGCCCCGTACCGCTGCGGCCGCTGGCGATGGCCGTTCTTCGGCGTGTGCGGATGTGGCGGAGTCCTGGCAGAGTTGGCAGGAGCCTGCCCCCGACACCGACGAGCAGAGTGCGGCGGCGATAGCCACCGATCCGGGCGAGCGTCCCGCGCAAGAGGGCCGCGCCGACGGGGAGGGCGATCACCTCGATGAGTCGCTCGGCGATCTGGAGCGGTGGTTGGAGGATATTCAGCCGCAGCAGCGTGGGCACTCACCGAGTGTCGCGGCATCGTCCCGCCCAAAGGCGGCGCATCGCCGCGCTGGGCTCGGACGAGGTGTCGCCAAAGTGGCGCTCAACAGTTTCTTGATCGTGCTCTTAGCTATTGTTGGTGTGGTGCACGGCTCTTACGTGTTGCGCGCTCAGCTGATTGAGTTTCCTGCCCTCGAAGGGTGGATGGCGGCCATCTGTGGACTGTACGACTGTCGCCTACAAACTCCGGCGGCCTATCGTGTGTTGACGGTGGAGGCACGGCGATTGGCGGCCGATCCCGACGAAGAGCAGCGGCTGGTGCTCGATGCGGTGCTCTACCACGCCGGAGCGTGGCGCTTGGCCTATCCCGACGTGGAGCTTACCCTGCGCGATCTTAATGGGCGTGTTACAGCTCGCGAGCGTTTTGCGCCGCAGCAGTACGTCGTCGATAACCGGGTGCAGGCGCGCCTTGAGGCGGGTATTGAACCGGGCGCCCGAGTGCCGCTGCGCCTTGAGCTGCCGGAGCCGGCGGCAGGAGGGGAGAGCTTTACGCTGACCTTCCATCCACCCGGTTAGGGCCCGAGGTATCCGTTTGAATTGAATCGAATTGAATTGAATCGAGTTGGGCTGGTTGGATCGAGGTGGATCAGGAACGGGGCGGGCCCGCCGGATCGCTAGCGACGACAGTGAAAAGGGGTGCGGCAGAGATGGATAAGGCAGAGGGCGCGGAGCCGCAGTGCGGCTCGCCGCGCGGTGAAACGGGTGTGGAGGGCGGGCCGATTCGCGCGGCGGTAACGCAGGCGCTGGATGACTACTTCCGTGAGTTGGCTGGGCACGATTGCCACGGTCTTTATCACTTAGTCTTGCGCGAGGTCGAAGCCCCGCTGCTGCAGGCGGTGATGCTGCGCACGAACGGCAACCAGACTAAGGCCGCGCAACTACTCGGGCTCAATCGGGCAACGCTGCGAAAAAAACTGCGCGAGCACGGACTCGCCTCCTGACGACGGTGCGTTGCGTTCCGTGGGCGGTGCGCGCTCTAAGAACGCTCTTTAAGGGCCATTCACGGTAATGATTCCAGCAATGGAAACCATGACAGACAGATAGGCAGGTTATGGCTACAGATCAAAATATACGATCGATCCGCCGGGCGTTGATTAGCGTCTCGGATAAGTCGGGGATAGCGGCTTTTGCCGCAGCACTGCACGAGCGTGGGGTTGAGATTGTATCGACGGGTGGAACGGCCCGGCTGCTCAGTGAGCAGGGGATTGCAGTGCGCGAAGTCGCCTCGGTGACCGGCTTTCCCGAAATCATGGACGGCCGAGTTAAGACACTGCACCCGCGCATCCACGGCGGATTGTTGGGGCGGCGCGGGATCGACGATGCGGTGATGGCCGAGCATGAAATCGGACCGATCGATCTGCTCTGTGTCAACCTCTACCCCTTCGAAGAGACCACCAAGAAGGCCGGCTGTACCTTGGCCGATGCCATTGAGAATATCGATATCGGCGGTCCGGCGATGATCCGTGCCGCTGCCAAGAACCATCGCGATGTGGCGGTGCTCACCGACCCAGATGCTTATGCCGAAGTGCTTGAGGAGCTTGACGCCCACGGTGGCACCACGACGGCGTTGCGTCATCGTCTAGCGGTTCGCGCCTTCTCCCATACCGCCCGCTACGATGGGGCGATTGCCGCCTACTTGGGTTGTCGTGATGGCAGCGGTGAGGTCACGGAGCCCTTCCCGCCGCTCTGGACGCTGCAGGTGGAGAAGGTGTCCGAGATGCGCTACGGCGAGAACCCGCATCAACGTGCGGCTTTCTATCGCGACCTTGAGGTCGCCACAGCGAGTGTCACGAGTGCACGCTTCGTTCAGGGTAAGACCCTCTCCTACAACAACATTGCCGATACCGATGCAGCCTTGGAGTGCGTCAAAGCCTTTAGTGAGCCGACTTGTGTCATCGTCAAACACGCCAATCCGTGCGGAGTCGCCTCCGCGGCCGATCTGGTGACCGCCTACGAGCGCGCCTTTGCCGTCGATCCGACCTCGGCCTTTGGCGGTATCATCGCCGTTAACGGCACGCTGGATGAGAAGCTGGCTGCGGCGATCCTGGGGCGCCAGTTCGTTGAGGTGGTGATTGCGCCGCAGGTGAGCGAGGGTGCTGCCGCGGCCTTTGCCGGCAAGCCTAACGTGCGCGTGCTGGAGAGTGGTGCGTGGTCGTTAGCGCCGGTTGCTGAGCTCGATTGCAAGCGCGTACGCGGTGGTCTGTTGGTGCAAGATCGCGATACCGCGGTGCTTGATATGCAGCAGCTGCAGGTGGTGACCGAACGGGCACCGAGTGATGCCGAGTGGGCCGATCTGCGCTTTGCCTGGGAGGTGGTGCGGCATGTCAAATCGAATGCCATTGTCTTTGCTGGTGGCGGCCGGACACTCGGGATCGGTGCCGGGCAGATGAGCCGAGTCTTTAGTGCTCGCATCGCCGTGGAGAAGGCGGCCGAGGCAGGGCTGGCGTTGAGCGGTTCGGTGTTGGCCTCGGATGCCTTTTTCCCGTTTCGCGATGGGATCGATCAGGCGGCGGCAGCCGGGGCGGCAGCGGTTATCCAGCCGGGTGGCTCGCAGCGCGATCAAGAGGTCATCGATGCGGCCAACGAGCACGGCTTGGCGATGGTCTTTACCGGGATGCGGCACTTCCGCCACTGAGTGGGCGCGACTGGCTGGCTCGATTGACGACCGATTGCAACTCAACTGACTGAGGGCTGGTCAAGGGCTGATTGGGGCCGTCATTCTTGGGCCAGCCACTCAGTGAGTGACTCAGTGAGTGGCCGGCGATTCAGTAAGTTTAGGTACGTTTAACGGAACGGTGGGACTCTCTATGAAGGTGTTAGTGGTTGGCGGCGGCGGGCGTGAGCATGCGATGGCGTGGGCTTTGGCGCGCTCGGCGCAGGTGAGTGAGGTGCTCGTCGCCCCCGGTAACGCCGGGACGGCAGGCGAGGCTAAGGTGCGCAATGTCGGTATCGGGGCCGAGGATATCCCGGCGTTGGCACAGCTGGCCCGTGAACACGAGGTGGCCTTCACCGTCGTTGGGCCTGAGGCGCCGTTGGTGGCCGGGATTGTCGATACCTTCCGTGAGGCTGGGTTGCAGTGTTTGGGGCCTACTGCAGCGGCCGCCGAGTTGGAGGGCTCTAAGGCCTTCGCCAAGGGCTTTATGAGCCGCCACGGGATTCCGACCGCCGCTTACGAGACCTTCGACGACTTGGAGCAGGCGCGTGATTACATCTGCCAGGCGCGCGCGCCGCTGGTGGTCAAGGCCGACGGCCTGGCCTCCGGTAAGGGGGTTGAGATCGCTGAGACGCTCGATCACGCTCTGCTCGCTGCCGAGCGGATGCTCTCAGGGGAGGCCTTCGGCGAGGCGGGGCAGCGGATCGTCGTCGAGGAGTGCTTGCGCGGCGAAGAGCTCAGCTTTATCGCCGTGGTCGACGGCGAGACGGTCGTATCGATGGCCAGCTCGCAAGACCATAAACCACGCGATGACGGCGACCGGGGGCCGAATACCGGCGGCATGGGAGCCTACTCACCCGCTCCTTTGATGGATGAGGCGCTCCATGAGCGGGTCATGCGCGAGGTGTTGCAGCCGACGGTCGCCGGTTTGGCCGCCGAGGGGCGCCCCTACAAAGGCTTTCTCTACGCCGGCCTGATGATTGATGAGGACGGGAACCCGCGTGTGTTGGAGTTCAATTGCCGCCTCGGCGACCCCGAGGCTCAACCGCTGCTCTTGCGTCTGTGTACCGATTTTGCGGAGCTCTGCGAAGCTGCCCTTGAGGGCCGCCTGCAAGCGCTGGACTTGGCTTGGGAGGCGCGTCCGGCCGTTGGTGTGGTGATGGCGGCTGCCGGCTATCCCGGTGCCGTCGAGCGTGGCCGAGTCATTCGGGGGCTGGCTGGGCCGGAGTGTGAAGGCGTCAAGGTCTTCCACGGCGGTACGGCACTCGCCGCTGACGGTGCGGTGGTCACCAACGGTGGCCGGGTCCTGTGCTGCTGTGCGCTAGGCGATTCGGTGACCGCTGCGCAACGACGCGCCTACGAGCGGGTGGCGGCAATCGATTGGGAAGGGGCCTTCTATCGCAGCGATATTGCCCACCACGCCATTCGGCGTGAGCAACAAGCTGGTGGGTGAAAAATATAGGGAGAGAGTGGCTCGCGTCGGCGTTCTTGCCGGCATTCTTTAGGAGCGCCGGCTCCTGGGAACGCCGGCGTCCTCGCCGGCATTTCTATCATGCTTGCCGACGGGGACGTCGGCGTTCCCGGGAAAAGCGCTCACTCGCATCTCTTTCGCTGTACCCAACTCTCGTGCACAACGTCGGGAGGCGACTAAACGTCCGCTACGCACAGTCGCTTGACCCGTCTTTCTTAGGCTCAGGCCGACTTCTTGGCGCTGGCCCCGGTGCCGCTGGTGCTGCTGTTTGCTGCCGAATCGCTGCGTGCCGTGCCGCTCCGGCTCTTCTTCTCTTCCTGCTGCTGCGCACCCTTGTTTTGCTGGTTGCGCACGCTTTCGGTCAGGACCGTGACGTTCTCGCGCGCGATCTTCTGGACCTCTTCACCCATGTTTTTGCTCAGATCGGCCAGGGTGTTGGCGTCCTCGCTCAGCTTGCTGCTGACCGTTTGCATGACCTTGCCTTGGCTGTTCAGGCACGCCTGTAGGCTTTCGAGGTCACGGATCGCTAGGGCATTACGCACCTGTTCGGTGGCCAGGTTGTTGTAGGCGCGCGCGGCGTCCAGGTTGAGATGCATGATCTTCTCGGCGTGGTCGAGCATCAACGTGCTCATCTTCCGTGCCGGCTCGAACATCTTCTGCATCTGTTGCATCGATTGGTTCATTGACTCTTGCATGGCTACCCCCTCATCACGGATCGTTGTGGACTGCACCGATTGTGCGGTGCAACGTAACACGCTCCGTGGTGCAATGCAACACCCGATTGGTAGCCAGTGCCCTACACGCGCCTCATAAGCTGACTTTACCCTTTGCTGCCGGTGCGTTTGCGCCCAGCATAGGGGTCCTGCGCCATGCTCTGTGCCTCCTCTTCGTCCGCCGGCAGGTCGTTATCAGCGACGGCGGGCGTATTCGAGCCTCCGCCATACATCTCCAGCTGCCCGTCACCCCGGGTCGCCTGCTCGGGTGCCTGCTGATGGGCGTTGAACTGGGCCCAGGCGTAGTAGCCACGAGCATTGGCCGTAATCGAGTCGTTTGCTAGGTAGGATTGCGGCAACTCCGGGCGCATGTAGCGTTCCAGTACGCGGCCGCCACCGCCGGTGATGATGATGTGGTCGTAGTCTTGGATTTGCCACAGCGAGCGGACTTCAACGAGCAGTTTGGTGCCGATGTCACCAAAGATGCGATCGCGTAGGTCGGTGATATCGATCGGTCGGCCCGAGACGTTAACCTGACCGCTGATGACTGCCTCATCGAGGGCGTACTGCTCGCGCTCTAGGCCGTACTGGGTAGAGAGCTCCTGGGCGATCTCTTCGTAGCCGAAAGAGATTCCGAGCGGCACCGTGCGGCAGAACCCTGGGGAGTATTCGCCGCCGATGACGGTCGCAAAGTCGCTGGTGCGAAAACCGACATCGAGGATGCCGACGCGGCCGTTGAGCAGCGGATGGTCGGGGCGAATTTGCCCGCGTTCGTCGAGTACCTCGGCCCAGTAGGTGCCGACCGGCTGTGGCACGACCTCAATGCGCTCTAGGCGGATGCTGATGCCGAAGCGGCTCGCGCCGGCGTAGCGGACGATCTCATGGTCGCCGCGCAGCTGACGGATAAGATCGTCGGCCATGTGCATCCGCCCCGGGGGCAGACCGGTGACGACGTAGAAGTTATTGATCGTCTCGCGCGCATAGAGGCTGAGGGCGCCAAGAAAGAGGATCCGGAGGTCGTCTCCTTCGGCGCGGGTCGGCGACAGCCCGCGGTGCGCCAGACGGGAGTGGCGAATGGCGTGATCACCGAGCAGATAGCTGCGCCCGTTGTAAGAGATACGCAACTCGCTGCTCCCGCCACGCGGGGCAATCCCGAGTGACATCGGCATCCCCGAATCGCCCTCGCCGACGACGCTTGGGAAGATATGTCCCTCGCGGCCGTCGTCAACCTTGATAAAGCCGTATCCTAGGTCGAGCCCAATACACCGTTCCACGATCCTGCCCCCCTTGCTGCTGCGGCTGAAAAAGTAAGAAACATGGGTCGCTAACGTCGCCGAAGCCTATCCTAACACGTTGTTTGCGTATTAGCGCCGACCCCAGGTTGTGCGTCGAGGTGGCGCGGCGGTAGCGCCCTCCTGAGGGCTCCCTTCCGCCTCCTCCTCTCTCTCCTTGGTGGCATTTCCGGGCAGCTCGCCGCCACCGCTAGCCTCGGCACCGGTACGCGGTGTCGTGGAGGGGGGGGGAACGGCGCGCGCCTGCGGCTGAGCCCTGTTGTTTGCACCACCGTCCACCGGGGCGTACGCCTCCGCCGGGGCGGCGAGTCGTGCCTCCCCCGAGCGTTCATTGCTGAGGCTGGCAAGCGGAACCTCGCGGCGAGGGTGGCTTTCGCCGAGAAATTGACCGCCGGGTTCGATGACGAAGTCGTCGCTGTGCAGCTCACCGAAGACCCGCCCCTCGGCGACGATCTCCAGGCAGGTGCAGTCGATAACGCCCTCGACGAAGCCGCTGACGATCAGTCGTTCGGCTTTGATGTTGCCCTCGAAACGACCGCTGCGGCCGATCGAGACGTCGTGATCGGAGATGACCGTTCCCTTGATTTGGCCATCAAGGTGCAGATTGGACTCCAGTGTGAGTTCACCGACAAGCCGGGTGCCGTCGCTGATCACTGTGGTTCCAGAAGCTCGGCCCTTTGACGGATCCCCTTTGCCAAGGATTCCCATTTTACACGCCCCTCTCGTTCGAATAGCTCATCATAGCTGCTGAGGCTCCACTCTAGAAATGGCTCAGGGTCAAGTCTACGTTGTAGATGCCAGACTTCGTAGTGTAACTGCGGCCCTGCCGTGCTGCCGGTTGCACCGCTACGGCCGAGGATTTCGCCCTGGCGGACAAAATCGCCCTGTTTGACCTTGATTTTGCTGAGATGGCCGTAGCGGGTCCGGAAGCCGAAGTCGTGCTGAATGACGACCAACTGGCCGAGGCCGTCGCTGTCACTTTGGCCGGCAAAGTTCACCATACCGTCGGCGGTTGCGACAACCGCCTGGCCCTCGGGGGCCTGCAGGTCGGCCGCTCCGTGAAAGGCGCGCTGACCGGAGACGGGGTGGGTGCGCCAACCGTAGCCGCTCAGGATGACAGCAGGTTGCTGCAGTGGCCAGCCACTGGGGATGCTGCGTAACATCAATACCTTCTCCAGGGCGGTCTGACTGGCGGTGTCGAGCCGTTCGTAGCGATCGGCCTCCGGACTGGGGTCGAGTCCGATCAGCGCCTCGATTTGACCGAGCTCAAGATCCATGCGGTGGATCTCCATCTCGCGTTCGCTGACCAGGTTGCGCAACTCCTCGTGGCGCCCGTGGATTGTCTGTGCTAAGGCTGCCTTATCGCGCTGAATGGCGCTGAGTTCGTCGAGTTGGCTGGTCAGCGCATAGAGTGCCGCGCCACCACCGAGTAGTGCTAGGAGGATAGCGACCAACAAAGCGAGAGCGATGCGTTTGACGACTTGGTGCAGGGTGTAGTGCCGTGCCCCGCGGTAGTCGTTGATGGTGATGCTCAGGCGCTCTTTCACCGGTCGCTCCCTAGCGGCAGGGGGGAGCGGCAGCGCGCGATGGGGCGCGGACGAAAGATCGGTGCTGATAGGCTCGCCGCCCTAGAGGGACAAGGGGGGGCGTGGAAAAGGATCAGCCCGATCCGCGACAAACCGATCACCGCCCTTCCCGTTCCTCGGTCTGCTCGCCTGTCCGTTCGTTGCCGGGGGAACGCCGCGTCGGCTCTCGGCTGTACTCGCCCTCGATGATGGTGATGCCGCTGTGCTGCCGGGTTCTGACCGTCTCACCGCGCGCCGCCGCACGGCGCATTTGGTGCCGCAACCACCAGGTGCGGACGGCGATAATAACGGCGCCGATGACGGCCAAACCGAGCAAAACTGCGAGGACAACGATCCCCAGGGTTGCGGCCAGGGCGATGACGGCGATCGCTCCGATGACCGCCGCTACCCGGGCGATAGGGCCACGCTGTGGAGTTTGGACCTGCATAGTCATTTACCCTTGCTATGGTTGCACTGCCTTAGAGGATAATGGCAGCGACCCCGGACATGCTAGGAGGAAATCTGTGTCTGCTGATCCGCATCCGTTCGCGACACTGACTCCGGAACAGATCTTGACCGCCGTCGAACAGGCCGGCGGGCAACCGAGCGACGGCCGCCTCTTGGCGCTGAACAGCTACGAGAACCGAGTCTACATGGTGGGGCTAGAGGCGGGTGGGGCGGTCGTGGCCAAGTTCTATCGCCCGCAGCGCTGGAGCGATCGGCAGATTGCCGAAGAGCACGCCTTTGCCGCTGAGTTGGCGGCTGCCGAGGTGCCGGTGGTGGCTCCACTGGCCGTGGGCAAGCAGACGCTGCACACGGTCGCGGGGTTTCGAGTGGCGCTCTATCCGTTGCGCGGCGGCCGCATGCTTGAGGTCGATAACCTCGAAGTGCTACAGCGCCTGGGGCGCTATATCGGGCGGATTCACGCGGTCGGTGCCCGCGAGCGTTTCGCCCAGCGACCGACGATTGAACTGATGGCGATGGCGCGGGCGGCGCGCGAGCAGGTCTTAGCCGGCGGCTGGTTGCCGTATGAGCTAGAATCGGCCTACGCTACAGTGACGGCCGATCTGCTTGAGGCCCTGCAGCATGCGGTAGCGCGTGCCGGCGACGTCGTCCAGATCCGCCTGCACGGCGACTTTCATCCCGGCAATGTGCTGCAGACCGACGAGGGCTTTCATGTGGTCGATCTCGATGATGCACGCAACGGCCCGGCCATTCAGGACCTTTGGATGCTGTTGCCGGGAGAGCGGGAGGAGCGGCAGTGTTACTTACAGGCGGTGATCGACGGCTATCGTCTCTTTCGCGACCTCGACCCGCGCGAGCTCCATCTGATCGAGCCGCTGCGGGCGCTGCGACTGTTGCGCCACGCGGCCTGGCTCGCCGAGCGTTGGGAGGATCCGGCCTTTCCGCAGGCTTTCCCGTGGTTTGCCGAGGCGCGCTACTGGGAGGGGCACATCTTGGAGTTGCGCGAGCAGTGGGCTGCCCTGAGTGAACCGCCGCTGGCGATGCCCGAGTGAACTCGGCCCGTGGTGTGCCGTCGAACCCGAGTAGACAGCGGCTGCACGCGCTGCACGAGGCGGTGGCGCTTATCGTGCCGCCCGCCGTGCCGCCTGTTGTGCAGTCGTGCGTCCAAACAGTTGTCTGTCCAAGGGAGCGTGTTGCGTGGCTGAATCGACCGTGTCGGTGTCGCTAGAGAAGTTCGCATTTAAGCAGATACGTGGCAGCGGGTTGCGCCTGACGCAGCCGCGCCGCCAAGTCGCGGTCGTTTTAGCGGCGGTCGATCAGCCGCTGACGCCGCGCGAACTGCACCAGGCGCTCGGCCACTACGCCTGCGATCTCGTAACGGTCTATCGGGCTTTAGCCGATTTCGAGCGCATCGGCCTCGTCCACCGCCATGAGTTCGGCGATGGGAGCACGCGCTATCAGCTGATCGGGCCTGACGGCGGACACGCGCACTACGTCGTCTGTCGCCTCTGCCACCACCGTGAACCGCTCGATCGCTGTCCGACCCCGCAGCTTGAGGCCGACGCCGCCGCGCTCGGCTTTGCCCATATTAGCCATACCTTGGAGCTCTTCGGCATCTGCCCGCGCTGTCAGTCGATGCCCTGCAGCTGAGCGTTGATCTCGGCGATCAAGGCTTGGTCGACAGCCAGGCCAGCGGCCGCGTGCAGGCGCACAAAGTGGAGCAGGTAGTCGTAGCGGGCCGCCTGGAGGTCGCGTTTCGTCTCAAAGCGCCGGCTTTGGGCGTTGAGCAGGTCGGTCGTGGTCCGGGTGCCGACTTCTTGACCGCGGCGCACCGATGCCTCGTTGCTGCGGGCCGAGACTAGGGCTTGCTCTAAGGCGCGGACGCGCTCGCGTTCTGAGGTTAAACCGAGAAAGGCCGAACGGGCATCGAGCGCGCTGGCCCGGCGCTGATCGTAGAGCTCATCGGCGGTTGCGGTGCGCTCCGCTTCAGCGGCGCGGATCCGGCTCGAAATGCCACCGCCGGTAAAGAGTGGCACCGAGAGCTGCAGGCGGATCGAGCGGGTATCGGTCGTGCCATCGAGCGTCTCGACGACGGGGCTGCCGTCGCGGAATTGTTGTTGATCGCGCTCGCCCGAGAAGTGCGTATAGCGGGCCTCCAGATCGACCTCCGGCCAGCGCTCGGCACGCCGGGCGGAGACGTCGTGACGAGCCAGCTGATCTTCGAGCTCAGCCAAGCGCACTTCGAGGTTGTGGCGCCCGGCCAGCTCGACCCAGTGCTCCGGTTCGCCCGGTTCGACCGGCTGCGGCTCGAACCCCTCGTGCAGGCCGGCGAGGGTGCCGGGGGAGTGCCCGGTCAGCCGGCGCAGCGATTCGCGCGCGACATCGAGCTGATTGAGGGCAGCGACGCGCTGCGCGCGCACCCGGTCGTAGGCCGCGCGCGCCTCATCGACGTCGGTCTGGGTGCCGGTACCGACCTCCAGGGCGCGCTCAGCGCGCCGTCGCTGGCTGGCGACGGCAGCCCCCTCAGCCTCGACCAGAGCGAGCTCATCCTGGGCGAGCAGCACGTTAAAGTAGGCCTCGGTGACGTCGATAACCAGCCGCTGCTCGTTGAGCAGCACCTCGAGATCGCCGCCTTGCTGCCCGGTGCGGGCCCGCTCCAAATCGATGAAGTTACCGCGCCGAAAGATCGGCTGGGTGAGCGACAGCGTGGCGTCCCAGCCGGAGGTGTCGAGATCTTCGTCGATCTCGCCGAAATCTTGCGACTGCCGCTCGTGCTCGTAGCCGGCGTGGGCGCTGATCTGGGGTAAAAACTGCGAGCGGGCCTGGCGCACCTGGGCATCGGCACCGCGGCGGCGCTGCTCAGCGGCCGAGAGACGGCGGTCGGCATCGCGCGCAAGGCGATAGATCGTCAGCAGATCTTGCTCCGGAGCGGCGCTCTCAATGGCCGCCGGGGCCACCGTTTGCTCAGCGGCTAGGGCAACGGTAGGGGCGGTGGCGAGCGCGATCGTGAGCAGCACGGCCACCACGCTTCCCACGCCGGCTGCGCAGGATGCGCACGACGATCGCACCGGCACCGCTGGTTGCTGGTGGGGCGGTTCGGTCCGCTGCCCAGCGGTGCGGTGAAGGCCGGTGCGGAGACCCACACGGGCGCCCATGGCAAGGTTGCGTTTCGGCGTAGATCGCACCATCGTTTATTGCTCTCTCTCGGTGAGCTCGGCGCCGGGCCGTTCCCAGCCGCGACGCGCCAAAAAGCCTTCCAGTAGCGAGTAGGTTGCGGGGATGACGACCAGGGTCAAGAGCATCGCCGTCATCATACCGCCGATGATCGCCGCTGCCATCGGGGCGTTGCTTTCGGCACCGGCACCGAGTCCTAGCACCGCCGGGATCAGCGCCAAGATCAGCGTCAGCGACGTCATCAACACCGGACGAAGACGCACCGGGCAGGCATCGGCCAGCGCCTCATTGATCCCCATTTGCCGCTTCTCGCGATACTGATTGGTCAGATCGACCAGGAGGATACCGTTTTTGGTCACCAGCCCCATCAGCAGCACCATGCCGATCATCGAGTAGATGTTGAGGGTGAAGCCGCCGACGTAGAGGCCCAAGATGCCGCCGATCAAGGCTAAAGGCTGGGCCGCCATGATGATGATCGGCTGAGTGAAGGAGTTGAACTGGCTCGCCAGCACGATGTAGACCAGGATGGCGGCCAGGGCAAAGACGAAGAGCATGGCTCCGGCGGCGCGTTGCATCTCTTGGGCCTGTCCGGTCAGCTCGACGTTGTAGCCGAGCGGCAGGATCTCGTCGGCTGCCGCTTCGAGCTCCGCAATTGCCTCGCCGAGCGGGATGTCCGGGTTGCCGTAGAAGGCGGCGGAGTAGGCGAGGTTGTAGCGTGTGATCGCCGCCGGTCCGACGCTGGGGCGGATCTCGGTGACCGTCTCAAGCGGGACAAGATCCCCCTCGGCCGAGCGCAGTTGGATGCGCAGCAGACTGTCGATATCACGCACTAAGCCCTCTTGCGCCTTCATACGGATGTCGTAGCGGCGGCCATCGGCCCCCTCCGGCCCCTCATCGAAGCGGGCGACATCGGCACCACCGGCGAGGATATTGATCGCCTCGGAGACCTGTAAGGAGGTCAGTCCGGCGGCCCGGGCGCGCTCGCGGTCGACCTCGATCTCGATCCGCGGCAGTTCCAGGTCGAGTTCCAGATCGAGCGAGCCCATGCCGTCGATCGCCTCTAGGCGACTCTGGATGGCTGTGGCGTACTCGCTAAGATCCTGAAGGTTCGGTCCCGTCAACTGAAACTGCAGCGGCTCGCCGCGCTGCCCGGGGACCAGCGGCACCTCGGTGGCGAAGGCGCGCACTCCGGGAATGGCGGCCAACTCCGGACGGATGCGGTTGATGATCTCGCGCTGCGAGGCCGTGCGCTGATCGCGCTCGACCAAGCGGACAAAGGCCATCCCGCGGCTCACCTGGCCACGGTCGCCGAGGCCGATGGCGGCAAAGAGTCGATCGACCTCCGGTTGTTCCAGCAGGATCGCTTCGATTTTGGCCATGCGTGAGTCGGTGTAGTCGATGCTGGAGCCGAGCGGGGTGTTGAAGACCACCATGAACTCGCCGGTATCCTCCTCCGGGGCAAACTCAGCACCGAGGCGCGGGGCGATCAAGGTCGCAACGGCCACGGCGAAGACCAAGGTGAGGGCCAAGGTCGACCAGCGGTAGCGCAGCACCCGCTGCAGCAGCCAGCGATAGCTGCCTTCAATGGCTTGAAAGGCCCGCTCCAGGTAGCGGTAGAGGAGCGGCTCGCGCTCCGGGATGGAGAGAAAGCGCGAGGCGAGCATCGGGATCAGGGTCAAGGCGATCAGGCTCGAGGCGAGCACGCCGAAGGCGACGACGACGGCGAACGACTCGAAAAAGCGCCCAATGATCGCCTCCATGAAGAGGACGGAACCGAAGATCGAGACCAGACTCAAGGAGGAGGCAATGACCGCGAAAAAGACCTCGTTCGACCCCGAGATCGCCGCGCTGATCGGCCCTTCGCCGTACTGCTGGCGGTGGCGGTAGATGTTCTCGAGCACCACGATCGCATCGTCGACCACCACCCCGATCAGCAGCAGCATCGCCAGCATGGTGATTGAGTTCAGCGTGTAGCCGAAGAAGTAGACGACCGCGATCGCTGCCATCAACGAGATGGGGATGGCGAGGCCGATGATCGCCGTCGAGCGCAGGTTGCGCAAAAAGAGCCACATCACCACTCCGGCGAAGAGGACACCGAGGGCGATGGTCAAAAAGAGCGAGTCGATCTGCTCGAGAATAAACTGCGACTCATCGGTTGAGATGCTGAGCTGCATCCCCGGCGGCAGCTGCGGGCGAATCTCCTCATCGATGCGTTTTTTCACCTCATCGATGATGGCGACGGTGTTGGTGCCGGAGATCTTAACGACCCCGAGGCCGATTGTCGGTTCGCCCTTAAAGCGGGCCAGACGGCGCTTATCGGCGAGACCGTCGACGACATCGGCGACGTCCTCCAGGCGCACCAAGCTGTCGCCGTCACTGGCGACGATCATCCGCTGCAGGCTCTCGGCGTCGTGGTACTCGACATCGAGTTTAAGCGTGTCTTCGGTCTCGCCGCCGACCATGAAGCCGCCCGGCACCTGGGCGTGTTCGCTCTCGAGGGCATCGAGCAGGCTGCGCACATCGAGGCCGTGGGCGGCGAGGCGCTCCGGGCAGACCTCGATGCGCATGGTGCGCTCACGCCCGCCGCCAACCCGGATCTCGCCGACGCCGCTGATCCCTTCCAGACGGGGGCGGATCTCGTTACGGGCGTAGCGATCAAGATCCTGGATCTCGCGATCGCCCTGTAAGGAGAGCCACATCACCGGTTGGGCGTCGAGCTCGACCTTGTTGACCACCGGTGCCTCGGCATCCTGAGGCAGGTTCCGGACGATCTCTGAGATCTTGGCGTTGACCTCGTTAAAGGCGACGTCGACATCGACATCGAGCTCGAAGGTCGCGGTGACCACCGAAGTCCCCGGCAGTGAGACCGAACGGATATCGTCGATGCCGGGAACGGTGTTGACTGCGCGTTCGACCTCTTCGGTGATGGCTGAGTCGATCAGCTCTGGATCGGCGCCCGGTTGATGGACGGTGACGCTGACCATGGGGAAGTCGATGTCGGGGATCCGATCGGTGCCGACCTCTTGGTAGGCGATCGCCCCGAAGAGCACGATCAGCGCGCTGATCATGACGGCCAGGACGTGGCGCCGGATAGACAGCTCGGAGAGCGTCATAGATCCTCCGCAAGGGCAACCTGTGGCCGCTGCCGGCCACAGGAGGGGTTAGGCGTTACGCTGTCGCTACGCTGCGACGGTCGCAGGAGTGATCGCGGGGGCGCGGGACTCGCGCTCACTCGTCGCCCGCTGACTCATCTTCATGGGCCTCGGCGCGGACGCTGGCGCCATCGGTCAAAAAGCCGGCGCCATCGACGATCACGCGCTCGCCCGGCTCAACACCGCTGCGGATCTCGATCCGATCAGCCATGCGGGTGCCGGTCTCGACGCCCCGCTCACGGACCGTCTCATCGTCGTCATCCAAGATGTAGACGACCTCGCCGGCAGGACGCCGGACGACACTCTGCCCCGGCAGGACGACGCCGGTGCGCAGATCGAGCACGATCTCGGCGTCGATACTCGCTCCCGGCTGCCATTTGCCGGGGTTCTCCACCGCGGCGAGCAATTGCAGTGAGCGGGTGCGGGCGCCGATGCTGGGGCGAATACCGGTGACCGTGGTCTCAAGGTGCTGCGGCTGCGCGGCGCGGTTGTAGAGCAGCAGCGTCGTCTCATCGTCGATGCGCGGGGCAAGTCGCTCGGAGACCGGGATGCGCACCTGCAGGCGGTGGGTATCGACCAACTCAAAGAGCGGATCGCCCGGGGCGACGTAGTCCCCTTTACTGATGTGACGCGCCTCGACCGCCCCGTCGATGCCGGAGCGGATGCGCGTACGCTCCAAATCGCGTTCGGCCCGGCGCAAGCTGCTCAGGGCGGCGGCGAGTTCCTGCTCACGTGCCTCCAACTCGGCCTCGGCGTTATCGAGCTCATCCTCAGAGAGGTGGCCGTCGGCGCGCAATTCACGGGTGCGGCGGACGTTACGCTCCTGGACGCCGACTTGTGCGGTTAGGCGGGCGACTTCGGCGGCGGCGCGGTCGCGCTCATCGCGGTAGTCGTCCTCCTCAATGGTCGCGAGCAGTTCGCCGGCGCCGATGCGTTCGCCCTCATCGGCGTGTAGAGCGGTAATTACCCCACTGATCTGCGCGGCGATGAGCGGTTTAGCCAGCGCCTCGACGGTGCCGACGGCGTGCCGCGTCTCACGAATCTCATCGTCGTCTGCGGTGAGCCAGGTCACTGCGATGGCCGGTCGGCCCGGATCACCCGCATCGGCTTCGTCGTTATTGCCACAGCCGCTGAGCCAGAGCGGCAGGCAGAGGGCGGTGAGGAGGCCGAGTCTCGTAAAGAGGCCGCGACGTGCCGGGGCTTTTGGAGCGGGGTGCAGATCGGTCAATGACTGCTCCTCCTTGCCAATACCGTGGGAAGGACTGCGCTCATCGGGGCTGCGTCCTCTTCCGGGGCGGCGACGCAGTCGATCGCAGCAGTGTTGCAATCAATTGTAATGGTATGGGAGAGACGCAAGGATATCAGCACAAGAGCGGCTAGTGGTTGCGTTTATCGTGCTCGATCAAGGCAAACGCTGAATGGTTGTGGATCGATTCGTAATTCTCCGAGGTCACTTGGTAGGCTGCAATCCGTTCATCTTCGTTGAGCCGTGCGGCGATATCCCGAACGACGTCCTCGACAAACTTAGGATTGTCGTAGGCACGCTCGGTGACGTACTTCTCATCCGGTCGTTTAAGCAAGCCGTAAAGATCACACGAGCCCTCGGTCTCGGCGATGTCGATTAGCTCTTCGAGCCAGACAAAGCCCTTGAGCAGTGCGGTGATGATGACGAGCGAGCGTTGGTTGTGAGCACCGCGCTCGGCGATCTGCTTGGAACAAGGGCAAAGTGAGGTCAGCGGGACGGCCACCCGAACCCACGTCTCGTGGCGGTCGGGGTGCATCTCACCGATGAAGGTGACGTCGTAATCCATCAGGCTCTCGACCCCGGTGACCGGAGCCCGTTTGCTGATGAAGTAGGGGAAGGTCATCTCGATATGGCCTGATTCGGCCTCAAGCCGTTCGGTCATCTCGGCGAGCATCTCATGGAACGATTCAAGCGTAATCTCACGATCGTGACTGCAGAGGATCGAGACGAAGCGCGACATGTGAGTGCCCTTGAAATGCTGGGGCAAGTTCACATACATGCTGAATGTGGCGACGGTGTGTTGATCGTAGCCGGTGCGATCGCGGACCTTCACTGGATGGCGGATCTCTTTGATCCCCACCTTATTAATCGCGATACGCCGATAGTCGGCGCGGCCCTGTACGTCTTCCATGGTGATGCCCTATATGCCGGTGAGTCGGCCAGCGCTTAAATGCACCGCTGGCACGCCCATGCTATCCAAAAAATTTAAATAGTTCTAGGTCTTTTTAATCGCCTCGGGAGCGGCACACTGGGCAGCGTGCCGCTCCCGAGAGGCGCGCTTACGCCTGACGCTGAATACAGTAGGCAGCCAAACCACGCAGAATGTCAGCGCCGCGGTCGAGTTTGCCCAGCGCGGCGATGGCATCGCCGGCGAGGCGTTCGGCGAGTTCACGCGACTCGCGCAGGCCGAGCAGGGAGGGGTAGGTCGGTTTATCGCGTGCGGCGTCGGCGCCACTCGATTTGCCTAAAGAGCCGAGATCGCCCGAGACATCAAGGACGTCGTCGTGAATCTGGAAGGCCAGGCCGACGCACTTGGCATAGCGATCGAGAGCCCGCGCCTGTGGTGTCTCCAGGTCGAAGCCGGCAGCCAACACCCCGAGTTGAACGCTAGCGCGGATCAGCGCGCCGGTCTTGTGGATGTGCATGTCTTCGAGCTCGGCGATATCGAGCTGACGGCCGACCGCCCCAAGATCGATCGCCTGGCCACCGACCATGCCACGGGAGCCGACCGCACGGGCGAGCGTGCCCACCATCGCCAAGCGCGCCTCGGCACTGTGGCCGGCGGCGGCGAGGTCGGCGGCCGGTGCTTGGGGCGACTGTGCTGACTGCGGGGAGGGGGCCGCGGTCGTACGGTGGTCGAGGAGGTCGCGGGTCAGCACCTCGAAGGCGAGCGCCTGCAGCCCGTCGCCGACGAGAATGGCCGTCGGCTCATCGTAGGCGCGATGGCATGTCGGTTGGCCGCGGCGCCAGTCGTCGTCGTCCATGGCCGGTAAGTCGTCGTGCACCAGTGAGTAAGCGTGGATCATCTCCACTGCGCAGGCCGGGGCATCGAGGGCCGTGCCGGTGTAGTGAAGGGCTGCGCCGGTGGCGTAGACCAGTACCGGACGCATGCGCTTACCGCCGCCAAGCACCGCATAGCGCATTGCCTCATGGAGGCGTGCCGGGTGGGCGTCGGCCGGGGCTAGGGCGGATTCGAGGGCGCGTTCAGCGCGCTCCTGCAAACCGGGCAGGGCCTCATCGAGGGCTTGGGTTGTCGTCGGGTCGAAATGGGCCGACATCGGCATCCTCACTGTTTTCGAGCAGAATCTCCACCTTCTGTTCAGCCGCCTGGAGGGTCTTTTGACAACGCCGGGTCAGCTGAATGCCGCGCTCGAAGTCGCGCAGCGCCTCCTCCAAGGAGTGCTCGCCGCGCTCCATCCGTTCGACTAGCATCTCCAGTTCGCTCAGCGTCTGTTCGAACGCTGAGAGCTCGACGGTGTCGGTGCCGTTGCCAGTCGCCTCGTCGCTGTGCTCCGGATCGGTGGCAGTGGGCTGACGGTTCGGGGACGGGGGATGCGGTGGCTTTCTGCTCATACGCGCCTGAGTCTCGATCTTCGTTGACGGCAAGTTACCCGAGCGCTGCGAGGTCGTCAAATAGCGCCCGCCGAATGGCGTTTGGCCGGAGTCACTCCCGGGGTCACTCGAAAGAGTACGCTGTCGTCCTGTCACGGTGGCGCAGAGCCGTTGCCCTCTTGAAACTTCTCGCCAACGCCGCGACACTCCCCGCATCCTTAGCTGCCGCCGAGCGTACTGGTTACGAATCCCTCCATGAGCACCTCGACCACCCGTACCACCTATAGCGCTTCCGATATCGAAGTCCTGACCGGTTTAGAGCCGGTGCGCCGTCGCCCGGGAATGTACACGGACACCAGCCGTCCCGATCACTTGGCTCAAGAGGTGATCGATAACAGCGTCGATGAGGCCATCGCCGGCCATGCGACGTGCATCGAGGTGACCGTACATCCGGACGGCTCGCTCGAGGTCAGCGACGATGGCCGCGGCATGCCGGTCGATGAACACCCGGGGGAGGGCGTTCCGGCGGTCGAGGTGATCCTCGGACGGCTACACGCCGGCGGCAAGTTTTCGAGTAAGAGCTACCGTTACTCCGGTGGGTTGCACGGGGTCGGCGTCTCGGTCGTCAATGCGCTCTCGACTCGCCTTGAGGTGCGCATTCGCCGTGATGGTGCCGAGCACTCGATCGCCTTTGCCCACGGGGAGAAGATCGAGCCGCTGCAGCGTCTCGGCCGCACTCGGGCGACCGGGACGACGTTGCACTTCTGGCCCGATGTGAGCTACTTCGATAACCCGCGTTTCTCTCATACGCGCCTTGAGCATCTGCTGCGCGCCAAGGCCGTGCTCTGCCCGGGGTTGACGACGCGCCTGCGGGTGCCGGCTGCCGCCGGGGCGCGCAGTGCAGCCGGCACGGCGACCAGCACAACGACCGGCATGGCCGACGCTGCCGAGACGGTGACGGATGAGGCCGCCGTAACCGCCGCCTGGGAGGAGACGACCTGGTGTTACGCCGACGGGTTGAGCGACTATCTGACCGGTGCCCTGGTCGATCTCGACTATCTGCCCGATCCCCCCTTTACCGCGCGCTTAGCCGGGGAGCATGAGGAGATCGAGTGTGCCCTGGTTTGGCTCCCGGAGGGCAGCGGCCCGGCCGAAAGCTACGTCAATCTGATCCCCACCCCTCAGGGCGGGACCCATGTCAACGGTCTGCGCACCGGCTTGACCGAGGCGGTACGCGATTTCTGCGAGCTGCGCAACCTGCTGCCGCGCGGGGTGCGGATCGCCCCAGAAGATGTCTGGGAGCACGTCGCCTACGTCCTCTCGGTGAAGATGCACGAGCCGCAGTTCGCCGGTCAGACCAAAGAGCGGCTCTCGTCGCGCAGCTGTGCTGCCTTCGTCTCGGGTACCGTCAAGGACGCCTTCAGCCTGTGGCTTAATGAGCATACGCAGACCGCCGAACTGCTCGTCGATTTGGTCGTGCGGGCGGCGCAGCGGCGCCAGCGCGCCGCGAAGAAGGTTACCCGTAAACGCATCGGCAGCGGGCCGGCGCTACCGGGTAAGCTCGCCGACTGCACCGGGCAAGATCCGCTGCGCAGCGAGATCTTCCTAGTCGAGGGTGACTCGGCGGGCGGTTCGGCGAAGCAGGCGCGCAATCGCGAATATCAGGCGGTGATGCCGCTGCGCGGTAAGATCCTCAACACCTGGGAGGTCGCACCGGAAGAGGTCATGGCCTCGCAGGAGGTGCACGATATCGCGGTCGCTCTCGGGGTCGACCCCGGCAGCGAGGAGCTCGGCGAGCTGCGCTACCACAAGGTCTGTATTCTTGCCGACGCCGACCCCGACGGAGCGCACATCGCAACGCTGCTCTGCGCGCTCTTTCAGCGCCACTTTCCCGCTCTCGTCGCCGGTGGTCACGTCTTCGTGGCGATGCCGCCGCTCTACCGCATCGACGTCGGTAAGCAGACCTTCTACGCCCTCGATAGCGACGAGCGCAAGGGGGTCTTAGACCGGATTGAGGCGGAGAAGATCAAGGGCAAGGTGCAGGAGACGCGCTTTAAGGGGTTGGGCGAGATGAATCCGATGCAGTTGCGGGAGACGACGATGGACCCCGATACCCGGCGGCTGGTCCAGTTGACGGTCGACGATCCGCACGAGACCGAGCGTCTGCTGAGTATGCTGCTCGGTCGCGGTGCTGCAGCGCAGCGGCGGGAGTGGCTTGAGAGCAAGGGCGACCTGGCGGAGATCGTGCTATGACCGCTTCGACAACTGCGAGTGTGCCCGCCGAGTTCGAGACCCAGCCGCTGCGCGAGTTTACCGAGCGGGCCTATCTCGACTACTCCATGTACGTCATCCTCGATCGGGCGCTGCCTCACGTCGCCGACGGCCTGAAGCCGGTGCAGCGGCGGATCGTCTACGCCATGTCGGAGCTCGGCCTCTCGGCGGCGGCGAAGTACAAAAAATCGGCGCGGACGGTCGGTGATGTGCTCGGTAAGTACCACCCGCACGGCGATTCGGCCTGCTACGAGGCCATGGTCCACATGGCGCAGCCCTTTACCTACCGCTACCCGCTGATCGATGGCCAGGGCAATTGGGGCGCGCCCGACGATCCGAAGTCGTTCGCCGCCATGCGCTACACCGAGGCGCGTCTGACCCCGTACGCCAAGGTCTTGCTGAGCGAACTCGGGCAGGGCACGGTCGACTGGGTTCCGAATTTCGACGGTGCCCTGCAAGAGCCGCAGCGCCTCCCGGCGCGCCTGCCTAACGTCTTGCTCAACGGCGGCTCGGGGATTGCCGTCGGCATGGCGACTGACATCCCGCCGCACAATCTGCACGAAGTCGTCGCCGCCTGTGTCCATCTTCTCGAACACCCAGAGGCTGATGTCGAGGCGCTGACCGAGCATGTGCCGGGGCCTGATTTCCCGACCGCGGCCGAGATCGTCACCCCGCGCAGCGAGTTGCAGGCGATCTACCGTAAGGGCCACGGCTCAGTACGGGCGCGGGCGCGCTGGGAGTATGAGCGCGAGCAGGCGCAGATCGTCATCTACGCCTTGCCCTATCAGGTCGCCGGCTCGAAGGTGCTGGAGCAGATTGCAGCGCAGCTTCAGGCCCGCAAGCTGCCGATGGTCGAGGATCTGCGCGATGAGTCGGATCACGATGCGCCGGTGCGCTTCGTGGTGCAGTTGCGCTCGCGCCGGGTCGATCCGGAGCCGGTGATGGAGCACCTCTTTGCGACGACCGACTTAGAGCGCAGCTATCGGGTTCACCTCAACGTCATCGCCTGCAACGGCCGCCCGCACGTCTTCTCGCTGCGCGAGCTGCTGTGGGAGTGGCTGCAGTTTCGCATCGAGACGGTCCGCCGCCGCCTGCAGTGGCGGCTGCAAAAGGTCGAAGAGCGGCTGCATATCCTCGCCGGCTTGCTGACGGCCTATCTCAATATCGACGAGGTGATCGCCATCATCCGCTACGAGGATGAGCCGAAGGCGGTGCTGATGGAGCGCTTTGCTCTGAGTGATGCGCAGGCCGAGGCGATCCTCGAGCTGCGCTTACGCCATTTGGCACGCCTTGAAGAGATCAAGATCCGCGGCGAGCAGGATGAGCTCGAAGCGGAGCGGCAGCAGCTTGAGGCGATACTCGGCAGTGAGGCGAAGCTGCGCGAGCAGGTCAAGGGCGAGCTGCTCGCCGATGCCGAGGCCTACGGCGATGAGCGACGTTCGCCCCTGGTCGAGCGGGCGCCGGCACGGGCGCTGACCGAGTCGGAGGTGATGCCGGCCGAGCCGGTGACCGTGGTGCTCTCGCAGAAGGGCTGGGTGCGGGCGGCGAAGGGGCACGAGGTCGACCCGCACGGCCTCTCTTACAAGTCCGGTGATGACTACCTCGATCACGCCTACGGTCGCTCTAATCAGCCGGCGATCTTCTTAGACTCCACGGGGCGTGCCTACGCCCTGCCGGCGCACACCCTGCCGTCGGCACGCAGTCAGGGCGAGCCGCTGACGAAGCGGCTCACGCCGACCGAGGGGGCGCGCTTTCGCGCCGTGCTCGCCGGTGAGCCGCAGACCCGTTACGTCTTAGCGAGTGATGCCGGCTACGGCTTTATCGCCACGCTGGCCGATCTCAACTCACGCAACCGCGCCGGTAAGGCGGTTTTGACGCTGCCGCAAGCAGCACAAGTGCTGATGCCGCTGCGGGTACCGCCGGGCAGTGACGATGCCGAACTGGCGGTGGCCAGCAGCGATGGCCGCCTGCTCCTCTTCCCCCTTAGCGAACTGCCCGAGATGGCGCGCGGGAAGGGGAATAAACTTCTCGGGATTCCGCCGCAGCGGGTGCGCGAGCGCCAGGAGATCGTTATCGCGCTCGCTGTCGTGTCCGCTGGTGCGAGCCTGGTAGTGGTCGCGGGCAAGACGCGGAAGCGGCTGCGAGGGGAGCAGTTGACGCCCTTCCGGGGCGAGCGCGGGCGCCGCGGTGTGGCGCTGCCACGCGGTCTACGGCGGGTGGAGCGGCTTGAGGTAGATAGTGGTGGCGGCGGCGGCAGTGGCAGCGGTGGCTAAGTCTCTCTCTCTAACCGCCTAGCCCCTTCACCGCTCGCTTAGCCGCGGCGGTTTGCGATCCACTCCTCAAGCGCCTCGGCCGGCATCGGTTTGGCGAAGAAAAAGCCCTGTGCCTGGCGACAGCCGAGGCCGGTCAGGAAGTCGACTTGCGCTTGCTCCTCGATGCCCTCAGCGACGACCTCCTTATCGAGGGCGCGGGCGATGGAGAGAATCGCCTCGACGATGGCGTCATCGCGGGCATCGATCCCCGTTCGGCTCACGAAGGAGCGGTCAATCTTAAGAACGTCAAAGGGAAGATCGCGCAGCTGACTGAGGGAGGAGTAGCCGGTGCCGAAGTCATCGATACACAGTTGCGCTCCACTCTCACGGATTTGACGCATGATCACGACAGCCGCGGCGGCGTTTTCGACAATGGTGCTCTCGGTGATCTCGACCTTTAAGCAGCGGCCGGGAAGGTCGTGCTCCCTAAGGGCCTGTTGCAGGGTCGCGACCAACTCGGGGTCACGCAGCTGCTTGCCGGAGACGTTGATATGCATGATCAGATCGTCCTCCCGCTCCTCTCCCGCTATCCTCAGCCGGCGGAGTTTAGCGGCCTGTGCGATGGCCGTCTCAATGACCCATTGGCCAAGTGGCACGATTAATCCGGTGCGTTCGGCAAGCGGAATAAAGTCGCCGGGAGAGACCCAGCCGCCGCCATCGTGTCGCGACCAGCGCGCTAGAGCTTCGAAGCCGAGGAGCTTGCCGGTGGGCAGAGAGACCACCGGCTGGTAATAGAGTTCGAGCTCGTCCGTTTCCAGGGCACGGCGCAGCGCGGTCTCCAGGTTGAGGCGAAAGAGCGCATGATCGTGCATAGAGCGCTCAAAGAGGGCCCAATTGCCGCGATTCTGTGCCTTGGCGTGGTACATCGCCGTATCGGCGTTACGCAGCAGCGCGTTGGCCGCCTCCGCAGCCGCTAGTCGAGGCGCCAGTGGTGTTTCCTCTGGGCCGGTCCCGGCGGCTCTCGCGGCCAGCAGTGGCTCGTGAGCACTGCCCAGGGTGACGCCGATACTGAAGTTGGCAAAGATCTCTTGTGGGCCGATCAATATCGGGGCAACCATCGCGCTGCGAATCCGCTTAATGACGTGTTCGACCTGCTGCTGCTCCTCGATTTGTTCAAGCAAGACGATAAACTCATCGCCGCCGAGGCGAGCGACCGTATCGCCCGGGCGTACCAGTTGGCTGAGACGCTTGCTCACCGTCATCAGCACTTCGTCGCCGTAGCTGTGGCCGAGGCTGTCGTTGATCGTCTTGAAGTCGTCGAGATCGAGGAAGAGGACGGCGAAGTTTTCGTGTGAGCGTTGGGCGCGGACGATGACACGCTGGAGCCGGTCGAGGAGCAGATTGCGGTTCGGCAGCCCAGTGAGGGCATCGTGCAGGGCGTCGTGTTCGAGCTGCTCCTGGATGCGGTGGCGCTCGGTGACGTCACTCATCGAGCCGGCCATTCGGTAGGCTGTGCCGTCGCGCCGGCGCACCGCTAAGCCGCGAACCAGCATCCAGCGGAAGCCGTCCCGCTCATGGTAGAGCCGGTGTTCGCTCTCAAAGGTGGCACTTAGACCCCGGAGGTGGGCCTCTAACTCTTGACGCACGCGCGTCTGCTCGTCGGGGTGGATGCGTCCTAGCCACTGCTCCGGCGAGCTGTCGGAGAGTGGTTCGCGGTGGCCGATCATCCCCCACCAGCGCGCCGAGTAGTAGACGGCGTTGTGTTCCAGATCCCAGTCCCACAGCCCGTCGTTGGCCCCAGCGGCAGCCAGCTCGTAGCGCTCGCGCTCTATTGAGAGTTCATCGACCTTGGCGGCGAGCGAGCGGTTGCGCTCTTCGACTTGCTCCTCCAGCGACTCCAGGCGATCGGCCAAACTCAGGGTGGTCTCTTCGAGCCGTTCGAGTTCGTCGGGGAAGCGGCGTGGCTGCAGGCGCAGGTGAGCGCGCGCAGTGGTAAAGCGGCGCTCGGCGAGCAGCGGCAGCAGCCAGGCGATACGGCGCAGCCTCTGGAGTGGGTGGCGGGTGACAGCCACCACAAGAGCGGCGAAGAAGGCCAAGCCACCGAGACTAATCGCCAGGTTCTGCCAGCGGGCGGCAGTAATCTGCTCGTGCGCGGCGCTTACATCGGCGATTACGACGGCTAGGGCGTGGCCATCATCGGTGCTCATCCCCGCTAGCGGTATCGGCATGAGTTCGTAGTGTGCGCCCGCGAAGAGGGCCGGGTGCCAGCCGGTCGGTTGCCCCTCTCGGTCGGCCCGTTGTGCCAGCTGAGCGAGCGGTTCGACCTCTTGGCTGAGCAGGGGCAGGGTGCGGTCACGATGGGTCGCGGCGACGATGTGGCCGCCTTCGTGCAGCAGACGCTCATCGAGCCCGTCGGCGAGTGGCGGGGATCCGGTTTCGGCGGTGGCCAGAATGGCAAGATCGAGCTGCGAGAAGCGCTCAAAGGCGATGACCAGCTCAGTGAGGGTGCGCCCAAGGAGAATGGCGCCGATAGTCTCGGTGCCGATGGCCATCGGGGCTGCGGCGTAGATGAGGCAGTACGTGCGACAGAGGCCGATCAGTTGTGGCTCTTCGTTGCTGAGCGCTCGCGCAACGGCATCACTCGCTTCCGGGGGGAGGGCGTACTCTGGTCCAAAGCTCTCCTCCTGAATGAGAAGTTCTCCGGAGGCGTCGAAAAAGGCAGCGATTGCCAGGTCGGTGTCGATCTGCAGGGTGGCCCACTGCTCGGCAAAGCGGTGACGCAGTCTCTCGGCATCCCCGGCCGCGAGCGCTGCCGGCACACCGGAGAGTGAGCGGATGAGATGGGTCAGGTTGAGCAGTTCACCGCGTGAACGAGCCTTTAGAGCCTGTAATTGCATCGCCGCACGGGTCTGTTCCTGGGCGCGTTCATCGGCGTACTGCCGCTGCAGGCTGACCTCGTTGGAGAGGGCTTGAGCGAGCAGCAGGAGCAGCAGCACGGCGCCGAAGGCGAGCAGCAGCTTCCAGCGCAGACTGAAGGTGCGCGGCGGGATGGGCGGTGGTGGTGCGTGCGGTCGGTTCAAAACTGGTACGACGCCTGCAGCGCTAGCAGATTCCAGCGTGCGCTCCCGCCGCCGCTCTCGAAGGCCTCTTGGTTATCAAGGAGCGGGGTCAGTGCTGTGCCGTGGATATGGTGCCACTCGGCGCGTAGCAGCCACGTTGGGGTCACCTCCCAGCCGACCCCGAGGCTCCACTGGTGCTGAAAGAAGCGATGGGGGCGCGGCGCTCGATCTCCGAACAGTTGGGCAAACTCTTCAGCGCGCTCACTGCCGTCGCGATCGCTGATATCGTTCCAGTGGCTGTCGTAACGCAGGAAGAGTTCGTGGCGCGGGGTGATGCGGTAGCCGCCCTGGATGTAGTAGCCGCCTTCAATGACGTCGTCTTGCGGCAGGGGGGAGTCGGCGAAGCCGTTCGGTTCGATGCGCCGCAGTACACCCTCGCTGATAATGCGCAGCCGCTCCCAGTTGCGCTCGACGCTGAGCACCAGCGCATCGACCGCGACCTCGCCATCGCCGACGTCAAGACCGGGCAGCGAACCCGTCTCAGCGGTGTACTCGGTCCGCACCCGCGAGTAGGTCGCTGCCGAGCGCCACACTCCGCCTTGGTGCTCATAGAGCAGGCGAAGGTTCTGCCCCGAGGTCATCTCCAGCTCGCCGGGGTACTCTCGACCGAGGAAGGCCAGCTGGGTCTCACCGGCCATAGTGGTCGGGATGCCGACGCCCAAGTCGAGTTGCCAGGTGCCTTGATCGGCGTAGCGCTCCCAGAAGAGGGCGCCGCCGTCGACGCCAGTGTAGAAGTCGCGAATGCCCAGTCCTTCAACGTAAATCGATTGCGGCAGGAGGATACTCGGCCGGGTCATCGGGATATCGCGTGTCTCGTTGAAAAAGCCGAGCGGGAGCTTGGCGCGCCCGGCCCGCACCCCGGTGCGTCCGGTGGTCGTAGTGCGCAGGGTCTGCTCGATGAAGGCGTAGTCGATGCGGGCGGCGCCGTCGTAGACTGCACCGGCCCGCCGGCTCACGATCTGGCCGGCGAGCACGGTGTTGACGCCGACCGGGTAGCGTAGATTGACGCCGACCTCGGTCAGTTCGGAACTGATCTCGGTGCTTTCGCCGTAGTAGTTGTTGCCGCTTGAGTAGAGGAGACCTTGGCTTAAGAAGCCGCTGAGCCGGAAGGGCAGCTCGCTACTGCTTGCAGCAGGGCCGGAGGTGAGCGCGGCCACGAGAGCTAAGCCGCAGAGCGGCGCGAGGCGACGGGCTAGTGTGCGGGGCAGGCGGCAACGAGCGCTCATGGCCGATCCTCAACGGAGAGCACACGCACGCCGGGGTGCTCGGTGGGCGCGGAAATATAGCCGATGGCGCCGGGGGTGGTGGCGATTCGCTGCAGCATCTCTGCCTCGGATGTCAGCACAGTCGGTGTCGAGCCGGTGCCGGAGAAGGTGGCTCGATTCCAGGCATCGCGCAGCTGGTAGGGGAAGACCCCGAGGATGTTGCGGCTGAATTCGACGTGGGTCGGGTGGTCGGGCTCAAGGATAAAGACTTGGAGCCGCTCGCCGGAGAGCTGTTGCAGGCGGACGGTAAAGATTGCGCGCAGTGTCGACTGCGACAGTTCCTCAGTGTGGAGCGCATCGTTGACGACGACGACCTGAGCTTTACTGTCAAAGGGGGAGAGCAGGCTGCCGAAGAGCAAAAGAGCAGCGGCGAGGCAGCCGCGTGCTACGCAGTCTCTGCCCCCGCTGTGTCGTTCTCGCAGCCGGTCCTCCGCCACCAAGCTCGCCTCCCGCCGTCCCCCGTCGTACGGGCCGCCCGCGCGCGCTACGCCGGTGTTGTTACTCGGCGCTGGCCCCCTCTTCGACCCAAGTCGCGATCCGCTCGATATCGGGCTTCGCCAACGGTGGTCCGCCGAGCGGCATCAGCGGTTCTGCCTCGCCTTTTAGCATCTGCACCAACAGGCTCTTGCCCGGTTCTCCCGGTTTGACCGCTGTCCCCGAGTCGCCGCCACGCATCAACGCCTCGTGCGAGCTTAGATCGAGGCCGCCTAAGCGGTTGTGCCGACTGTGGCAGTGCACGCAGTCGCGGCGCATGATGCGGTCGACTTGCGCATAGGAGACCCCGGCGAGCGGTTCACCGTCACGTTCACTCGGCTCATCAATACTCGCATGATGCGGGGTCGCGCTGGCGTGCACCAGTTCGCCACCGTAGTAGCCGAGCAGCACGACGACGACAAAGGCGGCAAAGTAGGTCAGTTGAACCACGAGCGAGCGGATACCGAACCAGCCATGAAGCAGCGTGGCGATCCCGAGCAGGGTCGCCAAAGTCACCCCTAGAACGATCTTGATCTTAAACAACGGACTCCAAGAGCCGCCGAAGTAGTGGACCCAGTCGACCAGCCCGAGCAAAATCGTCGGGATCGCCGAGAAGAAGGCCAGCGTAATGCAGTGGCGAGCCGTGTTGGCGTACTTGGCATATTGTGGCCAGAGCGAAAGCAGACCAAAGAGCAGGGATGCAACGACCAGTCCGATGGTGACGTGGACCAGGATCGGATGGACCGGGTGGGTGTAACCAAACGCTTCTAAGAGTGCGTAAAAAGCGGTAACCAGGGTTTCAAACCCCATGATCGTGTCATCCTCGCTGCTTAGACTCTATGCTTGAGCAGGCGCTCGCGTTGGCGTTGCCAATCCTGCTCCTTCTTATCCGCGCGCTTATCGTGCTGCTTTTTGCCCTTAGCCAGGCCGATCTCGAGTTTTGCTCGGCCGCGCTTCCAGTAGAGCCGCAGCGGCACGACCGTATAGCCGGAACGATCAACAGCACCGATTAAGCGGCTGAGCTCGCGGCGCTGGAGGAGCAACTTACGGGTGCGGGTCGGATCAGGGCGAATGTGGGTCGAGGCGGTACTCAGCGGCGTGATATTGCAGCCGAGCAGCCATGCCTCTCCACGGCGCACCAAGACATAGCCGTCCGTCAAGTTGACCCGCTTGCCGCGCAGCGACTTCACCTCCCAGCCCTCAAGGACCAGCCCAGCCTCAAGCCGTTCCTCGATGAAGAAGTCGAACCCCGCCTTACGGTTTAGGGCGATGACGTGGTCGCTGCTCGCTTTGTTTTTGCCCGCTTTCTTGCTCACGCCAGCGATTGTACTGGCTTTATGG
>NZ_NRRN01000008.1 GCF_016583625.1 Halorhodospira abdelmalekii | reverse complement strand
CAGGGGCGGGGACAGGCACTCTACTCCAGTTTGACCTTCGGTGCCGGGGTGGCGATCGGCTCGCTGGCCGCTGGCTGGGGGTGGGATCTCTACGGCGGCCAGACCTTCCTGGTGGCCAGTGGGGTCGCCGCGTTGGCCGCTCTGTTGGCGGCCATCAGCCTACGCCACGTCGGTCGGCCTGCTCCGCGAGGGTGAGCGTGCTATACTCGCCGCCAACCTATCGAGGACAGCGAGCACACCTTCGCCGTTATGACCCCGAAAACGCTCTACGATAAGCTCTGGGACGCCCACGTGGTGACTGCCTACGACGATGGCTCCGCGCTGCTCTACATCGACCGTCAGCTGCTCCACGAGGTCACCTCACCGCAGGCCTTTGAGGGGCTGCGCTTAGCCGGTCGGAAGCCTTGGCGCTTGGATGCCAACCTCGCCGTCACCGATCATAACGTGCCGACGACCGCGCATACCGAGCCGGTCGCCGATCCGGTGGCACGACTCCAGATCGAGACCCTCGATCGCAACTGCGCCGAGTTCGGCGTGACCGAGTTCGGGATGGGCGATCCGCGGCAGGGGATCGTCCACGTCGTCGGTCCTGAACAGGGGGCGACCCTTCCCGGGATGACCCTGGTCTGCGGCGACTCCCACACTGCGACCCACGGCGCCCTCGGCACCCTCGCCTTCGGTATCGGCACCAGCGAGGTCGAGCACGTGCTCGCCACGCAGACACTGGTGCAGCAGAAGGCCGCCCGCATGCTGATTCGCGTCGATGGCCAGCTGGCCCACGCGGTTACAGCGAAGGACCTGATTCTGGCGATCATCGGCCGGATTGGTACGGCGGGTGGGACTGGCTACGCCATCGAGTTTGCCGGTGAGGCGGTACGCGCCCTCTCGATGGAGGGGCGCATGACGCTGTGCAATATGGCGATCGAGGCCGGGGCGCGCTGCGGCATGGTCGGGGTCGATGCCATCACGATCGACTACGTGCGCGGGCGCCCCTACGCGCCACAGGGTGAGCTGTGGGAGCGGGCGGTTGCCAACTGGCGCGATCTGGTCACCGACGATGGCGCCGAATTCGATCGCATCGAGGTCTTCGATGCCACCGCCATCGAGCCGCAGGTGACGTGGGGGACCTCGCCGGAGATGGTCGCCGGAGTCGGGGCCGTGATCCCCGATCCGCGCCAAGTCGAGGATGCGGTACGCGCCGATGCCATACGTCGGGCGCTTGAGTACATGGATCTCCAGCCGGGGATGCCGCTAACGCAGATTCCGATCGATAAGGTCTTTATCGGCTCGTGCACCAATGCTCGCATTGAGGATCTGCGCGAGGCGGCCGAAGTGGTGCGTGGGCGGCGGGTCAGCGAGCGCATCCAGCAGGCCTTGGTGGTGCCGGGGTCGGGGCTGGTGAAGCGGCAGGCGGAGGCCGAAGGGCTCGATCGTGTCTTTAGCGAAGCCGGCTTTGAGTGGCGCGAACCGGGCTGTTCGATGTGTCTCGGGATGAATCCGGATCGCCTCAATCCGGGTGAGCGCTGCGCCTCGACCTCGAATCGTAACTTCGAGGGGCGGCAGGGGCAGGGCGGACGCACCCATCTGGCGAGTCCAGCGATGGCCGCTGCGGCGGCCCTCTACGGCCACTTTGTCGATATCCGCGATGAGTTGGGTGGCTAGTCTAGTAGCTAGCCCAGCCATAGCCCAGCCATAGCCGAGTCACGAGGGGAAGATCTGTGAGCATTGAGCCGTTTAATCGCCACACCGGGTTGGTCGCTCCGCTCGATCGGGCCAACGTCGATACCGACGCCATCATCCCGAAGCAGTTTCTAAAGTCGGTGCAGCGTACCGGCTTTGGTCCTTATCTCTTCGATGAGTGGCGCTATCTCGATCACGGCGAGCCGGGTATGGAGTGCAGCCAGCGCCCGCAGAATCCCGACTTTGTGCTTAATCAGCCGCGCTATGCAGCGGCCACGGTGCTGCTTGCGCGCGCCAATTTCGGTTGTGGTTCATCGCGCGAGCACGCCCCCTGGGCACTGCGCGACTATGGGTTTCGCGCCATCGTTGCGCCGAGCTTTGCCGATATCTTCTATAGCAACTGCTTCAAAAACGGCTTGCTGCCGGTGGTGCTCGATGAGGGGGTGGTCGATCAGCTCTTTCAAGCGGTCTACGACGCCTCAGACTACCGTCTGACGATCGACCTGCCCGAGCAAGTGGTGACAACACCGCACGGCGATGCCTTCCCGTTTACCGTCGATCCCTTCCGTAAGCGCATGTTGCTAGAAGGACTCGATGAGATCGGGGTGACGCTCGCCGAGCAGGCAGAGGCAATTCGCGCCTATGAGCAGCGGCGCGCTCAGGAGGCGCCGTGGCTCTTTGCCGCGCGCTGATACTCCTCGGCGCGTGCGCGGTGGACCTGATTGCGCCCCTTCGTCTTGGCGTGATACAGGGCGTGGTCGGCGGCGCGCAGCAGCAGGTCGGCGCTCAGCGGTAGCTCTTCAGGGAGTTCGCGGCTGCTAGCAAAACCGATCGAAACGGTCACCGCGAGTTCGCCATCGGGTGGGCAGCAGGTAAAGACTTGTTTGGCGATGGCGTTACGAATGCGCTCTAGGACGACTAGGCTGGCCTCTCCGTCCATGCGCGGGAAGGCAAGCAGGAACTCTTCGCCGCCGTAGCGCACCAGCAGATCCTCCTTGCGAGTCTCGTCTCTGAGTTTGCAGGCGGTGTGGGTCAAGACGCAGTCGCCGGTCGGATGGCCGTAGCGGTCGTTGATTCCCTTAAAGTGATCTAAATCGATCAGCGCTAGGGTGAGCGCCTCACCCTCCTCTTGTGTGGCGCTTAGCAGGTTTTCGAGATGATCGCTGAGGTAGCGGCGATTTTTCAGTTCGGTCAACGGGTCCGACTCAACCTCCTCGCGTAGGGCGGCGTGCTCAGCCTCCAGTTGTTGGACGCGCTCGCGCTCGCGTACGGCCCGCTGGACCAGGCTCAGGTTGCGACAGATTAGTGCTTCTTGGGCCTGTTCGCTGATCGCCTGCAGATCTTCGGCGGTGAAACGGCGAAGTTCGTAGAGCTTGAGCAGGTCGTTGATAGAAGAAGAGATCTCAGCGATGATCGAGTGCAGGTGCTCCTGCTCCCAGCCGAAGAGTTCATGGGCGAGGGCGATGGCTTTGAGCGTGGCCGGCTCTTTGGCTTCGCTGACCCACAGTTCAGCGAGGCGTCCGGCGAGGAGTGTCGTGTTGATCAGGGTGGCATCGGCCACCGTAGTGTCGCCATCGGCAGCGGGCACGGTAGCCGCAGCGGCGGTGATCTCGGGCAGCGAGGTGGCGTGGCTGACTGCCGTCGTTTGGGCTAGATAATACGGCAGCCCCCAACGATTGAGCAGCCAGGCGCCGATCTCGGCGTGGTCGTAGCCGAAGCGGCAGCGCTCCATGCGGTAAAGGGCTTCGTGATCGCTGGCTTGGGCGGCCAGTGTGCGGTAAGCGCGCGGTTCTAGATGGTCGAGGGCGAAGATGCCGATATCTTGCAGCAGTCCGGCAAGCAGCGCTGTTTCGACCTCACGGTAGCCAGCGTGGGCAGCGATGATGCGTGCTGCCCCGGCAGTTACAATGCTGCGCCGCCAGAATCGCAGATAGGAGATCGCGCCGAGGCGTTGCTGCTCTAGGGCGCTGCTCAGCGAGAAGCACAACGCGAGGCTGATTGTCGCATCGCCGCCCAGAGTCAAAATCGCCTCGCGGAGCGTCGTCGGTCGCCGGCTGCGGGCAAAGAAGGGGGCGTTGGCCGCTTGCATTAATTTGACAGCTAAGCCGGGGTCACCGCTGATCAGCCGAGTGAGCCGCTCTAAATCGACGTCTTCACTCTGGCTCAGATCGGCCAGACGGCGGGTGATTTCGGGCACAGCGGGCAGGCTGCTCGCCTTAACTGCACACCGCTCAAAGGTCTTATCCATAGTCAATGGTCGCCGGCGGCTGGGAGTATGACTATAGCAGATCAATGGGGTGTGTCGGCAGCAGGGCGATCGGTTGGCGGGGGCCTCTTGTGGGACAGGGAGGATGTCTAGGCGCAGTTTGCTAGAATGGCCGCCCTCTGTAGATCGTTTCGCAACAAGGAGAGCTCATGAGCCATAAGATCCTGCTGTTACCCGGCGATGGCATCGGTCCGGAGATCGTAGCCGAGGCTCGGCGGGTGCTGGATGTGCTGTGCGAATGCCACGGTCTGCGCTGCGAGCTTGAAGAGGCCCCGATCGGTGGGGCGGGCTACGACGCCGCCGGTCAGCCGCTGCCTGCGGCAACACTCGATCTGGCGCGTGCGGCCGACGCCGTGCTGTTGGGCGCAGTGGGTGGGCCGCGCTACGATGCATTGCCGCGCGAGGTGCGTCCGGAGCGGGGGTTGTTGGCGATTCGAGCCGAGTTGGGGCTCTTTGGCAATTTGCGTCCAGCGATCCTCTTCCCGCAGCTGGCCGCGGCCTCGGCGCTGCGCCCCGAGGTGGTCTCTGGGCTCGATCTGCTCATCGTGCGCGAGTTGACCGGTGGGATCTATTTTGGTGAGCCGCGCGGGGTGCGGACGCTGCCCGATGGTCAGCGCCAAGGGTTCGATACGGAGCTCTACAGTGAGAGTGAGATCGTGCGCATTACTCGTCTGGCTTGTCGCGCCGCGGAGCAGCGGCAGCGGCGGCTGTGCTCGGTCGATAAGGCGAACGTTTTGGAGAGTTCTGGGCTCTGGCGTGAGGTCGTCGAGGGCGTGGTCGAGCAGGAGTTTCCGCACATCGAGCTCTCACACATGTACGTCGATAACGCTGCGATGCAGCTGGTACGCGCGCCGAAGCAGTTCGATGTCATCGTAACCGGCAATCTGTTCGGTGATATCCTCTCCGATTGCGCCGCTCAGTTGACCGGCTCGATCGGCATGTTGCCCTCGGCCTCGCTTGATGAGCAGGGCAAGGGACTCTACGAGCCGGTGCACGGTTCGGCGCCCGATATTGCCGGACAGGATCGGGCCAATCCGCTGGCGACCATCCTCTCCGTGGCAATGATGCTTCGTTACAGCCTGGGTGCTGGTGAACTGGCCGAACGGGTCGAGGCAGCGGTTGCCGGTGTGCTCGCCGATGGGTTGCGAACGGCTGATCTACAGGGGGGGACGCGTCGGGTCGGTACGCGCGAGATGGGGGAAGCGGTCGCTGAGCGTCTGCGCGCTGGATAACCTCGGTCACAGAGGGGGGCGCTCCTGACGTCCCCCCTGGCAGGGAGGTGTCGTCGGGTAAGGCGCTGGCAGTGCTGCTGTGCAAAGCGTTAGACTGGCCGCGTAAGCTTGCGCGCTCGCAAGAGCGTTAGCGGAGCCAGCCACGGTTAACCACCTTGCCCGCAAGGGTGGGGTCTTTTGCGGAGGAAGAGATGACGAAGAGCTACGATGTGGCCGTTGTCGGTGCGACTGGCGCCGTCGGTGAGGTGATGCTGGAGATCCTGGCCGAGCGCAACTTCCCCGTTCGCAACGTCTATCCGTTGGCCAGCGCACGCTCAGCGGGCGGCACGGTCAACTTCGCCGGGCAGTCGTTGACGATCCAAGATTTGGCCGATTTCGACTTCTCGCAGGTGCAGATTGCCCTCTTCTCGGCGGGCGGTGACATCTCCGCTGAGCACGCTCCGCGTGCGGCCGCAGCTGGTGCGGTGGTCATCGATAATACCTCGCACTTTCGTTACGACGACGATGTGCCGCTCGTGATCCCCGAGGTCAACCCGCACGCCGCGGCTGGCTATAAGAAGCGCGGGATCATCGCCAATCCGAACTGCTCAACGATCCAAATGCTCGTCGCCCTCAAGCCGCTCCATGATGCAGCGGGTGTTGAGCGCATCAATGTGGCGACCTATCAGGCCGTCTCGGGCAGCGGTAAACCGGCCATTGATGAGCTTGCGGCGCAGACGCGGGCCTGGCTCGCCGGAGAGGCGCCGCAGTGCGTCGTCTATCCGAAGCCGATCGCCTTTAACTGTCTACCCCACATCGACGATTTTCAAGACAACGGCTACACCAAGGAAGAGATGAAGATGGTCTGGGAGACCGTGAAGATCCTTGAAGATGCCTCGGTGCGGGTCAATCCGACGGCGGTTCGGGTGCCGGTCTACCATGGGCACTCGGAGGCGGTCCACATCGAGACGCGAGAGCGTCTGAGTGCTGAGCGTGCCCGCGAGATCTTGGCTGCTGCGCCCGGGGTCGAGTTGCTTGATGAGCGCGCCGCTGGCGGCTATCCGACTGCGGTGACCGAGGCCGCAGGGCGGGATGCGGTCTTTGTCGGGCGCATCCGCGAGGACATCAGCCATGAGCGCGGTTTGGATTTTTGGGTCGTGGCCGATAATCTGCGTAAGGGCGCGGCGCTCAACAGCGTTCAGATTGCCGAGCTGATGATCGCGAACCACCTGTAAGGATCCTTTTTGGATCTGTTTGGGTCCTTTATTGATCAGGGGGGTGCGCCCCAATTGATCGTGGGCGGATGGAGGGGAGCTGTGCGCAGGGCAATCCGCATCGCTACCGAGGTGGCCGGGGCTCTCCTGGTCGCGTGCCTGGTCGGCTTCGGGGTGGCCTATGCCGCCGAGCCGCGCCTCGGAGCGATTGAGGCGCGTTCGAGCGTAGGGGAGCCTGTCGCTGCGCGCATCCCGGTTTACGCGGTCGATCCCGATGATCTGGAGCGTTTCGAAGTTGCGTTGGCCCCGAGTGAGGTCTTTGCGCGGGCCGGCGTCGAACGCTCACGCGCGCTCGACGAGTTGGGCTTCGAGTGGGTCAGCGAGGGCGAAGGCGCGCCCTACATTCGAGTGCAGAGTGAGACGCCGATCGATGAGCCACTGCTCGATTTCCTGATCCGGGTGAGTTGGCCAGCAGGGGAGTTAACGCGCGAGTACACCCTGCTGCTTGATGAGCCGACGACGCTCGACGCGCCACCAGCTGCGGGTGAGCCGCGTCGTCCGGCGGCGGAGCGTCCGCCGCTCGATCCTGCAACTGCCGATGGGCAGGAAGAGGAGATCGCTCGTGCCGGGGCGCGTGAGGCGCCGCGCGATTTCTGGCCGGTCATGCGCGGCGACACCCTGTGGCAGATTGCTGCCGAACACCGTCCCGACGACTCGGTGACCATGGCGCAGACCATGCTCGCCATCAAGCGGCTCAATCCGCACGCCTTCGCCAGTGATAACGTCAACGATCTGCTCGCCGGGTGGTGGCTGCAGCTGCCGGATAAGGCGGAGATTGAGGCGCTGAGCGCACGAGAGGCGCAGACGATCTACGCATCGCACCTGGAGGCTTGGGTGCCGCCAGCTGAGCGCGCAGCGCTGGTCTCGGAGGTCGATACGCAGCCAGACCCGGAGCACGAGGCGCGGCGTCCGGAGGGGGATGAGCGGCCCGCGCGTGATGCCCACTTGCGCATTGTGGCGTTAGGTGACGAGCCCGGAGAGGACGTCTTAGCGCTGCTCGACGCCGATCTGGAGGCCACGGAAGCTAACTTGCGGCGCTTACAGGGGGCTGTAGCGGCGCTCCGCGAGGAGCGCGCGAGTCTGCGCTCCGAGCGCGATAACCTGCAGGCGCGCGTCCAGGATCTCAGCGAGCGGGTCGAGGCGCTTGAGCGGTTGCTCGATCTCCGGATGGAAAGGGTGCTGCCGCCGCCGCCGACGGCATTCGAGTTTGGGGTGCCCGATGAGCCTATCCCCGAGCCTACCCCCGAGCCTACCCCGGAGCCTGTCCCCGAGCCGGCGCCGACGCCGACTGAAGAGGTGGCTGAGGAGGAGCCCGCAGTGGCGCCGTGGTGGGCGAACTTGCTCGGTGTCGACCTTAATGAACTCGAAGTTGCCCCGAGTGAGCTCACCACAGCCCATCTGTGGGAAGAGGAGACGCTGCGCCAGCGTCTCTTGTTGATCCTCGGGGTGCTGCTGGTCACACTCTCCGTGCTGATCGGTCTGATCTCCTATCTGCGTCGGCAGCGGCTGCAGCGGCAACGGCAGACCCGGCAGCGTTTCGATCCGGCTGATCTCGGCTTCGATGTTGAGCAGGAGCAAGAGCAGTATCGGAGTCGGCGCGACCCACTCGAAGTGGCCGAAGACTACATCGCCGAAGATCAGCTGACCGAGGCACGGGAGGTGCTTGAGCGTGGCAGCTACCGTGAGCCCCAGCGTGCCGATCTGCGCTTGAAATTGCTCGATGTGCTGGCCCGTCTCGATGAGCGCGACGCCTTCCTCAACGAGGCGCAAGAGCTCTACGATCGCACCCGCAGCGACAGTGATCCGGTTTGGCAGACTGCGTTGGCCATTGGACGCCGCTTCGCGCCCGATGCCCCGCTCTTTGGCGGTCTGGCGGCAGGGGTCGCAGGGATGGCTGCAGCGGCGACGCTGGCCGACGACGATGGAATGGGCTCCCCCGCAATGGGTGAAGAGGAGGCGATCGCTGAAGATGACGGCGACGACGATCTCGATGCCAAGCCGGATCTTGAGGCGCTCGATTTAGGCTTCGATGAGGACGACGAAGAGGACTCCTCGGTTGATTCGCCTGCAGAGAGCGCCCTGGAAGAGAGCTCGGAGGCGGGAACCGAAGAAGAGACCGAGGAGAGTCTCGATCAACAGTTCGATGAGCTCTTCGGTCCAGAAGAAGAGGCTGAGTCGAGTGAACCGGAGCCAGCCCTGCAGCAATCTGTCGATGAGAGTGCAGCGGCGCAGGATGCTGCTGATGAACTCTTCGGTAACGACGATCCGGCAGAGTCCCAGGAAGACGAGACGGACGAGGCGGCAGCCGGCGATGAACTCGAAGAGATGGATCTCGATGCGTTGCTCAGCGAGGAGGAGACGGAGACGCCCACGGCCGAGCCGAGCAGCGAGAGTGAGCCTGAGCCTGAGAGTGAGCCGAGTCCGGCGGCGGCTGCCGAGCCTGAGCCAGCTGAGCCGGTTCAGGAGCCGGCAGAGGAGGTTCCCGAGGAGACGGAGGAGGCCGACGACGATGCCGACGATGATGAGGAGTGGGCACTCGGGCCGGGTGAGGGCGATCAGGCCGATACGATGCTCGATCTGGCACGCGCCTACATCGATCTCGGCGATGAGGGAAGTGCCCGCGAGATGCTCGAAGAGGTGATCGAGACCGGTACGGAGAGTCAGCGCGAGAGCGCACGGCGCATCCTCGCTGACCTGGACTAGAGCAGATCTGGACGGAGAGCTAGACTGGGGAACTGGACTGGGTGAGCTTGGGTGAGCTTGGGTGAGTTGGATGAACCGGTGGTGAGCGGGGCGTGCCGCATCGCCTTGGTCGTCGAGTACGACGGCAGCGAGTTCAGCGGCTGGCAACGTCAGCACCACGCCCCCTCGGTGCAAGAGGCGCTGGAGGGGGCGCTATCGCGGGTCGCCGCTGAGCCGATCGAACTGGTCTGCGCCGGACGTACCGATGCTGGAGTGCACGCTACCCATCAGGTGGTTCACTTCGATACCCGGGCAAAGCGACCGCTGCACGCCTGGGTGCTCGGTAGCAATGCGAACTTGCCAGCGAGTGTCAGCGTCCTTTCGGCCCACGCCGTCGCTGATGACTTTCATGCTCGCTATCGGGCTCGACGCCGCGCCTATCGCTACGTCTTTCTCTGTCGGCGCGCCCGCCCAGCGCTGGCGCGCTCGCGAGTCGCCTGGACGCACCACGAGTTGGATGCGGCGCGGATGCACGAGAGCGCCCAGGCGCTGCTCGGTGAGCACGACTTCTCGGCCTTTCGCGCCGTGGCCTGTCAGGCGGCGCATGCGGTCCGCGAGGTGCAGCGGCTGAGTGTCGAGCGACGTGGTGCGCAAGTGATCATCGACATCACCGCCAACGCCTTCCTTCACCACATGGTGCGCAACATCGCTGGCACCTTGCTGGCGGTCGGTACCGGCGAGCAAGGAGTCGGGTGGCCGGCACAGCTGCTTGCCGGTCGCGATCGGAGGCGCTCCGGTATTACCGCGCCTGCTTCTGGGCTCTATCTGACTGGTGTGGAGTATCCCGCTGAGTACGGCATCCCAAGTGGTCTCGACGCCGCTCCTCCTGCTTGTTCTTCAACGTCATCACGGGCGCCACATGAGCTTGGCTTGTCGTCCGCCGTCCTCTTTCTCTGCTGAGGTGGCGCTCTCCGATTTGGCCGCGGCCGTGCTCGATCCGTCGCTTTTGCCGTGAGGGCGTCGACCGCGGTAAGATTTGCCCACCTCACGGCCACCACGCGGTCTGACGACAGTCCACCGCGGCTCACTAAGGATGGCGATGCGTACACGGGTCAAGATTTGTGGCATTACCCGCGCTGCCGACGCCCGGGCGGCGGTTGCGGCCGGGGCCGACGCCCTCGGCTTGGTCTTCTGCGACAGCAGTCCGCGTGCGATCGATCTGCAGCAGGCGCGCGCGATTGTCGCTGAAGTCCCGGCCTTTGTCGCGCTGGTCGGGCTCTTCGTCGACCCGCATCCGGCCCATGTCGAGTGCGCTTTGGAGTCTCTGGAACTCGATACGATACAGTTTCACGGCGATGAGTCGCCGGAGTTTTGCGCCAGCTTCGGTCGGCGCTACATCAAGGCGGTACCGATGGGCGGCGGTGTTGATCCGCCTGCCTACGTGGCGCGCTACGCCGGGGCGAGCGGCTTTGTCTTCGATAGCCACCGCCTCGGTGAACGCGGCGGCCTGGGGAAGTGCTTCGCGCACGAGGCGACGCCCGAGGGCGTGCGCGGGACGGTTATTGCCGGCGGCCTGAATCCTACGAACGTCGCCGGTGTGATTCAGAGGATGCGGCCGTTTGCCGTCGATGTCAGCAGCGGCGTCGAGCAGCGGCCAGGGCTCAAAGATCCGGGGCTGATGGCCCGGTTCCTGGCGGAGGTACAGCGTGGCGATAGCAACCGAGAGTAATCCTGCAGCGAGCGCTGCAAGCAGCGACGGCCGATTCGGCAGCTTCGGCGGGCGCTTTGTCTCCGAGACCCTGATGGCGCCGCTAGAGGAGCTGACCGCCGCCTATCTGGAGGCGCGGCAAGATCCGACCTTTCACGCCGAGATCGAACGCGAACTGCACGCTTTCGTCGGGCGGCCGACCCCGCTCTATCTGGCCGAGCGGCTCACACGCCGGGCAGGTGGGGCGCGGATCTATCTCAAGCGCGAGGACCTGGCCCACACCGGGGCGCATAAGATCAACAACACCGTCGGTCAGGCGGTGTTAGCCGCGCGCATGGGTAAGCAGCGGATCATTGCCGAGACCGGAGCCGGTCAGCACGGGGTCGCGACCGCGACGGTGGCTGCGCGCATGGGGCTCGAATGCGTCGTCTATATGGGCGCCGACGATGTGAAGCGTCAGGCCGCCAACGTCTATCGGATGCGTCTGCTCGGCGCCGAGGTGCGTCCGGTCGACGCCGGCACCCGCACCCTCAAAGACGCCCTCAACGAGGCGATGCGCGACTGGGTGGCTCACGTCGACGATACCTTCTACATCATCGGCTCGGTCGCCGGCCCCCACCCCTATCCGACCCTCGTGCGCGATCTACAGCGGGTTATCGGCATCGAGGCCCGGCGCCAGATCCAGGAGATCGAGGGCGCGCTGCCAGCAGCAGTGGTCGCCTGCGTCGGCGGTGGATCGAACGCCATCGGTATCTTCCACCCCTTCTTAGACGATACCGAAGTGGCACTCTACGGTGTCGAGGCCGGGGGCGAGGGATTGGCCAGCGGCCGCCACGCCGCCCCGCTCAACGCCGGACGCCCCGGCGTCTTACACGGCGCCCGCAGCTATCTGATGGAGTCGCCCGAGGGGCAGATCATCGGCACCCACTCGATCAGCGCCGGGCTCGACTATCCTGGTGTTGGCCCCGAGCACGCCTACCTTAAAGAGTGCGCCCGGGCGCACTACGTCACGGTGACGGATGCCGAGGCGCTCGAGGCGTTCCATCGCTTAGCACGCTGCGAGGGGATCTTACCGGCGCTCGAGAGCGCCCACGCGCTGGCCTACGGCGAGCGCCTAGCCGCCGAGTTGAGCCCGGAGCAAGCGCTGATTATTAATCTCTCCGGACGCGGAGATAAAGACATCGCCACGGTCGCGGCACGGGAGGGCATCGAACTGTGAGCCGTATCAGTCAGACCTTTGCAGCTTGTCGCGCCGCCGGGCGCACCGCCCTGATCCCCTACATCACCGGTGGGGACCCAGATCCGCAGCAGCTCGTCGCCTTGATGCACGCCTTAGTCGATGGTGGGGCCGATCTGATCGAGATCGGGGTGCCGTTCTCCGATCCGATGGCCGATGGCCCGGTGATCCAGGCTGCCTGTGCCCGCGCGCTGGCGGCGGGGACGACGCCGGCGAAGTTGTGTGAGGCGGTTGCGCGTTTTCGCGAGCGGGATGAGGCGACGCCGGTGGTCTTTATGGGGTACGCCAATAGCCTGGAGGCGGCCGGCTATGAGACTTACGTCGAGCGGGCCGCTAGCGCTGGGGTCGACGGTCTGCTGACGGTCGATCTGCCACCGGAGGAGGCCGGATCACTGCCGGATTTGGCTGCACAACACGGCATCGAGCTGATCTATCTGGTGGCACCGAATACCACCGCTGCCCGCTTACAGAAGATCAGCGCGGTCGCCGGCGGCTTTATCTATGCGGTGGCGCTGAAGGGCGTTACGGGGTCAGCGAATCTCGATACAACGCTCCTGGCCGATCAGGTCGCTGCCATTCGCCGAGTTTCGCAGTTGCCGGTGGCCGTTGGCTTTGGGGTGCGCGATGCGGCGAGTGCCGGCGCCGTAGCGCAAGTGGCCGATGCCGTGGTGGTCGGGAGTGCTCTGGTGCAGCTGATCGGCGAGCACGGAGAGGCCACCGATCTGCCTGAGCGTCTGCGCGCTGCGGTGGCCGAGTTGCGTCGCGGGATCGATGAGAAGGCGGCGATGGAGGTGCGATCGTGAGCTGGTTTCAAAAGCTGATGCCGCGCCGGATCCGCACCGAAGGGCGGCGCAGTCGGAGTGTGCCGGAGGGCCTCTGGACGAAGTGCGAGGCGTGTCAGGGGGTGCTCTACCGCCCCGATCTGGAGCGCAATCTCGAGGTCTGCCCGAAGTGCGATCACCATATGCGCCTCTCCGCCCGGCGACGCTTGCGCCTCTTTCTCGACGAGGGTGAGGCGCCGGAGGAGATCGCTGCCGAGCTGCAACCGAGCGACTTTCTGCGCTTTCGTGATAGCAAGCGCTACCGCGATCGTCTCGCGCAGGCGCAAAAGAGCACCGGCGAGCAGGATGCCCTAGTGGCCATGCAGGGGCGCTTGTTGAATATGCCGGTGGTGGTCGTGGCCTTCGAGTTCTCCTTTATGGGCGGGTCGATGGGCACCATAGTCGGCGAGCGTTTTTGCCGTGCTGCTGAACAGGCGCGTGCGCGACGGATCCCGCTGATCTGCTTCTCGGCCTCGGGTGGGGCGCGGATGCAGGAAGCACTCTTCTCGCTGATGCAAATGGCGAAGACCTCGGCAGCCGTCGCCCGCTTGAACGAGGACCGGGTCCCCTATATCTCTGTCCTGACCGATCCGACGATGGGCGGGGTCTCGGCGAGTCTGGCCACACTCGGCGATATCATCATCGCCGAGCCCGGGGCGCTGATCGGTTTTGCTGGGCCGCGAGTGATCGAGCAGACCGTCCGCGAGACGCTGCCGGAGGGCTTTCAGCGCGCCGAGTTCCTTTTGGAGCACGGTGCCATCGACCGGATCGTCGATCGCCGCTGCATGCGCGATGAGATCGCCTCGTTGCTGGCGAAACTGATTCGCTTGGAACAGCCGCCGGCGCGTTCGCTCTGTGTTCAGTCGCCGGAGGCTGGTGTGCCAGCCTGCACTCCCGGCGCGACGGTCGCTGCCGGTGGTGCTGCCGGTGGTGCTGCCGGTGGTGGTGTCGGTGGAGGGGGGGGCGGCGGCATTTCCGCGGCTCCGGACATGGCAGCCACCTCTACGCGGCCAGTGCCTCCGGGAGAGGGCAGCGATCCGGCCCAGACTTAAAGAGGGTGTGCCGAACGCATTGCAGAAAGAGCCGATGGGGACGGGCCTTAGGTCTTTGGAGAACAAGGGTGGGCAAGCCGGTGGATGAGCTGACCGAATGGCTTGCGCGCCTAGAGGCGGCACACCCGCAGACGATCGAACTGGGCCTGGAGCGTGTCGCCGCTGTAGGCGAGGCGCTCGATCTGCTGCGCCCTTCGGCCCGTGTGGTCATGGTCGCCGGCACCAATGGCAAGGGCAGTGTCGCTGCAACGGTCGCCGCACTAGGAGCCGCCGCCGGCTATCGGGTCGCGCTCTATACCTCACCGCACCTGGTGCGCTTTAATGAGCGGGTGCGCATCGCCGAGTGCGAGGCGAGTGACGCGGCGCTCTGTTCAGCGCTGGCCCGGGTCGAGGTGGGGCGGCAAGCGCTCGGTGTCTCATTGACCTATTTCGAGCACACTACCCTGGCGGCCTTTGACCTTTTTGCTCGCAGTGCGTGCGATCTGTGGGTGCTGGAGGTCGGGTTGGGCGGGCGCTTGGATGCGGTCAATTGTCTCGATGCCGATGTCAGTGTAATCACCCGGATTGCCTACGACCACCAGGACTTTCTCGGCAACGATTTGGCGCAGATCGCCCGTGAGAAGGCCGGCATCTTGCGCGCCGAACGCCCTGCTGTGATCGGTGATCCGCAGGCGCCACCGGCACTTTATCAGGCCGCGCAGGCTCTTCGAGCTGCGCCCGTGCTGCGGGCCGGAGTCGATTTTCACTACCAGGCCGGAGGAGAGGGTCATGGGCGCGATCGCTGGACGTGGCAGTGGCCTGCCGGGGCAGTGAACTACACCCATTTGCCACTGCCGGCCATTTCCGGCGCGGCGGCGCTGAGCAATGCCGCGACGGCCTTGGCCGCCTTTCATCAGTTGCCGCATGCTGAGCGCGTGCAGTCGCGGCAAATTGCCGCTGCATTGCGGCGAGTGTGTCTGCCGGGGCGCCTGCAGCAGATTGATGACGGTCCGCTGGAGTGGCTGCTGGATGTGGCGCATAATGCCGATGGGGCTACGGAGTTGGCGAGCGTTATTGCAGCCTCACCGGTGCCGCTGCGCACGTACGCCATCTGCGCGGTCGCGGCGCGTAAAGATGCCGCCGCGGTCATGGAGGCCGTAGCCGGCTGCTTCGATCTGTGGCATCTGCCGCAACTCGACGATCCGCAGCTGCATGAGCCGGAGGCACTCGCGATGCAGCTGCGGCTGCGCGGTGAGACAGTTGCTAGTTGCGGCGAATCATTGCCGGAGCTGCTCGCTGCGGTGATTCGGCAGGCGTGCCCTGGGGAGCGCATAGTTGTCTTTGGTTCTTTTCGTATAGTGGCAGCAGTCATCCAGCAGCAGGGGTGGGGGTGACCCATGGACCCGAGCACGAAACGACAGTTGGTGGGGGCGGCGGTGATCGTTGCCTTGGCGGTCATCTTTTTACCGATGCTCTTCTCTGGGCCGGAGCGTGAAGAGGGTCGGGTCGATGTGCCGCTCGATGTGCCAGAGCCACGCGCCGTCGATCGCGACGCTGGCTCTGGCGAGCGAGCAGATGAGGTGCCAGGGCTGGCAACGCGTGAGTCCCAGGTGCCGCGGTTGCCCGAGGAGGAGGTTGCCGCGCGCCAAGAGCGGCGACCGCCGTCGGAGGCCGATGATAGGCGAGCGGGGGAGCGTCCAGCAGCCCGTGAGGAGGAGGCGCACGAGGTGCGCGCCGTCGAGCCACAGGAAGGGGCCTTTGCGGTCCAGGTTGGCAGTTTCCGTGAGCGCGATAACGCCTACGCCGAGCGCGATCGGATTCGCGAGTTGGGGATGCCGGCCTACGTCGATGAGAGTGAGCTAGGCGGCTCGCCGATCTATCGCGTGCGTGTCGGCCCGGTTATGGAGCGTTCCGAGGCGGAGAGCTTAATGGAGCAGGCGGCGAGCGATGCAGGTCTGGAGGGCTGGGTTGTGGCGCTATGACGGATGCCGTGACACGAGGCGGGTGCGATGACGTGGATTGATGGCGTAATCATCGGCATTGTTGCACTCTCTGCCGGGTTTGGCCTGTGGCGTGGATTGGTGCGCGAGGTGCTGGCCCTGGTCGTGTGGATTGCGGCGGTGTGGCTGAGTCTTCACTATGCCGGTCTGGCCGCTGGCCATTTCGAAGACATGATTGAGTCGCCGACGATCCGCCTCGGTCTTGCCTTCCTGGCGCTCTTTCTCGGTACATTAATCCTCGGGACGATCTTTACGCGCATCATGGTCAAGCTGGTCCACGCGACCGGATTGAGTGGCACCGATCGTATGCTCGGGCTGCTCTTTGGTGCAGTGCGTGGCGGGTTGATCGTCTTCGTGGCGGTGTTGCTTGCCGGTTTAACGCCGTTGACCGAAGAGGCGGCGTGGGGAGAGTCGCCGAGTTTAGCGGCGACAGAACCGTGGCTCTGCCGGGCCGGCGCCGACGATTGGCTTGAAGAGCTCAGCGAGCGCTTGCGCGGTGAGCGGGATGGGGCTTCGTCGCTGCCCGGTGTGGGAGGTGAGGAGCCGCTCCACGGCTATTGGCGCGAGCGCTGTGCCCGGGTCAATTGATCCGGGTCAATTGATATAGCATAGCAGCCGAAGCCCCATCGGTCGGTCGGACGACCTTGGGCGGTATAAAAGACTCTGGGAGGTGGCTTTAGACGATGTGCGGCGTGATTGGCATGGTGGCCGACGGACCGGTCAATCAAGAGCTTTATGAGGGGTTGACCGTTCTTCAGCATCGCGGTCAGGATGCGGCGGGTATCATCACTTACGACAACGGTCAGCTGAATCTACGCAAGAGCAACGGCCTGGTGCGCGATGTCTTTCGCACGCGGCACATGCTGCGGTTGACCGGTACGATGGGAATTGGCCACGTACGCTATCCGACCGCCGGGTGCGAGAGTTCGGCCGAGGCGCAGCCCTTTTACGTCAACTCACCCTACGGGATTGCGCTGGCCCACAACGGCAACCTGACCAACGCCGAGGCCCTGAAAGAGGAGCTCTTTCGCACCGACCGGCGCCACATCAACACCAACTCCGACTCCGAGATCCTGCTTAACGTCTTCGCCCACGAACTCGGTGCCCGCAATCGGCTGCAGTTGACTCCTGCCGATCTCTTCGCCGCGGTACGCGCTGTCCACCGGCGTTGTCACGGTGCTTACGCAGCGGCCGTGATGATCAACGGCCACGGTATTCTGGCCTTTCGTGACCCCTACGGGATTCGTCCGCTCTGCTACGGGGAGCGGGTCAATCAGCAGGGTAAGCGTGAATACCTAGTCGCCTCCGAGAGTGTCGCGATGGATATGCTCGGCTTCGATTTGGTACGCGAAATCGCCCCCGGTGAGGCGATCTTCTTCAGCGGCGACGGGGAGCTGCATACCGAGCAGTGTGCGGAGAGTCCGACCTACTCACCCTGTATCTTCGAGTTTGTCTATCTGTCGCGACCCGATTCGATCGTCGATGGCGTTGCGGTGCATAAGGCGCGGCTGCGTATGGGCGAGCGCTTAGCGGCGAAGATTCGGCGTGAGTGGCCGCAGCTCGATATCGACGTCATCATTCCGATTCCCGATACCAGCCGAACCGTGGCGATGCAGCTTGCCTACGAGCTCGGGGTCGAGTGTCGGGAGGGCTTTATCAAGAACCGCTACGTTGGCCGCACCTTCATCATGCCGGGGCAGACGGCGCGCAAAAAATCGGTGCGGCAAAAACTCAATCCGATCCCCCTGGAGTTTGCCGATAAGCGGGTGATGTTGGTCGATGATTCGGTGGTGCGGGGTACGACATCACAGCAGCTGGTCCAGTTGGCGCGGGACTCGGGCGCGCGCGAGGTCTTCTTTGCCTCGGCGGCACCGCCCGTACGCTATCCGAATGTCTACGGCATCGATATGCCGGCGGCCGAGGAGCTGCTGGCCCATCAGCGTGACGAGCAGCAGATCTGTGCGGCCATTGGCGCCGACCACATGATCTACCAGGACTTGGAAGACCTCAAGATGGCGGTCGCCGCCGGCAATCCGCAGATCGAACGTTTCGATTGCTCCTGTTTCGACGGCGACTATGTAACGGGTGATATCAGTGCGGAGTTCCTTCAGGGGCTCTCGGCCTCGCGCTCCGATGCGGCGAAGGCAGAGCGGGCGCAACGCTATAAAGATCTGGAGACGGTCGATGTCCACAACCACGCCTGATGCAGAGGGAGAGAGTGGACAGGGCAGCGGCGAGGGCGAGGTGACCGGCTACGGTTTCGCTACACAGGCGATACGGGTCGGGCAGCCGAGCGAGAGCGAGCAGGCACACGCCGAGCCGATCTACGCCACCTCAAGTTACCGTTTTGCCAGTGCCGCTGAGGCGGCCGCGCGCTTCTCCGGGGAGCAGCCCGGCAACGTCTACTCGCGTTTTACCAACCCGACAGTCGCCGCTTTCAGTCAACGGCTGGCCGCCCTCGAGGGCGGTGAGGCGTGCGTTGGGACCGCCTCGGGGATGGCAGCGGTGCTGGCGACGACGCTCGGTCTGCTCTCGGCCGGCGACCATATCGTCGCCTCACGCGGGCTCTTCGGCGCGACCCTCTCACTCTTTAGCAACCATCTGACCCGTTTCGGCATCTCGGTCAGCTGGGTCGACCTGACCGATACGACGGCGTGGCGTGAGGCGGTGCGCCCGAACACTCGCATGCTCTTCGCCGAGACGCCGTCGAACCCCCTCTGTGAGATCGCCGATATCGCCAGATTGGCGCAGATTGCTCACGCCGCTGATGCGCTGTTGGTGATCGATAATTGCTTCTGTACTCCGGCGCTGCAGCGGCCGCTGGAGCACGGAGCCGATCTGGTGGTGCACTCGGCGACGAAGTACCTCGACGGCCAGGGGCGGTGTCTTGGCGGGGCGGTCGTCGGCGATCGGCAGCGCGTCGGCGAGCAGATCTACGGTTTTATCCGCAGTGCCGGACCGGCCATGAGTCCCTTCAACGCTTGGGTCTTCCTCAAGGGCTTAGAGACCCTGTCGCTGCGCATGGCGGCCCACAGCGAGCGGGCGCAGCGGGTCGCCGAGTTCTTAGCCGAACACCCCGGAGTGGCGCGCGTCTACTACGCGGGCCTGCCGCACCATCGAGGGCATGAAGTCGCCCGGCGACAGCAGAGTGGTTTCGGCGGCATCGTCAGCTTCACGGTGGCCGGTGGTCGCGAGGCGGCGTGGCGGGTGATTGATGCCACACGCCTCTGTTCGATCACTGCCAATCTCGGTGATACCAAGACGACCATTACCCACCCAGCGACGACGACCCATGGGACCGTTAGCGAGGCGCAGCGTCAGGCTGCCGGCATCGAAGAGGGGCTGGTGCGCCTGTCGATCGGTCTAGAGGATGTCGACGACATCATCGACGATCTGGCTCGCGGCTTGCCCGCAGCAGGCTAGCGGTGTCACAGCCGCCCGGTTCAGAGGGGTCAGAGGGTTCAGAGGGGTCAGGGGGGTCGACGTGAAGATCGGGGAGGTCGGTGCGTTCGATCCCGCCGCCGAGCGCTTTGACCGCACTGCAGAGCTCTTCGATGCGCCGGTCAGTGACGTGGATATGATCGAGGATGGCGTTGACGGCCTGGGCGACCGGGTCGGGCATCTCGGTGGTGCCGTAGGCGTCGAAGCCGATCCGCTGAGCGATCCGTGCGCGCTGATCGCTTTGCTTTTGCGCCTCCCCGACTTGCCGTGCCGGAATGCCGACCATGGTGGCACCGGCCGGGACATTCTTGAGGACGACGGCGTTCGAGCCGATGCGTGCCCCGTCGCCGACGCGGATGGGGCCGAGCAGCTTCGCCCCGGCGCCGACGATGACGTCGTTGCCGAGGGTGGGGTGGCGTTTGCCCGACTGCCAGCTGGTGCCGCCGAGGGTGACCCCGTGGTAGAGCGTGACGTCGTCGCCGACATCGGCCGTCTCGCCGACGACAACCCCCATGCCGTGATCGATAAAAAAGCGTCGGCCGATCCGCGCCCCGGGGTGGATCTCAATGCCGGTCAGCCAGCGACTAAAGAGGCCGATGAGGCGTGCCAGCCAGCGCAGCCGCCAGCGCCACAGGCGGTTGGCTAGGCGATGGAGCAGCAAGGCGTGGAAACCCGGATAGGTGGTGACGACATCGAAGGCGTTACGTGCCGCCGGGTCACGCTCCATGACGCAGCGAATATCCTCACGCAGTCGACTTAGCATGCCCTCTGTTCCTGAAAACGTAAACGCCGAATCCTGGTGCGAGCTGAACAAAAAATCAAGAACAGTTCCTTGCTGTCTCCGCTGACCCAGTACAGGGCCATTATCGCTTTTTCCAGCGGCGCGAATCGAGGATGTGACTCAGCAAGCCGCGCAGCATCCGCACCTCATCTTCACCGAGTGCGGCACGGCGAAAGATATTGCGCAGCCGCCGCATGGTCAGCTCCGGATTTTGCCGTTCAAGATAGCCGACAGTCGTTGCGGTTTGCTCAAGGTGATCGAAAAAGCGCTCTAGGGTGTCGACCGTCGCCGGCGTGCTGTGAGACGGATAGGGTCCAGTTCCGCCGGTTAGGGCGTGCGGGGCGTGGTGCGCCATGCGCAGCTCCCAGGCAACCAATTGTACGGCGCTCGCGACGTTAAGTGAGCTGTAGTACGGATTGGTCGGGATGTGCACCAGTTCGTGGCAGTGATCGAGCTCGGCGTTGCTCAAGCCGGTACGCTCGCGGCCGAAGATCCACGCCTGCTCGGCCCACTCAGCCCGTCCGGTTGCCTCTGCCTGCGCGCGTAGGGCGGCGCTGCCGAGGGCGGCGGTGCGCAGATCGTTGACTAGGTAGCGCTCGGCGCGCGGCCGGGCGGAGAGGCCGTAGACCCGCTGACAGCCGCTGAGAGCAGCGGCGAGCGTGGCGTGCTGTGTAGCCTGCTCCAGAATCGCTTCGGCGCGCGCGGCCCGTGCTACGGCGGCATCGTCGCGCGGGTCGCACTGCGGGTCGACTAAGCAGAGCTGTTGCAGACCCATGGTGTGCATCGCGCGGGCGGTTGCTCCGATGTTGCCGGGGTGCGTGGTGCCGACAAGGACAATGCGAACGTGCTCAAACTCCACAATCTGCTCCTGAATCTGCTCCTGTTGATCGCCCCCCTGAACGACGATCGGTTTTACTGCTATCCTAGGGCGCGTCTAGTCAGGAGTCGTATTCCATGCATCCGATGGTGAACATTGCAGTCCGCGCGGCTCGGGCTGCCGGTAACGTCATTGTCCGCAACATCGACCGTCTCGACCGGGTCCGCGTCGAGAGCAAAGGTCGCTACGACTTCGTCACCGATATCGACCGGCAGGCCGAGTCGGTCATTCTCGATGTGCTCCACCGTGCCTATCCGCGGCACGCCATCCTAGCGGAGGAGAGCGGTGCTGCCTACAACGGCGGTGGTGAGGCGGAGTATACCTGGATTGTCGACCCGCTCGACGGGACGGCGAACTTTCTCCACGGCTTCCCCCAGGTCGGCGTCTCAATCGCTTTGCAGCACCAGGGGCAGCTGACCGCGGCGGTGGTCTACGACCCGCTGCGCCAGGAGCTCTTTACCGCCGCGCGCGGCAGTGGGGCGCAGCTCGACGGGCGGCGGATTCGGGTCACACCGCGGCGCGGACTTGAGGGGGCGCTGATCGGTACTGGGTTTCCGTTTAAGAACCAGCAGCTGATGCCGCGCTATCTGCAGATGTTTGCAACTGTGGCTGAGCGTGCCGAGGACATGCGCCGCGCTGGGGCCGCTTCGCTCGATTTGGCTTACGTCGCCGCTGGACGTCTCGATGGCTTTTTCGAGCTCGGCCTGAAGCCGTGGGATATCGCCGCCGGGGCGCTGTTGATTCAAGAGGCCGGTGGCACGGTCAGCGGGCTACAGGGGGACGATGACTACCTGCAAAGCGGTGATATCGTAGCCGGTGGTCTCAAGGTGCACGCCGGTCTGCAGCGGGCCATCGGTGGTCTTTGACGTGTCATGGTGCGCTGCACATAACGCGTTGTCCTCGGCGCCTAAACCTGCTAAACTCGCCGCCTGACTGGCTGCCGCAGCGCGCTGTTGCTGCGGCTTTTTTGTGGTCTGCCGAGCCTCCCAAAGGCCAGAGTCGAATGGCGGCGATGCCTAACCGTCTTGGTTCCGTTCCCTTGAGGTGGGCGGCGGCGAACGCGCCGGTGTGCCGTCTCGCCCACATGCGGAGCACCCGAGCGGACCCGTCCGGTGGGAGCAACCCGCCTGGGGTGCTTTGGCCTTGACTGTGGCGAAGTCTTTTGCAACAACACACGGAACAACGGAGTCGTATATGGCCGTAGAGAGAACCTTGTCGATCATTAAGCCCGATGCCGTAGCACGGAACGTCATCGGTGAGATTTACACTCGCTTTGAGCGCTCAGGCATGCGCATCATCGCTGCGCGTATGGTGCGTCTGAGCCAGCAGGAGGCCGAGAGCTTCTATGCTGTCCACCGCGAGCGCCCCTTTTTCAATGATCTGGTCGGCTTTATGACCTCCGGTCCGGTGATGGTGCAGGTCCTTGAAGGCGAGGAGGCTGTGCGTAAGAATCGGGAGATCATGGGAGCGACGAATCCGAAGGAGGCGGCTGCCGGTACGCTGCGCCACGATTTTGCTGAAAACATCGACGCCAATGCGGTCCACGGCTCCGATAGCCTGGAGAACGCAGAGCGTGAGATCGAGTTCTTCTTTAAGCCCGATGAGATCTGCCCACGCTGAGCACGAGTCGCAGCACGCGGCCCGCATGAGCGGCCCGGTCGAGCTGCTCGGCCTCGATCGGCCGCGCCTAGCGGCGTTTTTTGACGCACTCGGTGAGCGCCGCTTCCGGGCGCGGCAGTTGATGCAGTGGCTGCATCAGCGGCAGGTCTACGACTTTGCCGCTATGACTGACCTGAGCAAGGGGCTGCGTGAGCGTCTCACGCGCCACGCTACCGTCACCCTGCCGAGTGTTGCCAGCGCACTGACTGCGGCTGATGGAACGCGCAAGTGGCTGGTGCGTTTGAGCGACGGCCACTGTGTCGAGACGGTCTATATCCCTGAGCCTAAGCGAGGCACCTTGTGCATCTCAGCACAGGCGGGCTGCCCGATGGGCTGTGCCTTCTGTGCGACCGGGGATGGTGGCTTTGGGCGCAATCTCAGCGCGGCCGAGATCGTCGGTCAGCTGCATGTGGCGAGCGCGCAGCTGCCGCCGGGGGCGGTAACCAACGTCGTCTTTATGGGGATGGGCGAGCCGCTGCTCAATTTCGATCCGGTGATCTCGGCGGCCCGCGTCTTCATGGACGATTTCGGCTTTGTGCTCTCGAAGCGTCGGGTTACGATCTCGACCTGCGGTGTGGTGCGCGCGATTGAACGCATGCGCAACGTCACCGACGTCAGTCTGGCCGTCTCGCTGCACGCCCCGAATAACGCGCTGCGCGATCAGCTGGTGCCGCTCAATCGCAAGCACCCGCTAGAGCGCTTGTTGCCGGCATGTCACGCCTACATCCAGGATAAGCCGCATCGGCGTATCACCTGGGAGTACGTCTTGCTGTCCGGGGTTAACGATGCCGACCACCACGCCCGGGAGTTGGCGCGCTTGTTGCAGGGGATTCCCTCTAAGGTTAATTTAATCCCGTTTAACCCCTATCCGGGAGCGCGCTTTGAGCGGCCGTCGGTGGGACGAGTGCGCGGTTTTGCCGATGCGCTACTGGAACGGGGGGTGACGGCGACGGTCCGAGAGACGCGTGGTGAGGAGATTCAAGGGGCGTGCGGACAACTCGTCGGTGAGCTGCAAGGCGCACGGACGAGCAAAATGACAGCGCTGCCGATGTGAACCGAAGAGCGAAGCGACGATCAAAGCGAGGATGGCTCGGACTGACCCTTTGTGGTGCCGTGTGCATCACCGCGCTGCTTGTCGGCTGCGCGAGCACCGAGCACGAGCCGTTGCCCGATGCCGCCCGAGCGGCCGATAGCCACGCCGGCGCCGGCCTCCATCTGCTGGCTGCCGGGCGGCTGATTGAGGCTCAGCAGCGCCTCGAACGGGCGCTGGCGATCGATCCGGAGCACGCCGCAGCGTGGGTCGGCATGGGGCTGGTCGCAGAAGGGTTTGGCGACCTGGAACAGGCCCTCGCCCATCAACAACGGGCCGCCGCCTTGGCTCCCGAGGCCGGCCCGGTGCGCAACAACTTAGGGCGAGTCTTGTGTCAGTTGGGACACATTGATGAGGCGCTGGAGACCCTACAGAGCGCGGCTGAACTGCCGGAGTACCGCTCGCGGCAGGTGCCGTTGACCAACGCTGCACGCTGCGCCTTCGAGGCTGATCGCCTACCTGAGGCACAGCGTTACGTCGCGGCGGCTTTGGCGCACGAGGGCACGTTTGTGCCGGCGCGCCTGTTGCGAGCTGAGCTTTATTACGCCACCGCCGAGTATGCGGCAGCGGCCGCCGAATTGGCGAGGGTACGGCGCAGCGAACGCTCCGCGCAAGTGCTCTTTTGGTCGGCGCAAGTGGCTCAGGCGCAGGGTGACGAAGAGCAGGCAAGCGCCTACGGCGAGGAGTTGCGTGCGCGTTTTCCTGAGTCCGAATATGTGCGGCGGCTCAAGGCCGCGAGAGGCAACAGCCATGAATGATTCGGCGATGGGCGAAGAGGGTGCGGCGCCGCAACGCGCACAAGGCGATACCGGGAGCAGTCGCACCGACGTTAACGGAGCGGGTCCAGGAGGGGCAGGCGTCCAGCTGCGCCACGCCCGCGAAGCTCAGGGGCTGACGGTTCGTGCCGTAGCGGTTAGCCTCAATCTGGCACCTGCTATGGTAGAGGCGCTTGAGGCGGAGGCGTATGAACAGCTGCCTCCGGCGACCTACGTCCGTGGCTACATGCGCAGCTACGCTCGCCTCGTCGGCCTCTCGCCGGAGGCCGTTATCGCCGCCTATGGGGGCCGGGATCAGATGGCCTCCACTAGCGGTGAGAGTGAGGTGCCCACTCGGCGGGGCACGCATGGCGCACAGCGGCAACGGCGCGTCGCTGGCCGCCGGCGGCGGGGCGAGGCGGCGGCGGCCGAATCCGGCGCGCAGCAACCGCTGCATCGTATCGTGCTGATCGGTATGGTTGTTGCGCTGATTGGCGCTGGTGGCGCACTCATTGTGTGGTGGCAGTCGAGCGATGGCGAGCGTGCGCAGCTGCCTCGGGGCGAGGCGGTGGAGTACAGCGCCGAGGAGGAGTCGGTGGCTGGCGATGCTACGGGAGAGGGCCTCGGTACTGCTGCGGACGCCCCCGCTGGAGTGATTCCGGATCTTCCCCGTGAGTCGTCTCCCGAGCCTGCCGCTGCGCCGACCGGCGATGATCCGGATCGAGACGCGGGCCTGGATGCGGAAGGGTCGGTGCTCGGCCTTGACGATCGGGTGCCGACGATCGAACAAGAGGCCGTGGCGGCCCTCGACGAGGCGCCTGCCGAGACCGCTGCGGCGGGGTTGACGCTGCGTGTTGGTGAGGGCGAGGCGTGGCTGGAGGTGACGGCCGACGGTGAGCGCCACTTTTACGGTCTGGCGCGTGGCCCGCGCACCATCGAGGTGCCGCCGGCCGAGCACTATCGGCTGGTGATCGGTAACGCGGAGCTGGTCACGCTCGAGCACGCTGGCGAGTCTGTCGATCTGCAGCCGTACACCCGTGGCGATGTGGCCCGGTTGACGCTGGAGGGCGAGTGAGTCCGGAGGATTCCGGTTAATGGACGAGGATGACGAGGATACGGAGTCGTCGTGGCAAAAAAAGGTGTAGCGAGTGTAAGGGGCTTTAGTGACGTGCTGCCCGCGCAGACCCCACTTTGGCAGTGGGCCGAGGCGCGTATTCAGCGGGTGCTTGAGGCCTATGACTACCGCGAGATTCGGCTCCCGGTGCTGGAACGCACCGAGCTCTTTTGTCGGTCGATCGGCGAGGTGACCGATATCGTCGAGAAGGAGATGTACACCTTTGAGGATCGCAACGGCGATAGCTTGACAATGCGCCCGGAGGGTACCGCCGGCTGCGTGCGTGCCGGGATTGAGCACGGTCTACTCCACAACAGCGAGCCACGGCTGTGGTATCGCGGGGCGATGTTCCGCCACGAGCGACCGCAACGTGGGCGGCTGCGGCAGTTTCATCAGATCGGTGCCGAGGCCTTCGGGGTGGCTGCCCCGGAGCTTGATGCCGAGATGATTGTGATGACGGCGCGGATGCTGCGCGAGCTCGGCCTTGATGAAGGGGTGCGGCTGCAGCTGAACTCACTCGGTACGCCACAGTGTCGTGCTGCCTATCGAGCAGAACTCATCGACTACCTGCAGCGGCACGAGAACGAGCTCGATGAGGAGAGTCGGCGGCGACTGAACAGCAATCCGCTGCGCATCTTCGACAGCAAAGATCCGGGGGTGCAGGCGGTGATGGCCGAGGCCCCGCGCCTGCTCGATGCCCTCGATGAGGAGTCGGCAGCGCACTTTACTACGCTCAGGAACCTGCTCGAACAGGCTGGAGTCGAATACACCGTGAACCCGGCGTTGGTTCGTGGCCTCGACTACTACACGCGCACGGTCTTTGAGTGGGTAACCGATCGGCTTGGGGCGCAAGGCACCGTCTGTGCCGGTGGCCGCTTCGATGGCCTGGTCGAGCAGCTCGGCGGTCGTGCGACGCCGGCGATCGGCTTTGCCCTTGGCTTAGAGCGGCTTGTCGAGTTGCTGGCAGAGGGGCGCGCGGAGGAGGTCGCCCGGTGCGGCGGTGCGGCGCACGCCTACTTGGTGGTAGCCGGCGAGAGCGCAGCAGCCTTCGCTTTGGCCGAGTGGCTACGCGATGCCCTGCCGCGGTTGCGCCTGCAGATGCACCCGGGAAGTGCCGGTTTCAAGGGGCAGCTTAAGCGCGCCGACCGCAGTGGGGCGCGGGTGGCGTTGATCCTGGGTGATGCGGAGGAGGCTGCCGGTGAAGTCACGGTTAAGGATTTACGGGACGATCAGCCACAGCGGCGAATGGACCGCGAGGCGCTGGTGCAATATTTGTGTGGTCTAATAGACGATGATGGCCGCGCGACATAGGTATTTGGGGTTAGAGATGGATCGGAGCGACGAAGAACAGCTGCAGCGCTTGAACGACTGGTGGCGGCGTAACGGCCCCTCTTTGATGCTTGGTGCTGCCTTGGCGCTGGTTGTCCTGGCCGGCTGGTGGGGCTTCGGGGCGTGGCAGGAGCGCTCGGCGCAGATGGCCGCCGCCGCCTACAGCGAGTTTCTGCAGGCTGAGCGGCAGCAAGCGGAGATCAGTGAGCTCGAACAACTCGGGCAGCGCCTCCTCGACGATCACGGCAGCAGTGGTTATGCGGTGCTGACGGCGATGCGGCTGGCGCGGCACCAGATGGATACCGGTGCCTATCAGAGCGCGGCCGATACCTTGGGCTGGCTGGTCGAGAACGCCCGTGAGCGGCCCACCGCCGAACTGGCACGCCTACGCCAGGCGCGGGCGCTGGCTCAGGAGGATCCGGAGCAGGCGGTGGGGCTCCTCGGCAGCGACGTCTCGCGCAGCTTCAAGGCGGCCTACGCCGAACTGCGCGGCGATCTGCTGGTCGATCTGGGGCGCTCCGCCGAGGCCGCCGAGGCTTACCGCGAAGCGCTGGCTGTCAACGGGTTGGCGCCGCAATCCCGCGAGTTGGTCGAAATCAAGCTACGTGCCGTGGAATCCGGGGCGTGAGCGGCGTGGTTTACTGGGTGCAAGCGCCACGGGTAGCGCTGCTGTTGCTGCTTGCGCTGGCGGTTGGTGTGGGGTGCTCGCTGCAGCGACCGCTGCCGCAGCCGCAGGTCGAGCCGCAGATCGCCGTCGATCTGGAGTGGAGTGGGTGGCCTGTTGGGCCGGTGCCCTCCGGGTTTGCGTTCGATCCGCAGTATCGCGATGGGCAGCTCTACTTAGCCGATGCACGGGGGTGGGTGCGAGCGCTCGACGTCGAGCGGGGGGAGACCGTTTGGCACCACCGGCTAGAGCGCCCGTTGGCCTCCGGTCCGGTCCTGGTCGAGGGGATGCTGCTGCTGGGCGACCGAAAAGGGCGGCTGCAAGCGCTCGAGCCCGAAAGTGGCGAGGTGCTGTGGCAGACTGATTTAGTCGGGGAACTCCTCGGCAGCCCGCGCTACACTCGCGGGGTTGTGGTGGCGCGCACGGGCGATGGCCGCCTCTTCGGTCTCGATGGAGAGACGGGCGAGCGGTTGTGGGTCTTCGATCGGGGGATCCCGGCGCTGACGCTGCGCCATCGCAGCGCGCCGGCGGTGACCGGTGGTACCGTCGTCGTCGGCTTGGAGAGCGGGCGCCTGGTCGCGCTCAATGCGAATGACGGCTCAGTACGCTGGGAGCATGTGGTGACCGAGCCGCGCGGGCGCACCGAATTGGAACGCATGGCCGATATCGCCGCCGACCCGGTGATCGATCAGGGGCTGGTCTTTGCCGTAGCCTATCAAGGACACTTGACCGCCGTGCGGATGGCGACCGGCAGTGCGGAGTGGAGCCGTGAAGTCTCCAGCTTCCGTGGGTTTCACCTCGACGGCGAGAAGGTCTACGTGGCCGGTGCCGATGGCCGCGTGTGGGCCTTCGATCGACGCAGTGGTGCGACAGTGTGGCGGCAGGAGCAGCTACGTGGTTTGATCTTGACGCGTCCGGTGGCCGTGAACGGTTATCTAGTCGCCGGTGATAATGCCGGCTACGTCAATTGGCTGCGGCTGCGTGACGGCGAACTGGTGGCTCGGGAACGCCTCTCCTCAGTGCCGATTGAGCGGACGCCGGTGGTTACAAGCGACGGCTGTCTCTACGTCCTCGATGCGCGTGGGCGTCTGACCGCACTGCGTGCGGCTTCTGAGTAGTCTCCCCGTGGTGCCGGCCAAGGTGCACAACAAGTGCGATTGTTGCACCACGGCCGGTCGTCGTTTTGCTACGCTTACGAGAAGCAGCTTGTAGTGGCCGAGCATTTCGCCGCTGAGCGTTGTTCGTCCATCGTTAGAGCGGCGCGAGGCAGCGCTGGCAGGTTACGACAATTGGCAGAGATTGGCAGAGATCGTCTGGATAATAGATTGTTTTGGCAGATTGGCTGAAGAGTAGCTGAAAAAGGAGATACAGCTTATGCGTTTGATCCTCCTCGGGCCGCCCGGCGCCGGCAAAGGCACACAGGCTGGTTTTGTCTGTGAGGCGTTTGCGATCCCGCAGATCTCGACCGGCGATATGCTGCGCGCGGCGGTCGCCGCCGGCACCCCGCTCGGGCAGCAGGCGAAGCAGATTATGGATGAGGGGGGGTTGGTCCCCGACGATGTGATCCTCGGGCTGATTCGTGAGCGCACTGCCGAGTCCGACTGTGCCAACGGTTTTCTCTTCGACGGTTTTCCGCGCACCATCGCGCAAGCCGACGGGCTGAAGGCGCAGGGGATCACGATTGATGCCGTTGTCGAGATCCAAGTCCCTGATGAAGCGATCGTGCAGCGTATGGCGGGCCGCCGGGTCCACCCGGGATCGGGGCGGGTCTACCACGTTCAGCACAACCCGCCGCAGCAGCCGGATGTCGACGATGTCACCGGTGAGCCCCTGGTGCAGCGTGACGATGATCGGGAAGAGACGGTCCGTCACCGTCTAAAGGTCTATCACGAGCAAACACGCCCGCTGGTGGAGTATTATTCCAGTCAGGTCGACGCGAGCGATCCGCAGGCACCACGCTACATCACGATCGATGGCCAACAGCCGGTCGAAAGGGTGCGGGAGCAAGTGCTGCAGGCGTTGCAGTCGGGTTGATCGGCGAGTTCTCGGTCCGTCGGCTCCGATAGCCGCGAAAGCCGCAATGGCTCCAATGGCTCCAATGGCCCCCCGGTGGTGGTGTAGGGCCTAGGCGCGCCCGAATCCGGCACTGCGTTCCAACTCTACATAAAATTGCGAGCGGATATAGCCATGTGGATGCGTCGCCTAGTGGGTTACCTCGTTGCGATTACTGCGGCCTTCCTGCTGTCGGCAACCACGCTCGGCGGCGAAGAGGAGGCGCGAGGCAGCAGTGCGCTCCTGCTCGACGTTAAGGGGCCGATCGGGCCGGCAACGACCGACTACATCACCCGTGGCTTGGGTGAGGCCGAGGGGCGTGGGGCAGAGCTGGTGATCCTGCGGCTCAACACCCCAGGCGGGCTTGATGAGGCGATGCGCGATATTATCAGCGCCATCCTCGCCTCGCCGGTGCCGGTGGCGACTTACGTCGCACCGAGTGGTGCGCGCGCAGCGAGCGCCGGCACCTATATCCTCTACGCCTCGCACGTTGCGGCGATGGCTCCGGCGACCACGCTCGGGGCAGCGACACCGGTGCAGCTGGGGGCGAATACCGCCACCTTCTCGCCTGCAGTGGCAGAGCGCGGTGAGGGCACCCGCTTCGAGGAGCAGATTCGCGAGTTTATTGAGGCGTTCCGAGAGCGGATCGACAATGAGGAGAGAGAGGAGGCGGAAGAGTCGACAGCCGCCGAGGAGGAACGTGCGGAGCGGGACGATGAGGCCGCGGCGAGCGACGAGACGAATGCGGCTGATGAGAAGGTCGACGACGAGAAGGCCGATGATGAGCGCCGGGAAGGAGAGCGACCCGGGGCGATGGAGCGCAAGATCATCGAAGATGCGGTCTCGTACATTCGCGGTCTGGCGGAGCTGCGGGGACGGAATGCCGACTGGGCCGAGCGGGCGGTGCGTGAGTCGGTCAGCGCCTCTTCGAGCGAGGCAGTTGAGCTGAACATCATCGATTTTGTCGCTGAGGATATCGACGATCTGCTGGCGCAGGCTGACGGTATGACGGTGAAGCTGCCGGCCGGCGAGCGTGAGCTGCGCACGAGCGATCTACAGGTCGAGTTGCACGAGCCGGACTGGCGCAATCAGCTGCTCGCGGTGCTCACCAATCCGAACGTCGCCTACATCCTGATGCTTATTGGCATCTACGGGATCATTTTTGAGTTGATGAACCCTGGCTCGTTGGTGCCGGGTGTGCTCGGTGGGATCTCGCTGCTGCTGGCGCTCTACGCCTTTCAGGCGCTGCCGATCGCCTACGCCGGTCTGGCGCTGATCTTCTTGGGGATCGCCTTTATGATCGCCGAGGCCTTTTTACCGAGCTTCGGTATCCTGGGGATCGGCGGAGCGATCGCCTTTGTCCTCGGCTCGGTGATGCTCTTTGATACCGATGTTGAGGGTTTTGAGATCTCATTGGCGGTGATCGCCGGTTTCACGGTGGCGAGTCTGGTGGTCTTTATCGGTGTGGCGATGATGGCAGCACGGGCATGGCGGCGGCCGAAACTCGGCGGTGCCGATGAGTTGATCAACGCCGAGGCCTCTGCCGACGGCGGCTTCGCTGGTGACCGTGCTGGCGGGGGAGGCCATACGGGGCATGTGCGCTACGCCGGAGAGCGTTGGCGAGCGGTCAGTGAACGGCCGGTGCGCGATGGTCAACGAGTACGAATTATTGGCAAGGAGGGATTAACGTTGCAGGTGGAGCCGGATGAGTAGCAGTGATGCAGCTTGGGATTCTGATGCCCGTTATCGCGAGGCGTTGGCTCGTGTCGAGCAAGTGTTGGAGCGGGCCAAGGCGACCGACCTGATGGAGCCGACTGCCGGTGTGTTGGCGACCGCTGGCTGCGATGGTTGGCCGACCGCGCGCACGGTGCTGCTAAAGGGCTTGGATGAGCAGGGTGCGCTCTTCTATACCAACCGGCGTAGCCGCAAGGCGCGGCAGCTGGCAGAGAATCCGCGCGCCTCTTTGTGTTTTTTGTGGCAGCCTTTAGCCGAGCAGGTCGAGCTCTGTGGGGCGGTCGTGCCGGTGAGTGCGGAGGAGGCCGACGCCTACTGGGCGACACGCCCGCGGATTAGCCAGGTCGGAGGCTGGGCCTCGGAGCAGTCGGAGCCGCTGATGGCGCGCCGTCACCTCGAGGAGCGGGCGGCCGAGATTGAGCGACGTTTTCCTGACGCAATCCCGCGTCCACCGCACTGGTCGGGCTATCGCTTGGTGCCGGTAACGATTGAGCTGTGGCGAGCTGGAGATGGCCGCCTGCACGAGCGGGAGCGCTATACATTGCGGCCCGAGGGCTGGGTGCATGAGTGGCTGAACCCGTAACTCTTTGGGAGATTCGGGGCCCATTTTGGCTGCCCCGTGGGCGCTTAAGATCAACCGCGCAACCGGGAACCGAGGCAAACCGCGGTGGGGGTGCTGACCGATGGAAGATTTCTCACGCTATTCTGTCGAGGAGTTGCAGCGTCTGCGGGCTCAGGTCGAGAAGGAGATCGCTGAGCGACGAAAAGATCATATCCATGAAGCCCGCCGTGAGATACAGGCGATCGCTCAGCGCTACGGCTTCGCGCTGAGCGATCTGCTCGACGACTTGGCGCCTTAAGGGCCTTAGTCGCCCTGGGGGGGGGTGATCATCGTTTGGTCTACTTTGCCAAACAGCACCCAACCTTTGTCCTCTGTTACACATGCTTGAGCCCTCTGTCACACGTGCTTGAGTCCTCTGTTACACATGCTGAAGCATGGCGGTGGTCGAGTGCTTTTCCTGGGAACGCCGGCGTCCTCGCCGGCTGCTTCCTCTGGCTTGGTTCTCTTTTCTTAGCTTCGCAGGCCCGTACCGCGGCGCAGCAGGTAGAGGGCGAAGCCGCCTAAGCCGATGATAAAGGCGATCATCATCACGTAAGAGAAGACGATGTTGACATCCGCTGAGCCGAGGATGCCGAAGCGGAAGGCGTTGACCATGTAGAGGATCGGGTTGGCGAGCGAGACCGCTTGCCAGAACTCGGGTAGCAGTGAGATCGAGTAGAAGACCCCGCCGAGATAGGTCAACGGCGTCAGCACAAAGGTCGGGATAATCGCGATGTCGTCGAATTTTTGCGCATAGATCGCGTTGATGACGCCGCCGATCGAGAAGAGGGTGGCGGTTAAGACCACCACGCTGAGGGTGATGGCCCAATTGTGAATGGGCAGCGAGGTGAACATCAGTGCAATCACAGTAACGATCGCCCCAACGCAGAGCCCGCGTCCCACCCCGCCGACGACGTAACCGGTCAAGATCACCAGATTCGGCATCGGCGAGACGAGCAACTCCTCGATGTGGCGCTGAAATTTGGCCCCGAAAAAGGAAGAGACGACGTTGTTGTAGGAGTTGGTGATGATCGCCAGCATGATGATACCGGGGGCGATGTACTCCATGTAGCTGTAGCCACCCATCGGGCCGATGCGCTCACCGATCAGGGCGCCGAAGATAACAAAATAGAGTGTCATGGTGATCGCCGGCGGCACCAGCGTCTGAATCCAGATCCGCAGGTAGCGGTTGGTCTCTTTGAAGGCGATCGTCTTCAGGGCGACCCAGCTGGCACGCAGGCGCACCGAGCGGGGGTAGCGCTGCCCTTCGGCGGCGAATCGATCGCTCATGAGTTCTCCTCCTTCTCCTTCTCCTTCCCTCTCTCCTTGTTGCCGAGCATGCGGACGAAGAGCTCTTCGAGGCGATTCGACTTATTGCGCATACTGGTGACTGAGATGCCGTTCTGGGCTAGAACGGCGAAGAGTTCGGTCAGCGGGCGGCCGCGTGGTACCTCGGCTTCGAGGGTCGCCCCGTCGATGCGCCGCAGCGAAAAGTCGGGCAGCTGCGGCAGGGACTCGGGCAGGTGCTCGACATCGAGCAGGTAGGCTTGGGTCGAGAGGCGCTGCAGCAGCGCCTTGACGTTGGTGTGCTCAATGATGCGTCCCTCATCAATGATGGCGATGTCGCGACAGAGGCTTTCGGCCTCTTCGAGGTAGTGGGTGGTTAGGATAATGGTAGTCCCTTGGGCGTTGATATGACGCAAGAAGTCCCACATGCTGCGGCGCAGCTCGATATCGACCCCAGCGGTCGGCTCATCGAGGATAAGCAGCCGGGGTTCGTGCATCAGGGCGCGCGCAATGAGCAAGCGCCGTTTCATGCCGCCGGAGAGGGTCCGCGAGATGCTCTTACGGCGCTCCCAGAGCCCGAGGCTCTGGAGGTAGTGCTCCGCTCGGATGTGGGCGATGCGGCGGGGGATGCCGTAAAAGCCGGCCTGATTGAGCACGATCTGTTCGACCGTATCGAAGGTGTTGAAATTGAACTCTTGTGGCACCAGCCCGAGCGATGATTTGACCGCCCACGGGTCGCGGTCGAGGTCGTGGCCGAAGACCTGCACCTGGCCGCCGCTTTTGGTGACCAAGGTCGCGACGATGCCGATCAGCGTCGATTTGCCAGCGCCGTTCGGGCCGAGAAGGCCGAAAAAGGCGCCAGCATCGACGCTTAAGTCGATGTGGTTGAGGGCGGTGCGGCCGTTGCGGTAGGTCTTGGTGAGATCGGTGACGACTAAGGCGGTCAACGCGGCTCCTTGCTGTGCATCAACGGGCTGTAAATTTACATCGCTGAATTTCAATGGGGGTGGAGTCAAAAGGGACCCCGCTTGACCCCCTTTCGGCTGACGCCAGGTAGGGGGTTGCGCGGGGTAGTGTCCACGATCCTATCCGGTTCAGAAGGCGGTCTCAAAGCCGAGGTTGGCGAAGAAGCCGCGAGGTACCGAGTCGACGCGTTCGGTAGCCACCGCCAGATCAAGGTTGAAGAGGTTGAACAAGGTCAGGCCGCCACTGATGTAGCCGAGCTCGGTTCCGGCTAAGTTTTTGCGATAGCCGAGACGTGCCGAGGGGATGTAGAAGCGAGGATGGTGATAAGAGGCGCCGATCGTCGCCCACTGATAGGCGTTTTCGGAGTTATCGGCAAAGGGGCCCTCGATCTCGTTCAGATCGAGTGCGGCTCCGACCAGCCAACGCTCATCTTCGCCGAGGGAAACAGCGCCCTCAACCGTTAACTGCGGCTCCATGGTATAGCTGGCACCAGTGTCGATCTCGCCGCGCGCGGTCGCTCGGTCGTAGGTCTCGTTGTCTCTGACCTGGGGGTACTTAAAGGAGGGTGAGTTGAGGTTGCGTGCGGTTGCGCCAGCGCGGTAGCCGTCGCCGACCCACATCACCCCGGCATCGACCCCGAAGGCGCTGCGCTCGCGACTGTTGCTGTCCCACTCGTCGCTGAGTGTATCGCCAGCGTCGTCATCGAAGCTGACGACCACCCGGGAAAGCTCGACTTGGTGGTGGTTGAGCCGCCCGCCAGCGAAGAGGATCCCCTGCGGGTGGGTGTAGACGGCGGTGCCGTATCCGATTGACAAGGTGCGGGTTTGGATACCGCGGATGTAGCCGCCGAACTGTTCAAGTTGCTTTTCGATGGCGTCGTCATCGAGTTTGAGGTCAGTATCCAACAATGTGTCTAACTTCTCCGTGTTAAGTTCACCGTTCTCAAGGTAGTCTTCGGGGTCAGTGGAGAAGTCGATGTCCCGTAGGCCGGTCGCCAGCTCGGCACCGTGTAGCACCGAGACGTGGCCGCGGAAGCCGTACTCCAGATCGACCGTAACCGAGCCGCGGAGGGCGTCGTGGGTCACCTCGAGCGGGAAGGGGGCGTGGTTGCCGGTGACTCCGATGGCGAGGTAGCCGCGCTCACCGAGAAGGTTAAGGAGGTCGTTGACCGCGATCTCTAGATCTTGTAGATCTTTGATATCTTGGTCCAAACTCTCCAGAGCGTCTCTTAGCTCGTCCTCGGAGTTGGGTCCCGGGGTATCCTTCAGCGTGGTAATTGTGTCCTCAAAATCCCGTATCCGCTCGTCGAATCCCTCCAGCTTGTCAAAATCATCACCCAACTGCTCGAAGTCGTCGGCAAAGTCGTCAACCTTACCGAGCTCAGCGCCCACCCCGATCCCTAGGATGCCCATCCGTACCCCGCGATTGCTCGCCGAGATCGGCCCGGCCGGGTTGCGCTTGCTGCTCTGGAGTTGGTCGTAGCGGGTGGCATCACCAAACCCGAGCGATGAGCCGGGGGGGTGGTAGGGGTGGTAGGCTAGGGCCGAGGTCAGCGGGGCGAGCCCGAAACCGAGCAGGGTCGCCCACGTTAAAAGGTGTCGTCGGCTGCGGTTCGACGGCAGGCAGGATGCACGCGTAGTCATGGGCTCTCTCCCCCCATCCCCTAATAAGGGTGCGTTGAAGCGCGCGGAGATGCGCTGTAGTGTGTGCTGGGCGGCGGTTTGGCAAAATGGCAGCGGCCAAACACGACGCCACCGCTGAGTATGCCACATTCTGGCTCAAGACCGCACCTTCGAGGCGGCGAATGATTGCCGCTGTCCTCCCGTATGTATCGCCATAAGCGCACGGGCTATCTCATGCGACTGGCCTTGCTTGCGCAGGCCTCACTTACGCAATCTAGTATTGCTTTATTGCTTACTCTGTTTTGCCCGTTCCGGCACTTCGTGCAGCGGTGAGAGGTAGGCGCGCTCCAGCGCGGCCCGCTCCTGCAGCGCCGCGCCGCGCTCGGTCAGGACAGCGACACGCGCTTTGAGTGCCTGATGCGCTTGCACCAGTTCGACGATACGTCGCGCCTCGCCGGCCAGTGCCAAGGTGCCGCCGGAGAAGAGCGCCTCGCGACTCGGCAGCCCCTTCCCCTCAATCAAGACCGGTTCACCGACGAGTTCGGCGAAGGCGTCGTACTCTTCGTGCAGACGTTGTATCTCGCCGACCCAAGCCGCCGTTGCCGCCTGCAGCGCTTGCGCCTCGGCGAAGAGCTCTGTCGTCTCGGCGCGAAAGCCCGGCGGGGCGAACCAGACGATCGGACGCACCCAGCCTAAGTGGGTCGCCGCCTTATCGAGCCGTTCGGTCCGCGCTGCGAGCCAGTCATCGAGGGTTTCGATCTGCGCACGCTCCTCGGCATCGCCGAGCACCATGCGCTCGATCCCGTAGCCGACATTCTCACCGAGTCGTTCGATAAAGTTCAACGCCCCGATGGTGCCGGCCCAGAGTACCAGCACGGTAGCGGTGACCGTCACCAGATAACGCATGCCGCTCTCCTCCCTTGCGCTCCTTGCGCTCACTGATCGTGCGGGCGCGATTTGGTGACACGCCCGGTGCGTTTCGCTATACTGCAGCGCAATAGCGTACACTGTCTCGCCAAGCGGCTGCAGCAGTGTTCGCTGTCTCCTGCTGGCTGTCCGGTAGATCGCAGGTGGGCCAAGGGTAAGGCAAGCCAGACAGGCTCGGTCGGCCTGGCAGGTCGATGACATTAAGGCGGGAGGGGAATCCCACTCCCGCCTTTTGTACGCCCAGTATCCGCTGAGTGCCCGCTGAGAATCCAGCAGCGCTGGCCCCGTGTGTAGACGTCCGCCGCTCCCGTGCGGAGCGGTGTGGGTGGGCGCGCGGCAGCGAGTGGAGGTACGGACTGCGTGATGCGTTTATTAAAGGAGGGAAGCGTTGACCCGTCCAGCACTGCTCGTTCTCCAGGACGGCACGGTCTTTCGCGGCGAAGCGGTCGGTAGCGACGGCGCGGTAACCGCCGAAGTCGTCTTTAACACCGCTATGACTGGCTATCAGGAGATCGCCACCGATCCCTCGTACGCCGGTCAGCTGGTGACGTTGACCTACCCGCATATCGGCAACACCGGTATTAACGCCATCGACCGTGAGGATCGGCACGCCCGCTTAGCGGGGCTGATCGTGCGGGATGTCCCGCCGCGAGCGAGCAATTGGCGCTCGCAGCAAGATCTGCGCAGTTGGCTGCAAGAGGAGGGGGTGGTCGCCATCTCCGGGATCGACACCCGCAAGCTGACCCGCATTCTGCGCGAGCAGGGGGCGCAGGGCGGCTGTTTGGTCGCCGGCGCCGAGGCGGATACGCAGGAGGCGTGGGCGCGTGCCCAGGCCGCTGACTACGCCGGCATGAGTGGCCGCGATCTGGCCGGTGAGGCTGGCGTCCGTAGCACGACCGAGTGGCGCCGCGGGACGTGGCGGCTCGAATACGGCCTGGCCGATGCCGACCCCGATGCCGCGCCCCATACCCAGCCCGGTGCCGACCCCGCTGATGACTCCGACAGCGCCTCCGCTAGCGAATCTGCCACCGGGTCTGCCGGCACGGCAGCGGCGGCGCGCTATCACGTGGTCGCCTACGACTTCGGCGTTAAGCAGCAGATTCTGCGCTTGTTGGTCGATCACGGCTGCCGCGTGACCGTAGTGCCGGCGCGCACGCCAGCGGCCGAGGTGGTAGCACTGCAGCCCGATGGCCTCTTCTTCTCCAACGGCCCGGGCGACCCGCAGCCGATGGACTACGCGGTGGCGACCATCCGCGAGCTGCTCGAGACGCACCGCATCCCGGCTTTCGGGATCTGCCTTGGGCACCAGCTGCTCGGGCTGGCCAGCGGCGCGCGTACGGTCAAGATGAAGTTCGGCCACCACGGTGCCAACCACCCGGTGCTCGATCTAGCCAGTGGCCGGGTCATGATCTCGAGCCAGAACCACGGTTTTGCCGTCGATGAGGCGAGTTTGCCGGACCATCTTGAGGCAACCCACCGTTCGCTCTTTGACGGCTCTCTGCAGGGCATACGGCGCACCGATCTCCCGGCCTTCGGCTTCCAGGGCCACCCCGAGGCGAGCCCCGGGCCGCACGATGTGCGCCCGCTCTTTGAGCAGTTTATCGCCATGATGGCAGCAGCCCGCTGAGTGCCGACACCGGTGGATTGGGCGTGAATCATAAGCCGCGGATCTGCCCCGGATCCCGGACCCGACGCGGAAATCAAGCACAACTATGCCAAAACGCACCGACATCGACTCCATCCTGATCATCGGCGCCGGCCCCATCGTCATCGGCCAGGCTTGTGAATTCGACTACTCTGGCGCCCAGGCGTGTAAGGCGCTGCGCGCCGAGGGGTATCGTGTGGTCCTGGTCAACTCGAACCCGGCGACCATCATGACCGATCCCGAGACCGCCGATGCGGTCTATATCGAGCCGATCGAGTGGCAGACCGTCGCGCGCATCATCGAGCGCGAGCGCCCCGGTGCGCTGTTGCCGACGATGGGCGGACAGACGGCGCTCAACTGCGCGCTCGATCTGTGCAAGCACGGCGTGCTGGAGCGCTTCGGCGTCGAGATGATCGGGGCGACTCGTGAAGCGATCGATAAGGCCGAAGAGCGCGAGGCCTTCCGGGCCGCGATGAGCCGGATCGGGCTTGAGTCGCCGCGCGCCGAGATCGCCCGCTCGATGGCCGAGGCGCAAGCGGCGCAGGCGCGCATCGGCTTCCCGGTCATCATCCGCCCCTCCTACACCCTCGGCGGCTCGGGCGGTGGTATTGCCTACAACCGCGAGGAGTTTAACGAGATCGTCGAGCGCGGGTTGGAGCTCTCCTACACCAACGAGGTGCAGCTTGAGGAGTCGGTGCTCGGCTGGAAAGAGTACGAGATGGAGGTCGTGCGCGATCGCAACGACAACGCCATCATCATCTGCTCAATCGAGAACTTCGACCCGATGGGGGTGCATACCGGCGACTCGATCACCGTCGCCCCGGCGCAGACGCTGACCGACAAAGAGTACCAGATCATGCGCGACGCCTCGCTGGCGGTGCTGCGCGAGATCGGCGTCGAGACCGGGGGCTCGAATGTGCAGTTCGCCATCAGCCCCGAAGATGGGCGCATGGTGATCATCGAGATGAACCCGCGCGTCTCGCGCTCCTCGGCCCTCGCCTCGAAGGCGACCGGTTTCCCGATTGCCAAGGTCGCGGCGAAGCTGGCTGTCGGCTACACCCTCGATGAGTTGAGTAACGAGATCACCGGTGGGGCGACCCCGGCCTCCTTCGAGCCGACGATCGACTACGTCGTCACCAAGATTCCGCGCTTTACCTTTGAAAAGTTTCCGCAGGCACAGCCCTCTCTGACGACCCAGATGAAGTCGGTCGGCGAGGTTATGGCGATCGGCCGTACCTTCCAGGAGTCGTTCCAAAAGGCGCTGCGCGGCCTGGAGCAAGATCTAACCGGTCTCGACCCGCGCCTCGATTCGAGCCGCAGCGATCTACGCGAAGCGGTGCGCCACTCCCTGCGGCAGCCGTCGCCGGAGCGGGTGCTGCACGTCGGTGATGCCTTCCGTGCCGGTTTTACCCTCGATGAGATCCACACGATGACCGCCATCGACCCGTGGTTCTTAGCCCAGATCGAGGAGCTGATTGCGACCGAGGGCGAGATCGCCGCCGCTCGTTTCGCCGAGTGCAGTGCTGAGTCGCTGCGCCGCTATAAACGCAGCGGCTTCTCTGATGCCCGTCTGGCCGCGCTGTGGAGCGTGAGCGAAGAGCAGGTACGGCGGCGCCGTCATGAGCTCGGCATTCGTCCGGTCTTTAAGCGGGTCGACTCGTGTGCCGCGGAATTCCCCTCGGCGACTGCCTATATGTACTCGACCTACGAGGAGGAGTGCGAGGCCGCGCCGAGTTCGCGCCAGAAGATCATGGTGCTCGGCGGTGGGCCGAATCGCATCGGCCAAGGCATTGAGTTCGACTACTGCTGCGTCCACGCCGCGCTAGCACTGCGTGATGATGGCTACGAGACGATCATGGTCAACTGCAACCCGGAGACCGTCTCGACCGACTACGACACCTCCGATCGGCTCTACTTTGAGCCGCTGACCCTGGAGGATGTGCTCGAGATCGTCGAGACCGAGCAGCCGCGCGGGATCATCGTGCAGTACGGCGGGCAGACGCCGCTTAAATTGGCGCGGGCGCTGGAGGCGGCCGGGGCGCCGATCATCGGCACCTCACCGGAGTCGATCGATTGGGCCGAGGATCGCGAGCGCTTCCAAGAGCTCGTCAATCGGCTCGGTCTGATGCAGCCGCCGAACCGCACCGCTCGAACCGAGGCCGATGCGCTGCGTCTGGCCGCCGAGATCGGCTACCCGCTGGTCGTTCGCCCCTCCTACGTGCTCGGCGGGCGGGCGATGGAGATCGTCTACGAAGAGAGCGAACTGCGCCAGTACATGAACGAGGCGGTGCGGGTCTCGAACGAGTGCCCGGTACTGCTCGATCGCTTCCTCGACGATGCCGTTGAAGTCGATGTCGATGCCATCTGCGATGGCGAGCAGGTAGTGATCGGCGGTATCATGCAGCACATTGAACAAGCCGGGGTGCATTCGGGCGACTCGGCTTGCTCGATCCCGCCCTATACGCTTGCCGCGGATGTCCTCGACCGGGTGCGCGAGCAGGTCCGTCAGCTCGCTCTCGAATTGCGGGTCGTCGGCCTGATGAACGTCCAGTTTGCCATTCAAGGGCAGCGGATCTTCCTGCTCGAGGTCAATCCGCGGGCCTCGCGCACCGTGCCGTACGTTGCGAAGGCGTGCGGTGTGCCTCTGGCTAAAGTCGCGGCACGCTGTATGGCTGGGCAGAGTCTGGCGGCGCAAGGGGTGGAACAAGAGGTGATTCCGTCCTACTATTCGGTTAAGGAAGCGGTCTTCCCGTTTTTAAAATTCCCCGGTGTCGATCCGATCTTGGGGCCGGAGATGAAATCGACCGGCGAAGTGATGGGGATCGGCGCCTGTTTCGGTGAGGCATACGCGAAAGCACAGCTGGCCGCCGGCGTGGTTCTGCCGCGCGGGGGCTGCGCTTTTGTCAGCGTGCGCGAGGCCGATAAGGAGGCTGCAGTGGAAGTGGCGCAGGACTTGGTCCGGCGTGGTTTTCATTTGATCGCCACCCATGGCACGGCGGCCGCCCTCGAGGCGGCGGGCCTAGAGGTCCGCCGTATCAACAAGGTCACCGAGGGCCGGCCGCATATCGTCGATGCCATTAAGAATGATGAGGTCGATCTAATCGTGAACACCACGGAAGGGCGGCAGGCCATCGCCGACTCCTACTCGATCCGCCGTGAGGCGTTGCAGCGAAAGGTCTGTTACACCACGACCATCGCCGGCGCCCGGGCGATTTGCCTGGCGCTCGATCACATCAAGGAGTGGGAGGCCCGCCCCCTTCATGCCCTGCACCGGGAGATGACGGGATGAGCAAGATACCCTTGACGACCAAAGGCGCTGAGAAGCTGCGCGCCGAGTTACAGCGGCTCAAGCATGAGGAGCGCCCGCGGATTATTCAAGCGATCGCCGAGGCGCGCGAGCACGGCGATCTCAAGGAGAATGCCGAGTACCACGCTGCGCGTGAACAGCAGGGTTTCGTCGAGGGCCGTATTCAGGAGCTCGAAGCGAAACTGTCGAACGCCCAGATCATCGATCCGCAGACGATCCAGGCGGCACCGAAGGTCGTCTTCGGGGCGACCGTGGTCTTACAGGAGCAAGAGGGCGATAGCGAAGTCACCTATCAGATCGTCGGCGACGATGAGGCCGATATCAAACAGGGATTGATCTCGGTCAGCTCACCGATCGCCCGCGCGCTGATCGGGCGCGAGGAGGGCGATGAGGCGGTGGTGCAGGCGCCGAGCGGGGAGCGGATCTACGACATTGTCGAGGTGCGCTACGAGTGAGCGAGCGGTGTAGGTGTAGTGGCGTAGCGGGCGCGTGGAGCCGGTCGTGTTGATGCAGGCGGTTGAACGGCTGCTGCTTACGGTCTGGGCTGGCGCCTTGTGGATCGTCGGATTTTTGGTGACGCCGCTGCTCTACCGCTATACTGACGAGACCGCGGTGGCAGCGGCGCTGGCCGGTGAGTTGACGCAGGCGGTGGCGTGGACGAGTCTTCTCTGCGCTGCGGTCTTGATTCCGGCGCAGTTGCGCTACCGGATTCGGCCGCTGGCGGCCCACTGGCGACTCTGGCTGTTGGTGATCCTGGTGGTGCTCGTTGCCGTCGGCGAGTGGTGGGTGCGACCGCCGATGGTCGAGTTGACGCAGCAAGCGGTCGATGTCGCCTATCTTTCGGCGCTGCGCGCCGCCGAGAGCCTCTATCTGATCGCCTGTGCGATCGCCCTGGTTCTGGTGCTCGGCGGCCTGCAGCCGGGTCGGGAGACGCTGGCTCAGTTCGCCTCTGCCCCTGACACCGATTCCGATTCTGAGCGCTCGCGGTAGAGCAGCACTATGCGGCCGATGCTCTGCACCGCGACTGCCCCGGTCGCTGCGGTGATCGCGGCCGTCATGGCTTCGCGCTCGGCCTTATCGGCCCCGGCGAGTTTGACCTTGATCAGTTCATGATCCCAGAGGGCGCGCTCGATCTCCGCCATAACGGGCTCGCTGAGCCCCGCGGCACCGGTGAGTACGACCGGCTTGAGGTGGTGGCCGCGGCGACGCAGCGCTTTGAGTTGCTCGGCAGTTAGATCCATACAGGGGCTCACCCATGGCAGACGGAAAAGAGCAGGGGAATCTACCACGGCGTGGGGTCGTGCGCGCAAGCGGTGGGCCGCTGCGCGATGTCAAGATTGAGTTGGGGGTGGTGATTCTGCTGGTGGTCAGTGTCTGGTTGATCACCCTCGGCATCGATGCAGCGCCGTGGTGGGAGTTGATCGCCGTGTTGGGTGCCTCGTCGCTCGGTGCCGCCTGGGTGATGTGGCGGGCGCGCCGGCGGGCCCGGCAGCTCTTGGGCGTTACGAAGTGGAACGAACGCTGATGGCTAAAGGAGCAGGGCAGCGCGGTTCGGGACGTTGCGGCTCGCTGCGTCGGCGGCAGCAGCATGAGAGCGACCCCTTCGTGCGGCGGGCGCGGGCGGAGGGTTGGCGCTCGCGGGCGGCGCTGAAGCTTGAGGCGATTGATGCGCGCGATCGGCTCTTTATGCCGGGTGCCGTAGTCGTCGACTTAGGGGCGGCCCCCGGCGGCTGGTCGCAGCTGGCGGTGCGGCGGGTCACTCCTGGCGGTGTGGTGATCGCCATCGATCGCCTCGCGATGGAGCCGCTGCCCGGGGTCGAGATGATTTGCGATGACTTTGCTGAGCCATCGGGGCTGCAGGCGGTGGAGGCGGCCCTTGAGGGGCGTTCCGTCGATGTCGTGCTCTCCGATATGGCACCGAATTTGACCGGGCATACGGCAGTCGATCAGCCGGCCGTGATGGCGTTGGCCGAGTTGGCGGCCGATTTTGCCCACGCCTGGTTGAGTCATCGCGGTACTTTTTTGGTCAAAGCCTTTCAGGGAGAGGACTTCGATGCCTTCCGCGGGCAATTGCAGCAGACGTTTCGGCGCGTGTTGATTCGCAAACCGGACGCCTCGCGGGCAGCGAGTCGCGAGGTCTATCTGCTGGCCCGGGAGCCCGTGCTGTAGTAGGCTGAGTGGTTCTATTTCTTGTTGAAAGCAGGCAAAGCGAGGATGATGCCGTGAGCGACATGGCCAAGAATTTGATCCTCTGGGTCATCATCGCGGTGGTGCTGATGTCGGTATTCAGCAACTTTCAGGAGCGCACCACCGAGGTGACCGAGGAGGTCGCTTATTCCGAATTTCTCAACGAGGTCGAGCGCGGCCATGTCCGTGAGGTGCTGATCCAGGGAGAACAGATCACGATCCAGCATGCCGACGGTCGGGAGTACCGGACTTTCAATCCGGAGACCGACAATCGTGCGCTGATCGGTGAACTTTTGGAGCACGGCGTGCGCATCGACGCTAAGAAGGCCGACAGCGACAGCATGCTGCTGCAGATCTTGATCTCGTGGACGCCGTTTTTGCTGCTGATCGCCGTTTGGATCTACTTTATGCGCCAGATGCAGGGCGGTGGCGGTGGCCGAGGGGCGATGTCCTTCGGTAAGAGCAAGGCGAAGATGATGACGGAGGAGCAGAGCAAGTACAGCTTTGACGACGTTGCCGGCTGTGACGAGGCCAAGGAAGACGTCAAGGAGTTGGTCGACTTTCTGCGCGATCCGAGCAAGTTCCAGCGGCTTGGTGGCACGATCCCCCGCGGAGTGCTGATGGTGGGGCCGCCGGGTACTGGTAAGACACTGCTGGCAAAGGCGATCGCCGGCGAGGCGCGCGTTCCCTTCTTCTCGATCTCGGGCTCTGACTTTGTCGAGATGTTCGTCGGTGTTGGCGCCTCGCGGGTGCGCGATATGTTCCAACAGGCGAAGAAGCAGGCGCCGTGCATCATCTTTATCGACGAACTCGATGCCGTCGGCCGGCAGCGTGGCGCCGGTCTCGGCGGGGGTCACGATGAGCGTGAGCAGACGCTCAATCAGATGCTGGTCGAGATGGACGGCTTCGAGGGCAGTGAAGGGATCATCGTCATCGCGGCAACCAACCGCCCCGATGTGCTTGATCCGGCGCTGCTGCGCCCTGGTCGTTTCGATCGGCAGGTGGTCGTGCCGCTGCCCGACGTGCGTGGCCGTGAACAGATTCTCAACGTCCACATGAAGAAGGTGCCGGCGGCCGAAGACGTCAAGGCCGAGATCATCGCCCGCGGTACACCGGGGTTCTCCGGGGCCGATCTGCAGAACTTGGTGAACGAAGCGGCACTCTTCGCCGCCCGTGCCGATAAAGAGCGGGTCGAGCAGATCGACTTCGAGCAGGCCAAAGATAAGATCATGATGGGCTCTGAGCGCAAGTCCATGGTGATGAAAGAGGACGAGAAGAAGCTGACCGCCTACCACGAGGCCGGTCACGCCATCGTCGGGCTGAGTTCACCGGATCACGACCCGGTGCATAAGGTCTCGATCATTCCGCGCGGCCGGGCCCTTGGCGTCACCATGTTCTTGCCCGAGGAGGATCGCTACAGCTACACCAAACAGCGGCTCGATAGCATGATTTCGAGCCTCTTTGGCGGACGGATTGCCGAGGAGCTGATCTTCGGTGCCGATCGGGTAACGACCGGGGCGCAGAACGACATCCAGCGGGCGACCGAGATCGCTCGCAGCATGGTCACCAAGTGGGGGCTGTCGGCCCGCTTAGGACCACTCGCCTACGGCGAGGAGCAAGGTGAGGTCTTCCTCGGCCATGCGGTGACGCAGCATAAAGATGTCTCCGATGAGACGCAGCACGCCATCGACGAGGAGGTGCGGGCGATCATCGATACCAACTACACCACCGCCGAGCGGATTCTGCGCGAGAAGATGGATCTGCTCCACACGATGGCCGACGCCTTGATGAAGTACGAGACGATCGACCGTGAGCAGATCGACGACATCATGCAGGGCCGCGATCCGCGTCCGCCTAAGGGTTGGGAGGATCGTAAATCTGGCGGTGGTGACGGTGGCGCGACAGCCGAGGCTGCTCCTGTCGATGATGCCGAACCGTCCGCTGATGGCGATGCCGACGGTGGCCGCGACGGCGACAATGGGCCGCTGGGGCGTCCAGTGGGCGAGCATTGATGGGAGGTGATGAGCAGGCGGCAGCGCCCGCGCTCGATTGCGCGGGGTACCGGCTGCCGCTCGATCGACCGCTGATCATGGGGGTGATTAACGTCACCCCCGATTCTTTTTCCGATGGTGGACGCTTCTTGGCACCGCGGGCCGCCTGCCGGCAGGCCCACCGCTTGGTCGCCGAGGGGGCTGATTTGCTCGATATCGGTGGGGAGTCGAGTCGGCCCGGAGCCGAGCCGGTGAGTGCCGAGGAGGAGTTAGAGCGAGTCGTGCCCGTCCTTGAGGCGCTGCGCGGTGAGCTTGAGGTGCCGATCTCGGTCGACACCTGTAAACCGGCCGTGGCACGCGCCGCGGTGGCCGCCGGTGCCGCCATGATTAACGATATCCGCGCGCTGGAGGCGCCCGGTGCGTTGGCCGAGGCCGCTGCCTGGGGTGTGCCGATCTGCCTGATGCACATGCAGGGGGAGCCGCGTACGATGCAGCGGCAGCCGCACTACGACGATCTGATCGGCGAGGTGCGCGACTATCTCGCGGCGCGAGTTGCCGCGGCACAGGCCGCCGGGGTGCCACGCGAGCGCCTGGTGGTCGATCCGGGATTCGGTTTTGGTAAGAGCGTGCAGCACAACTATGCGCTGTTGCACCAGTTCTCAGCCATTGTCGACCTTGGCCTTCCGGTGCTCGTCGGCATGTCGCGTAAGTCAATGATCGGTTGGGCACTGGGGGAGCGTCCGGCGGAGCAGCGGGTCGTCGGCAGTGCCGCGGCGGCGGCGCTTGCCGTCTGGCAAGGGGCGCGCATCGTGCGCACCCACGACGTTGCGGCTACCGTTGATGCGGTAGCGATTGCCGAGACCGCGCGACGGGTCGGTAGCCAGTGAGCGTTTGAGCGGGGGGAGAGGTCGCAGGTGAGTGAAGCACGGAACTACTTCGGGACCGACGGCATTCGGGGCCGCGTCGGTGAGCATCCCATTACCCCGGAGCTGGTGTTGCGCCTTGGCTGGGCGGCTGGCCGGGTGCTGGCGAGCGAAGGCGGGCGCAAGGTGGTGATCGGCAAGGATACTCGCCTCTCCGGTTACATGTTCGAGTCGGCGCTGGAAGCAGGCTTTGCCGCCGCTGGGGTGCACTCGCTGATGCTCGGGCCGATGCCGACCCCGGCAATCGCCTACTTAACGCGCACGCTCCATGCGGCTGCCGGAGTGGTCATCAGCGCCTCGCACAACCCTCACTACGATAACGGGATCAAATTCTTCGGTGGTGATGGCTACAAGCTCGATGATGCCACCGAACTGGCCATCGAGCAGTTGCTGCGCGAGGCGCCGCAGTTGGTCGGTTGCGATCAGCTCGGGCGGGCGACTCGAGTCGGCGATGCCGCGGGGCGCTATATCGAGTTCTGCAAAGGCTCCATTCAGCGTCGCACTGACATGCACGGACTGCGTCTGGTGGTCGACTGCGCCCACGGTGCGACCTATCAAGTAGCGCCGGCCGTGCTGCGCGAACTCGGCGCCGAAGTGACGGTTTTAGGCGCTGCGCCCGATGGTTTGAATATCAACGTTGAGTGCGGTTCGCAGGCACCGGCGGCGCTGCAGCAGCGGGTGCTTGAGGAGGGGGCCGATGCCGGTCTTGCCTTCGATGGCGACGGCGATCGCGTGGTCATGGTCACTGCCGAGGGGCGGCTGCTCGATGGCGATGCGCTCCTCTATATCATCGCTGCGGCGCGCCACGCGCGAGGTCAGTTGACTGGCTGTGTGGTCGGGACGCAGATGAGCAACCTCGGTTTGGAAGTTGCGCTCGCCGAGCTGGGGCTGGCCTTAGAGCGTACCCGCGTCGGCGATCGCTACGTCTTAGAGCGCATGCTGCAGCGGGGGGCGACCTTGGGAGGGGAGTCCTCTGGGCACATTATCTGCCTCGATCGGACGACGACCGGCGATGGACTCGTCTCGGCCCTCCAGGTGCTTGAGATCATGGTAACGAGCGGTCGCGCTCTGGCTGAGTTGGCCGCCGAGCTCGAGCTCTTCCCGCAGCGCCTGGTCAATGTACCCCTGGCTAAGGGGGTCGATGTAATGGCGGCGCCGCAGTTGCAGGCGGCGGTGGCCGATGCCGAGGCGGTATTAGGGGAGCACGGGAGGATCTTGTTGCGGCCCTCGGGGACCGAGCCGTTGCTGCGAGTGATGGTCGAAGGGCAGGATGCCGAACAAGTCGAGCAGCTTGCCGAGCAGCTTGCGGAGACCGCCCGTGTGCAGACACGCCAGGTGGCGGGGTAGTGTGTGTGGTAGAGCAGTCGATGCGGCGCGGGGACGAGTCGGGTTGCGGTGCCGTCACAGGGTGAGGTGGACGGGGCATAGTTGGCCGTCTGCTGGCTGATTTGCGGACTTATTTCGTTTGATTTTGAGCGGCATGAAAGCTAGTCTTGCCCTCTTTTCTTGACAGTTTTGACAGGGCTGGATCATACGATGCGGCGAAAAATCATTGCAGGCAACTGGAAGATGAACGGGGATGCCGATCTGGTGCGTCGGATAGCCGAGCATGCTGCCGATGCCATCAGCGGGGCTGAGTTGGTGGTGTGCCCACCCTATACGCTGTTGCCGACGGCGGCCAGTCACTTGCCGACCGGTGTCGGCCTGGGCGCTCAAGATGTCAGCGAGTACCCGGCCGGGGCGTATACGGGAGAGGTCTCCGCGGCCATGCTGCTGGAGGCCGGTTGCCGCTACGTCATCGTCGGTCATTCGGAGCGGCGAACCCTCTACGGCGAGGACAACGCCCGCGTTGCGGCGAAGTATGCGGCAGCGCGTGGGGCGGGCTTGACCCCGATTTTGTGCGTCGGTGAGACACTCGCTGAGCGCGATGCACAGCGCACCGAGTCGGTTGTCGGTGAGCAGATTGATGCCGTGCTTGAGGCAGTCGGTGCTACGGCGTTCAGCGATGCAGTGATCGCCTACGAGCCGGTCTGGGCGATCGGCACCGGGCGGACGGCGGCGCCGGAACAAGCGCAGCAGGTCCATGCTTTTATCCGCGCACGGGTCGCCGAGCGTGATCCCGAAGGGGCGGCGGTGCTGCCGATCCTCTACGGCGGCAGTGTTAAGCCGGAGAACGCAGCGGAGTTATTTGCTCAAGAGGATATCGACGGTGGCTTGATCGGCGGCGCCTCGCTCGATTCAGAGGGCTTTTTGGCCATCCACCGCGCCGCCGTAGGGGGTTAAGAGAAGACTATGTTCGCAGCAGTTCTCGCCGTGCACGTCGTGATCGCCGTAGCCCTGGTGATCCTGGTGTTGCTTAATCAGGGAAAGGGGGCCGATATGGGTGCGGCCTTTGGCAGCGGCGCCTCTAGCACGGTCTTCGGCTCACGCGGGGCGGCGACCTTTATGACCAAGCTGATCGCCACCCTGGGTACCTTCTTCTTCGTGACCAGCCTCAGTCTAGCGGTGATGGCCAGCCGCGGTTTGGGTATGGGGGCCGAGACTTCGGTGATCGGTGACGAACCGGATGTCCAGGAGTTGCCCACTGCCGATCTGCCCGATATCCCGGAGTCGCCCGACGATCCGGACGCCCCGGACGACCCGGTTCGCGAGCTCGGCGATGAGATGCCCGAGGCTCCAGCGACGCCGGGCGAAGAGGAGGCGCCTGAGGCACCGGCTGCGCCGGGTGAAGAGGGTGCACCCGAGGCACCAGCTGCGCCGGCCGATGAGCATGCGCCCGAGGCGCCTGCTGAGCCCGCTGAAGAAGAGGCACCGGAAGAGCCGGCGCCTTGATCTTGGCAAGAGAAGCGGCTACCATAGCGGCGCGTTGTGCGGTGGTAGTCGCTGTTTCGCTCTCCCGGGACCGCTGTTCGTTGGCGGTGGGCCTGGGGTGAGAGGAGAGAAGAGGCGAGTGACGCTGTGGCGGCGTTGGGTAGCAAATTTTGAGTGACTTGCCGAAGTGGTGGAATTGGTAGACACGCCGTCTTGAGGGGGCGGTGGCGAAAGCCGTGCCGGTTCGAGTCCGGCCTTCGGCACCAGTTAGTTAACCAGTTGCGCGACAAGCCCCGCCGTTCAAGACGGGGAAGGGTGGCGCGCGGCGCGGGAATCGCCTTTGCGGGATTCAGCATAGCGCCGCTGTGCTGGCCATGTTCTATGAACGATCCTCTGTTGCGCTAATCCCTTGCCCATGGACCCTCTTTGGGCCCCTGTGAGATCTCGTCCCTATTGCCTGTTTTGCCTCTGTGTAGCGCGGTGGCAACCTTCACGATCCCTTTGCCTCACCATAACCCTTTTCTAGTCAGAAAGTTATAAATTCGTCTGAGTTGACATCGGACGCTGCGCCTCCGTAAACTCCATGGTCACCTGCGCGGCGATGGATGTGGAGCGCCGCCTGCAACGAGCCAGGAGCGGAGCAGCGTAGACAGAGATGCTAGAAAATTACCTGCCGGTTCTCATGTTCATCATCGTCGGACTCGTCTTCGGCGCATTGCCGCTGATCGCTGGGTTCGTGCTCGGTCCCCGCCGTCCTCACCCTGAAAAGCAGGCGCCCTACGAGTGTGGTTTCGAGGCCTTTGAAGATTCGCGGATGAAGTTCGACGTGCGCTACTACTTGGTTGCGCTGCTCTTCATCCTCTTCGATCTGGAGATCGCGTTTCTCTTCCCGTGGGCGGTCGTGCTGGAGGATATCGGTCTCTTTGGCATCGCAGCCATGGGACTCTTCGTCGGTCTGCTGGTCATCGGTCTGCTCTACGAGTGGCAGAAAGGGGCGTTGGAATGGGAGTAGAAGGCCTGCTGGAGCGTGGCTATATCACCACCTCGGCCGATAAGCTGATTAACTGGGCGCGCACCGGATCACTGTGGCCGGTCACCTTCGGTCTGGCCTGCTGCGCAGTCGAGATGATGCACACGGCGGGGCCGCGTTACGACATGGACCGTCACGGGCTGATTTTCAGGCCGAGCCCCCGACAGTCCGATGTGATGATCGTAGCTGGCACCCTGTGCAACAAGATGGCGCCGGCGCTGCGCAAGGTCTACGATCAGATGCCGGATCCTAAGTGGGTGATCTCCATGGGCTCTTGTGCCAACGGTGGGGGCTATTACCACTACTCTTACGCAGTCACCCGTGGCTGCGACCGGATCGTCCCCGTCGATATCTACGTCCCGGGCTGCCCGCCGACTGCGGAAGCCCTCTACTACGGGATCCTCCAGTTGCAAAACAAGATCCGTCGGACGAACACCATTGCGCGCTGAGGGAGAGTCCATGGCTGAGCCCGAGAGCCTCTGTGAGCAGCTCCGTGGCCACTTCGGCCCCCGTCTGATCGCCTGTGAAACGGCGTATGGCGAGGTGACCATCGAGGTGAGCCCGGAGGCGTTAATGACGGTCATGCGCGAGCTGCGCGATGCCCCGGCCTATCGCTTCGAGCAGTTGCTCGATATTGCGGGGGTCGACTACGCCACCTACGGCCAAGACGAGTGGGTCACGGAGCAGGCTAGCAGTACCGGCTTTAGCCGCGGGGTAACCGAGCCGGGGGTCGGTCGTATCGGCGGAACCGGCGTCTACGGCCTGCAGCCGATCACCGAGAATACCGGACGGCGGTTCGCAGCGGTCTACCACCTGCTCTCTTTCGAGCACAATCGCCGTTTGCGGGTGCGCTGTTTTGCGACCGACGACGACTTTCCGCTGCTGCCCTCGGTGATCGACCTCTGGAGTGCGGCGAATTGGCCCGAGCGTGAGGCTTTTGACCTCTACGGAATCGTCTTCGATGGTCACCCCGATCTGCGCCGGATCCTGACCGACTACGGCTTTGTCGGCCACCCCTTCCGTAAAGACTTTCCCATGGTGGGGGATGTCGAGCCGCACTACGATGAGGAGAAGGGAAGGGTGGTCTACGCCCCGGTAGAGATCGAGCCGCGCGTATTGACGCCGCGCATCATTCGTCGCGATCACCGTTATATCGGTTCGCCTAGCGCGCCGCGGGAGGGCTAGAGGATGGCTGAGTTTCAAAGCTACACCATCAACTTTGGCCCGCAGCACCCAGCCGCTCACGGTGTGCTGCGCTTGGTGCTAGAACTCGACGGCGAAGTGGTCCAGCGCGCCGATCCGCACATCGGGCTGCTGCATCGGGCGACCGAAAAGCTCGCCGAGACGAAGCCGTACAATCAGTCGATCGGTTACATGGACCGGCTCGATTACGTCTCGATGCTTTGCAATGAGCACGGCTATGTGCGGGCGATCGAAAAACTCCTCGGGATCGAGCCGCCGATCCGTGCCCAGTACATCCGTTCCATGCTCGACGAGGTCACGCGCATCCTCAACCACCTGATGTGGATCGGTGGCCACGGCCTCGATGTCGGGGCGATGAGCGTCTTTCTCTACGCCTTCCGTGAGCGCGAAGAGCTCATGGATGTCTACGAGGCGGTCTCGGGGACGCGCATGCACGCGAGCTACTATCGCCCCGGTGGTGTGAATCGCGATCTGCCCGATCAGATGCCGCGCTACGAAGCCTCACCCTACCGCAGCGAGCGCGAGCTGCGTGAGATGAATCGGGCGCGCGAGGGATCGCTGCTCGACTTCCTCGATGATTTCTGTGAGCGCTTCCACGGTTGTGTCGATGAGTACGAGACACTGCTCACCGATAACCGGATCTGGAAGCAGCGCCTGGTCGATATCTGCGTCGTCTCGCCGGAGCGGGCGAAGGCGCTCGGCTTTAGCGGCCCGCTGCTGCGCGGCTCGGGCGTGGAGTGGGATCTGCGCAAGATGCAGCCCTACGCCGCCTACGAGTGGCTCGATTTCGATATCCCGGTCGGTACCAATGGGGATAGCTACGACCGCTACCTGGTGCGTGTCGAGGAGATGCGGCAGTCGGCACGGATCATTAAGCAGTGTGTCGATTGGCTGCGAGTAAATCCAGGACCGGTACGGCTCGACGACCCGAAGGTAACGCCGCCGCCGCGCGAGCGCATGAAGGACGACATGGAGTCCTTGATTCATCACTTTAAGCTCTTCAGCGAGGGCTACTGCCCCCCGGAGGGCGAGGTCTACGCCGCGGTCGAGGCGCCGAAGGGGGAGTTTGCAACGTATATCATCTCCGATGGGGCGAATAAGCCCTATCGACTCAAGGTGCGGCCGCCGTGTTTCTATCACTTGGCAGCCCTCGATGAGATGATTCGCGGCTATATGTTGGCCGATGTGGTGACCTTGATCGGCTCGCTCGATGTGGTCTTCGGGGAGGTGGATCGGTGAGGCAAGAGACGGCTCAGGAGAAGGCCCAGCACGCGGCCCAGGAGACGGCACTGACGGAGGCGCAGCAGGCCCGCATTGATCGCTGGCTGGCGCAGTATCCGCCCGACCCGGCGGGGCGCCGCTCGGCGGTGATCCCGGCCCTGCACGTCCTGCAGGACGACAACGGCGGGACGCTCGAGCGCCACCACATCGCTGCATTAGCCGACTATCTTGGGATGCCGCGGGCGGCCGTCTTCGAGGTCGCGACCTTCTACTCGATGTTTCACCTCGACACCGCGTGCGGTCGGCATAAGGTCAACATCTGCACCAACATCTCGTGTTGGCTCAACGGCGCCGATGGGCTGGTCGCCTACGCCGAGGAGAAGCTCGGCGTGCGCCTCGGCGAGACGACGACCGATGGGCGGATCACCCTAGTGCGTGAGGAAGAGTGCCTAGCCGGTTGTGTCGGAGCGCCGATGATGGTCGTCGATGGCCACTACCATACACACCTGACCCGGGAACGGATCGACGAGATCCTCGACGGGTTGGACTGAAACGGCGGGGCGCGGAGGAGCCATGGCGAATCAGGTGTGCTTTACGACCCTCGGCTACGAGCAGCCTTGGAGCCTAGAGACGTATCGTAAGGTCGGTGGCTATCAGGCACTTGAGAAGGTGCTCAAAGGCCGCCAAGGCAGCTCCCAAGGCTCCCAGGGCGCCCAACAAGGCCCGATGGAGCCGGCGCAAGTCATCGAACAGGTCAAACAGAGCGGTCTGCGCGGGCGCGGCGGTGCCGGCTTCCCACCGGGGATCAAGTGGGGGTTCATGCCGCGTGCCAGTCAGGTGCAGAAGTATCTGATCTGCAACTCCGATGAGTCCGAGCCGGGGACGTGCAAGGATCGCGATATTCTGCGCTTTAACCCCCATGCGGTCATCGAGGGGATGGTCATCGCCGGCTACGCCATGGGGGCGAGCGTCGGCTACAACTACATGCGCGGCGAGTTCCACCATGAGCCCTTCGAGCGCATGGAGACGGCAGTCGCCGAGGCGCGCGAGGCCGGCTATCTCGGCGATAACATCCTGGGGTCGGGGTTCGATTTTCAGCTCTACAACCACATCGGCGCCGGTGCCTACATCTGCGGCGAGGAGTCGGCGCTGATGGAGTCGTTGGAGGGGAAGAAGGGGCAGCCGCGCTTTAAGCCGCCCTTCCCGGCGCAGTTTGGGCTTTACGGGAAGCCGACGACGATCAACAACACCGAGACCTTAGCCTCGGTCCCGGCGATTATCCGCAACGGTGCCGAGTGGTTTTTGGGCCTCGGGCGGCCGAATAACGGCGGTGAGAAGATCTTCTGCGTCTCCGGCCACGTCGCTAAGCCGGGGAATTTCGAGATCCCGATGGGCACGCCCTTCAGAGATTTGCTCGAGATGGCCGGCGGGGTGCGCGATGGGCGGCGGCTGAAGGCGGTGATCCCGGGCGGCAGTTCGACGCCGGTCGTCCCGGGCGAGACCATGCTCGCGGTCAATATGGACTACGAGAGCCTGCAGCACGTCGGCTCGATGCTCGGTTCCGGGGCGGTCATCGTTATGGATGAGACGACCGACATGGTGCGTGCCTTGGCCCGCATTTCGCGCTTTTACTACGCCGAGTCGTGCGGTCAGTGTACGCCGTGCCGCGAGGGCACCGGCTGGCTCTATCGCACCCTGATGCGCATCGTCGAGGGGCAGGGGCGAAGCGAAGATCTGGAACTGCTCGAGAAGGTCGCAGGGCAGGTCGCCGGGCACACCATCTGCGCCTTCGGTGATGCTGCAGCGATGCCGGTGCAGAGTTTCCTGAAGCACTTTCGCGGCGAGTTCGAGCACTACATCGAGCATGGACGGCCGGCGGTGGAGGCGGCAGCATGAGCCAGGAGAAGGTCACCATCGAGATCGACGGCCGCACGATTGGTGCGCGTGCTGGCGAGCCGCTGATCGAAGCGGCCGATCGGGCCGGGATCTACATCCCGCGCTTTTGTTACCACAAACACCTCTCGGTAGTGGCCAGCTGCCGGATGTGTCTCGTCGAGGTCGAGCGTGCGCCGAAGCCGCTGCCGGCGTGTGCGACCCAGGTTGCCGACGGCATGAAGGTGGCGACGCGCTCGGCGGGCGCCCTCGATGCCCAGCGCGGGGTGATGGAGTTTCTGCTGATCAACCACCCGCTCGACTGCCCTATATGTGATCAGGGCGGGGAGTGCGAGCTGCAGGATCAGGCGCTTGGCTACGGACGCGGGGTCTCGCGCTTTGTCGAGGGGAAGCGGGCGGTCGCCGACGAAGATCTCGGCCCCTTGGTCGCGACCGAGATGACGCGCTGTATCCACTGTACCCGCTGCGTGCGCTTCCTTGAGGAGATCGCCGGCGATCAGGAGCTCGGCGGGATGCATCGCGGCGAACAGCTGCGTATCTCGACCTACACCGGCGAACCGCTGCGTTCGGAGTTATCGTCCAATATCATCGACCTATGCCCGGTTGGGGCGTTGACCAATAAGCCGTTCCGGTTTCGCGCCCGGGCGTGGGAGCTGCTGAGCTTCCCGATGGTCTCGGTGCACGATGGGGTCGGCTCGCACCTCTCGGTCCATACCTACCAGGGCCGTATCCAGCGTGTGGTGCCGCGCGAGTGCAGTACCATTAACGAGACCTGGATTGCCGATCGCGACCGCTACGCGATTGAGGGGCTGGCGGCGCCGGATCGGCTGCGCGAGCCGCTGGTCAAGCGCTACGGTGAGTGGCACACCGCCGGCTGGGAAGAGGCCCTGAGTGCGGCGGTTGCCGGTGTGCGCCGCGTCCTTGAGGGCCACGGTGCAGCCGGTATCGGCGCGCTGTTAGCGCCGCACGCGACCCTTGAGGAGCTCTACCTCGGCGGCCGAGTGGTGCGGGCGCTCGGCTCGGCGAATGTCGATCACCGTCTGCGCGAGGGCGATGTCAGCGATCAGGAGCAGGCGCCGCCCTTCCCCTATCTCGGCGGGACGATCGCCGAACTCGAGCAGGCCGATGCCGTCTTGCTGATCGGCAGTTATCCGCGTCACGAGCAGCCGCTGATTCAGCACCGGCTGCGCAAGGCGGCGCGCGCTGGGGCACAGATCATGGCGCTGGGGTTGCGGCGCTTCGCTTGGAACTTCGAACTCGCCGAAGAGCACGCGGTGGCACCGCAGCACTTAGTAAGCGAGCTCGCGGCGGTCGCGCAGGCGCTCGGTGAGCGCAAGCAGCGGAAGCTGCCGCAGGCGCTGCGCGGGCTTCCTGGTGGCTCTGTCAGTGAGCCAGCGCGGGCGATGGCCAAGCGCTTGCTGGCCGGCGAGCGGGCTGTGGTGCTGCTGGGCAACCAAGCGCTGAGCCACCCGCAAGCGGCCACGCTGCGGGCGCTCGCGGCGCTGATCGGCGAGTGGAGCGGTGGCCGGTTCGGGGTCTTGGCCGCGGCGGCGAACAGCGCTGGCGGTTGGTTGGCTGGAGCCCTGCCGCATCGCGAGGTGGCCGGGCGTCCCAGCGCCGAACAGGGGTTGGCCGCTGATGCCATGGTGCGAGCGCAGCTGCCGTGCTATCTGCTCCACGATGTCGAGCCCGAGCACGATCTGTGGGACCCGGCAGCGGCGGACGCGGCGCTGCGTCAGGCCGAGCACGTCGTGGCGGTGAGCAGTTTTGCCAGTGAGCGCTTGCGTGAGGTCGCCGATGTGCTCCTGCCGCTAGGCGCCTTCGGCGAGACGGCCGGCACATACGTCAATACCGAGGGCCGCTGGCAGAGTGTGCGCGGGGTTGCCCAGTCCTACGCCGAGGCGCGTCCAGGCTGGCGGATTTGGTGTGCACTGGCGCAGCTCTTGGAGCTTGAGGGCTTTGCGTACCCCGACATCGCTGCGGTCCACGCCGAGATCGCCGGCGCCTGTCGCGATGTGCAGCCGAGCAGCCGCTACCCGGCCGAGCTTCGTAGCAGCGGTGCTACGAGCGCTGACGGCGGATCAAGCTCGGCGCCGGGGCGAGCGAGCGGGCAGGGCAGCGGGGTGACGTTGGCGCTGGCCGGGGCGGTGCCGATCTACGCCGGCGATGCGCTGGTGCGGCGCTCTGAGCCGCTGCAGCAGAGTCCCCTAGCCGCGCGTCTTGAGGCGGTGGTGGCCCCTGAGACGGCGCAGCAGCTAGGCATTTCACATGCGGAGACGGACGAGGCGACGGTGCGGGTGCGGGTGCAGGCCGCTGCTGCGGAGGCGTTGGAGCTGCCGCTCGTCGTCAGCTCAACGATCCCTGCGGGGACGGTGTGGATCCCGGCCGGACTGGCAGAGCGGGCACAGCTGGGTCCGCCGTTCGGGACCGTGACCATCGAAGCGCTCTAGGCGGCAGCAAAGGACGATCGAAGGCATGATCGAGACACTTCTGTGGCATTCCGCCAAGATTTGGGCCGTACTCATCCCGCTCTTCGTGGCGGTGGCGTACTACACCTACGTCGAGCGGCGGGTCATCGGCCACATGCAGGATCGTCGCGGCCCGAACCGCGTAGGGTACCGGGGATTGCTGCAACCGATTGCCGATGCCCTGAAACTCCTGTTCAAGGAGATCACGATCCCAAGTCAGGCCAACCGCGTGCTCTTTCTTATCGCCCCGACGATGGCCATCATGCCGGCACTGGCCGCCTGGGCGGTGGTTCCCTTCGGTGAGGGGCTGGCGGTCGCTGACATCAACGCCGGTGTGCTCTACATCTTGGCGATGACCTCGCTAGGGATCTACGGGCTGCTGCTGGCCGGGTGGGCGTCGAACTCGAAATACGCCCTCTTCGGCACCATGCGTGCCTCGGCGCAGATCGTCTCCTACGAAATCGCGCTTGGCTTTGCCTTGGTCGGGGTCCTCATGGCGGCCGGGACGATGAACCTGGGCGGGATCGTTGAGGCACAGGCCGGTCCCTTCTGGGAGTGGTTCTGGTTGCCGCTGCTGCCGCTCTTTATCGTCTACTGGATCTCTGGGGTGGCAGAGACGAACCGGGCGCCCTTCGACATCGCCGAGGGTGAGTCGGAGATCGTCGCCGGCTTCCACGTCGAGTACTCCGGCATGGCCTTCGCGATCTTCTTCTTGGCCGAGTACGCGAACATGCTGCTGATCTCGCTCTTGGCGGCGATCTTCTTCTTCGGCGGCTGGTACTCGCCCTTCGAGGGGATCCCGGTGCTCGGCCCTGCCTTCGATTGGGTGCCGGGGACGGTCTGGGTCTTGCTGAAGGCCGCCTTCTTCGCCTTCTGCTACCTCTGGTTCCGAGCGACCTTCCCGCGCTATCGCTACGATCAGCTGATGCGCTTGGGCTGGAAGGTCTTGATTCCGGTCACCGTGGTCTGGCTGGTGGTACTCACCGGGCTGATCTACGCTGGCATCGGCCCCTGGTTCTAACGGGAGCGAGCTGATGAGGCCGCTGAGCGAATATCTGCAAAGTTTCCTACTCGTCGAGCTGCTGCGCGGGTTGCGTCTGACTGGGCGGCACTTTTTTAGCCGCAGTGTGACGCTCGAGTTTCCCGAGGAGCGGGCGCCGAAATCACCGCGCTTTCGCGGCCACCTGGCGTTGCGTCGCTATGCGAACGGCGAAGAGCGCTGCATCGCCTGTAAGCTCTGCGAAGTTGTCTGTCCGGCGCAGGCGATCACCATCGAGTCGCATCAGCGCGCCGATGGTACGCGCCGCACGACCCGTTACGAGGTCGACATGTTCAAGTGCATCTACTGCGGCTTTTGCGAGGAGTCGTGCCCGGTCGATTCGATCGTGCTGACCCGGCTCGATACCTACACCGCCGAAGTGAGCGGCGAGCGCGTGCTCAACAAGCAACAGCTATTGAGCATGGGGGATCGCTACGAGAGCCAGATCGCGGCCGACCGCGCCGTCGATGCGCCATACCGATAAGCGAGGGCGTTCGTAACGATGGAACAAGTGATCTTCTATCTCTTTGCCGGCGTGCTGCTCTTTGCCGCGACCATGGTGATCAGCGTCCGCAACCCGGTCTACGCCGCGCTCTTTCTGGTCTTGGCCTTTTTCAATGCGGCGGTGCTGTGGGTCTTGGTCGGTGCGGAGTTCCTCGGCTTGGCCCTGATCGTCGTCTACGTCGGCGCCGTTATGGTCCTCTTCCTCTTCGTGTTGATGATGCTCGATGTCAACACGGCGGCCATGCGCGAGGGGTTTACCCGCTATCTGCCGGTTGGAGTGGTCGTCGCCGGCTTGATGCTGCTGCAGCTGATAGTGGTGATCCTCTCTGAGCAGGTCGATTTGATCGGCGGGTTGATCCCGGAGCCGTCGGCCGAGGTCGATAACGTCCACGCCATCGGTCAAGTGCTCTATACCGCCTACGTCTATCCTTTCGAGATTGCCGCCGTCATCTTGCTGTTGGCGATCGTTGCGGCAATCTCGCTGACGATGCGCCGCCAACGTCCCAATACGCAGCGCCAGGATGTGCCTAAGCAGCTCTCGGTGACGAAAGAGCAGCGGTTGCGGTTGGTCCAGATCGACAAGAAGAATCGGCGGCATACCAGCGATACCTAGAACCGTGAACCGTAGCGCCGTGTAGGGCGGTGGCCCGACCGGCAGGGGCGTTACCACAAACCATAGCGATGATAAGCGGGAAGGCCCAATGATCGAGCTCTCCAATTTCCTGGTCCTGGGGGCGCTGCTCTTCTGCCTCGGTGTGGCGGGGATCTTTATCAACCGCAAGAACGTCATCTTGCTGCTGATGTGCATCGAGCTGATCCTGCTCGCCGTGAACATCAATTTCATCGGCTTCTCCGCCTATCTCGACGATATCGCCGGGCAGATCTTCGTCTTCTTTATCCTCACGGTGGCCGCGGCGGAGGTGGCCATAGGCCTGGCGATCGTTGTGGTGCTGTTCCGCTCACGCGGTGATATTAACGTCGCCGCTCTCGATACCATGAGGGGGTAAACCGATGGATCCGGTCCTTGTGGAGTGGGTGCTCTACGCCATCGTCCTGTTGCCGCTGATCGCCGCGCTGATCGCCGGTATCGGCGGCCCGTGGATTGGGCGCGTCGGCGCGCACCGCGTGACGATTGGCGGGGTCGGCCTCGCGACGGTGCTCTCCTTTTGGGTGCTCTATGCGCAGGTCTGGGGTGGGGCGGCACCGCTCGATATCACGGTCTACACCTGGGCTACGGTCGGCAATCTCAGCTTTGAGATCGGCTTTCTAGTCGATCGCCTGACGGCGGTGATGATGGCGACGGTGACCTTCGTCGCCCTGATGGTGCACATCTACACCATCGGCTACATGCACGACGACCCGGGCTATCAGCGCTTCTTTAGCTATATCGCGCTCTTTACCTTCGCCATGCTGATGCTGGTGATGGCGAATAATCTGCTGCAACTCTTCTTCGCCTGGGAGGCCGTCGGCTTGGTCTCCTACCTGCTCATCGGCTTCTGGTACACCCGCGAGAGCGCGATCTTTGCTAACTTGAAGGCCTTTCTGGTCAACCGCGTGGGTGATCTGGGGCTGCTGTTGGGGATCGCCGTCTTGGCGAGCGCCTTCGGCACGCTCCACTACGGTGAGCTCTTTGCAGCGGTTGCCGAGGCGCCCGATCAGACCCTGAACCTCTTCGGGGCCGCTGAGTGGAGCCTGATCACCGTCGCCTGCGTGCTGATCTTCATCGGCTGCATGGGGAAGTCGGCCCAGGTGCCGTTGCACGTCTGGCTGCCCGACTCGATGGAGGGTCCGACGCCGATCTCGGCGCTGATTCACGCCGCGACCATGGTGACCGCAGGGATCTTCCTCGTCGCCCGGCTCTCGCCGCTCTTTGAACTCTCGACCGTGGCCTTGACAGTGGTCCTGGTCGTCGGCGCCCTGACCGCCTTCTTCATGGGGCTGATCGGCCTGGTGCAAAACGACATCAAGCGGGTGGTGGCCTACTCGACCCTTTCACAGCTCGGCTATATGGTCGCTGCACTCGGCGTCTCGGCCTACGCCGCTGGGGTCTACCATCTCTTCACCCACGCCTTCTTCAAAGCGCTGCTCTTTTTGGCCGCCGGATCGGTGATCATCGCCCTGCACCACGAGCAGGATATGCGGAAGATGGGCGGTTTGGCGAAGTATCTGCCGATCACCTACATCACCATGCTCATCGGCACGCTGGCACTGATCGGCTTCCCGGGCTTCTCCGGCTTCTTCTCGAAAGAGGCGGTGATCGCTGCGGTCGGCTACAGCGCTGGCGGGTGGGCGACCTTCGCCTACTGGCTATTGGTGCTCGGGGTCTTTGTCACCGCGCTCTATAGCTTCCGGCTGCTCTTTATGGTCTTCCACGGCGAAGAGCGCATGGACGCCCACGCCCGCGAGCACCTGCACGAGAGTCCGCGTGTTGTGACCATTCCGCTGCTGCTGCTAGCGGTGCCCTCGGTGCTGATCGGTCTGCTGACCTTTGGACCGATGGTCATCGGTGATTTCTTTAAGGTCGACGGTTCGATTCAGGTGCTGGCCACTGAGCACGGGCTGGCCTATCTGGCTGCTGGCTACACCGGGGTTCTCGGGTTTATCGGCCACGCCTTCGCCACCCCGGTGCCGTATCTGGCCTTCGCCGGCTTCCTGACGGCGTGGCTACTCTATATCAAGCGTCCTGAGTGGCGGCCGCGTGTGGTCGCGCCATTGGCCCCGCTGCAGCGGCTGCTTGAGCATAAGTACGGTTTTGATTGGCTCTATGTCCAAGGTGCTGCCGGAGGCGGGCGTGCCTTGGCGCGGGGGCTGACACTGGTGGGTGAGCGGTGGATTATCGACGGGGCGCTGGTCAACGGTTCGGCGCGCCTGATCGGGCGAGCAGCGGCCGGGGTGCGGCAGCTGCAAACGGGTTATCTCTACCACTACGCCTTCATCATGGTCATCGGCGTCCTGCTGCTGATCACACTCTTTGTGGTGCGCACAGTGCTCGCCTAAGGCGAAGCAGAGGCAATAACGCGCCTGGAAAGCAGGGGAAGAACGGATGTTCGACGGTTGGTTGTTGAGCCTGATCATCTGGGTGCCGATCTTCGGCGGCGCCGCGGTGCTCGCAGTTGGTGCGCGTTCGCCGCAGGCGGTGCGGGCGTTGGCAACGGCGGTTGCCGGCTTGACGTTCCTGCTCACTCTGGTGCTCTGGATCGGTTTCGATCCCGGGGCCGGAATGCAATTCGTCGAGAAGCGCAGCTGGGTGCCGAGCTTCGATATTCACTACCACCTCGGTGTCGATGGCATCTCAATGCCGCTGGTGGTGCTGACCGCTTTTGCGACCTTGCTGGTGGTGGTGGCGGCTTGGCGTGGTATCGAGTATCGCCTGGCGCAGTACATGGGCGCCTTCCTGATCATGGAGGGTTTGATGGTCGGCGTCTTCGCCGCGCTCGATGCCATCCTCTTCTACGTCTTCTGGGAGGCGATGCTGGTGCCGATGTTTTTGCTCATCGGCATCTGGGGTGGGACGAACCGGATCTACGCCACCATCAAGTTCTTCCTCTACACTTTCCTCGGCTCGGTGCTGATGCTCATCGCCTTTCTCTACCTGCGCTGGCAGGCGGAGAGCTTCGGGGTGCTCGATTTTCACGGGTTGGGACTGCCCTTCGAGGCGCAGATCTTGATCTTCTTAGCCCTATTGGCGGCCTTCGCCGTGAAGGTGCCGATGTGGCCGGTCCACACCTGGCTGCCCGATGCCCACACTGAGGCGCCGACCGGGGGCTCGGTCATCCTCGCGGCCATTACCCTGAAGATGGGGGCCTACGGCTTCTTGCGCTTTGCTCTACCGATTGCCCCGGAGGCGAGTCAGGAGTTGGCGTGGTTGGTGATCGCCATGTCGCTGATCGCGATTGTCTACATCGGCTTGGTGGCGATGGTCCAGGAGGATATGAAGCGGCTGATCGCCTACTCATCGATCGCCCATATGGGTTTTGCCACCCTCGGTTTCTTCGTCGTCTTCCAGGCCGGGTTGACGAGTGCCAGCGGCGGCGACGGCGGCCTGTTGGCGATGACCGGCGGCTACGTCCAGCTGATCTCGCACGGCTTTATCTCGGCGGCGCTCTTTCTCTGTGTTGGGGTCCTCTACGATCGAATGCACACCCGAAACATCTCCGACTACGGCGGTGTGGTCAACCGCATGCCGATCTTTGCCGCCTTCTTCGTCGTCTTTGCGATGGCGAACGCCGGGTTGCCCGGGACCTCAGGCTTTGTCGGTGAGTTCATGGTGATCCTCGGCAGCTATCAGGCCAGTTTCTGGTATGCAGCGATCGCCGGTTTGACCCTGATCGTGGGAGCGGCCTATTCGCTGTGGCTGGTCAAGCGCGTCGTCTTCGGCCCGGTAGCCAACGAGCGGGTCGATCAACTGCGCGATCTCGACGGCCGTGAGCTGCTGCTGCTGGGGGTGCTGGCCGTCGCCGTCATCGGCTTAGGGGTCTACCCGGCGGTGTTGATCGAGGTCGCTGAGCCGACGCTGGTCGCCCTGCTTGAGGATGTCTCTGCCATGCTATCGCTCGCCGCTGCCCGGTAAGGAAGGAAGACCAATGAGCTTCGAGACGCCCGATTTTTCCCTCGCGCTGCCGGAGATCTGGTTGCTGGGTGCGATCTGTGTGGTGCTGATCGTCGATCTCTTCGTGCGCGGATCGCGCCGCAGCGTGACCTTTTTCCTGACCCAGGCGGTGCTACTGGTCACCGCCGCGCTGGCGATCACGACGCAGTGGGGAGTCACCGAGACGACCTTCTCCGGGCACTACGTCGTCGACCCGCTGGCCGCCATGCTCAAGGCGACCCTGGCGCTGCTGGTGGTCTTGGCGCTGGCCTATACACGCCCCTATCTGGAGGCGCGCGGGCTGCTGCAAGGCGAGGTCTACTTGTTGGCCCTCTTCGCCACCTTGGGCATGTTGATCATCGCCTCCGGCGGCAGTCTCCTGACCCTCTACTTGGGGCTGGAGATGCTCTCGCTCTCGCTCTACGCCCTAGTCGCCTACCATCGCGACTCGCGCCAGGCGGCCGAGGCGGCGATGAAGTACTTCGTCCTCGGGGCGCTGGCCTCCGGCATCCTGCTCTACGGCATGTCGATGGTCTACGGCGGGGCGGCGAGCCTAGAGCTGGCGGTGATCGCCGAGGCGGCCGCAAGCGAAGAGCCGCCGCTGCTGCTGCTCTTCGGGATGAGCTTTATGCTCGTCGGTGTGGCCTTTAAGCTGGGCGCGGCGCCGTTCCACGCCTGGGTCCCCGATGTCTATCAGGGGGCGCCGACGCCGGTCACGCTCTTTATCAGCACGGCCCCCAAAGTGGCCGCGGTCGCGCTCTTTTTGCGCCTGCTCGTCGACGGTCTCGGCCCGCTCCACGAGACGCTGCAGCCGATGTTGCTGATATTGGCGGCGGTCTCGCTGCTGCTCGGTAACTTAACGGCGATTATGCAGACGAACCTAAAACGCATGCTCGCCTACTCCGGTATCGCCCACGCCGGTTTCATCGTCTTAGCGTTGGCGGCTGGTACCGAGGCCGGGCACGCCGCGGCGCTCTTCTACGTGATCGCGTACGGCATCATGGCCGCCGGGGCCTTCGGGCTGATCATCGTGCTCTCCTCAGCCGGCACCGAGGCCGAGCAGATCGCCGACTACCGTGGGCTGAACGAGCGCCATCCGATCCTTGCCGGGGTGCTGCTGCTGTTGATGATCTCGATGACCGGGATCCCGGGGACGATCGGATTCTATGCTAAGTACTTGGTGCTCAAGGCGGCGGTCGAGGCCGATCTGATCGCCATGGCCGTACTCGCGGTAATCGCGGCGGTGATCGGCGCCTTCTACTATCTGCGCGTGCTCAAGGTCGCCTACTTCGACCGTCCCGAAGTTCCCCCCGAAGGCTCTCAAAAACCCACCGGGCCTAACGAGGGCTCCGTGGGCGAGGGAGAGGGTGCTACCCCGAGTCGCCCGGATGGCGCTGCAGGCACGGTTTTGGTCCCCGGCGCCTCGTTGCCGATTCGCGCCCTGCTCGTGGTCAACGGTGCTGCCGTGTTGGTGCTCGGGATCTTCCCTGAGCGCCTGATCGCTCTCTGCCAGAGCGTACTCGGGGCTGGATAGAGCAGCGCGGGGGGACAGTAGCAGTAAGACACATAGCAAGGCAGTAGGCAGAAGGGCAGGGCAAGTGGCGCCGTTGGGGGCTGCTGCCCTGCCGATTGCGTCCCCGCGTTCAAACGCACGCACAGAGTGGGCCAAAAAAGTCTCAAAAGGGGTTGCAAAGTGCCGCACTAGGCAGTATGATGCTCTCCATCGGTTGCGGGGTGGAGCAGTCTGGCAGCTCGTCGGGCTCATAACCCGAAGGTCGCAGGTTCAAATCCTGCCCCCGCTACCAACTTCTCTTCTCTATCCCCCGTCTCTTTTTGAGAATCCCTCTCTTCCAGAGAGCTGTTGTCGCTCGGCGGCTTGGCCTGTGGCGGCGTCGTTGCGCTTGTCCGGCGCTCCGTGTCGGGTTGGAGCGTGGTCACTCTCGGGCCAAGTAACGCCGCGATACCGAGACACACTGCACCGGCGCGATTGCGACGTGAGCAAAAAGCAAGAGCAAACCCCTTGCTTCAGCCGTGGGGAGGCACAAGACTTTGTGCTTGTGCGGCTGGCTGTGTATAATCCCGGCCTGATGGTGCGGGAGGTGCTAAGGGGCGCTGGTAACGCATATCGCTCGTCGACGGAGCCTTGTGCTGGTCGAGCGAGCCGGAGGGAGGGCCGCTGGCCCTCTTTTTGTTTGTGGCGGTTTGTGGTTGAGCAATGACGGGAATCCAGACGCTTCACGATCTATTAGAGCCGACGGTGGTCGGTCTTGGCTACGAGTTGGTCGGTGTCGAGTTGACCGGAGCGAAGAGCAACCGGACGCTGCGGGTCTACATCGATACCCCGGCGGGGATCCGTCTGGAGGATTGCGAGGCGGTGAGTCACCAGATCAGCGGGCTGCTCGATGTGGAAGACCCGATCTCGGGCGCTTACGCCTTGGAGGTCTCCTCACCCGGGCTCGATCGGCCGATCTTCAAGGCGGCCGACTACGAGCGCTTCCGTGGCGAGCGGATCAAGCTGCGGCTGCTTGAGTTGCACGCTGGGCGGCGGCGGTTGACCGGTACCCTGCAGGGGCTGGAGGCCGACTGCGTCGTGGTGCAAGAGGAGAGCGAGGGCGAGACGTATAGGATTCCCTTGGCATTGATCGATCGTGCGCGGCTCGAGTTGGAGCCGTGACAGGCCTGCCGCAGGAGAAGAGCGGAGTCGATGAGGCATGAGTAAAGAGATTTTGTTGGTCGTCGAGGCCACCTCCAATGAGAAGGGTGTTGACCGCGAGGTGATCTTCGAGGCCATCGAAGCGGCCTTGGCCTCGGCAACGCGCAAGCGTCATCCTGAAGAGATCGACGCGCGCGTCAGTGTGGATCGTCAAAGCGGCGATTATCGGACCTACCGGCGCTGGGAGATCGTCGAAGACGACGATTCGATCGAGCAGCCGCAGCGCCAGATCAGCCTGGCGCAGGCGCGCGAGAAGGATCCGCAGGCGCAGGTGGGCGACTACTACGAGGAGCCGATTGCATCGGTCGACTTCGGTCGCATTGCAGCGCAGACCGCCAAGCAGGTCATCGTCCAGAAGGTGCGGGATGCCGAGCGGGCGAAGATCGTCGATGCCTATGAGCACCGCATCGGCGAGTTGCTTAGCGGCACGGTCAAGCGGATGGATCGCGGGTCGGCGATTCTCGATCTGGGCGAGAACGCCGAGGCATTGGTCGGTCGCGAGGACTTGATCCCACGCGAGGCGGTGCGCCCGAACGACCGGCTGCGCGGCTATCTGCGCGATGTCCGTCCTGAGCCGCGCGGTCCACAGCTCTTCGTCAGCCGTACCTGCAGCGAGTTTTTGGTCGAGCTGTTCAAGATCGAGGTGCCTGAGGTCGGTCAGGGGTTGATTGAGATCCTCGGGGCGGCTCGTGATCCTGGGCAGCGGGCAAAGATCGCCGTGCGTGCCCTCGATCCGCGCATCGACCCGGTCGGGGCTTGTGTCGGGATGCGGGGGTCGCGCGTGCAGGCGGTCTCGAACGAGCTCAGCGGCGAACGCATCGACATCATCCCTTGGAACGAGAACCCAGCGCAATTTGTCATTAATGCCTTGGCTCCGGCGGAAGTCGAGTCGATTGTGGTCGACGAGGAGCGCAACGCGATGGATATCGCGGTGGCCGAGGATCAGCTCTCACAGGCGATCGGCCGCGGCGGGCAGAACGTTCGCTTGGCGAGTGAGTTGACGGGGTGGGAGCTCAACGTCATGACGGCCGAGGAGGCCGAGGCGAAGAGCGAGCGTGAGGCCGACGAGCTCTTGCAGCTCTTTATCGAGCAGCTCGATGTCGATGAGGAGATTGCCGCCCTGCTGGTGCGGGAGGGCTTTTCTAGCATTGAAGAGGTCGCCTACGTGCCGGGCAGTGAGCTGCTTGAGGTCGAGGAGTTCGACGAGGAGCTCGTTGAGGCGCTGCGCACGCGGGCGCGTGATGTCTTGCTGGCGCAGGCCATTGCCGAGCAGACCCAAGCGACGGCTCCAAGTGCCGAGTTGTTGGCCCTCGAAGGGATGGATGAGGAGACCGCCTACGCTTTGGGACAGCGAGGTATAACGAGTGTCGAGGACTTGGCGGATCAGTCGATCGACGAGCTGATGGAGATCGAGGGCATGAGTGAGCAGCGCGCTGGCGCGTTGATCATGAAGGCTCGCGAGCCATGGTTTGCGGAGGAGGGCGTCAGTGGAGAGCGCACCGCATAGACCGGCGAATTTGCGTCCGGTGACTTGGGGTCGGGTGGGTTTGTACTCGGTCACTTTGAGTCAAGCTATGGGTGAACAGGGCTAAGGCTGCCACTGAGCCGCGTCTGGAGAGTGTTTATGGCGGAAACGACGGTAGAGCAATTTGCGCAGACGGTAGGGATCTCGGTCGAGCGTCTGCAATCGCAGCTTGAGGCGGCGGGGCTCGGCTCGCGCGATGCACAGGCGACCCTTTCGGCAGAGGATAAGGCTACACTGCTTGCGCACTTGCGCCGCGGAGGTGAGCCGCAGGGAGAGGCCGAGGAGGGCTCTCCGAAGAAGATCACTCTCAAGCGGCGCAGTCACAGCCAGCTGAAGATGCCGGCGAGCCGCGATGCGGGTACACGCGGGCCGCGGCAGACGCGGACGGTCAATGTCGAAGTGCGTAAGCGCCGAACCTACGTCAAGCGCAGCGACATTGAGGCTGAGGAGAGGCGGCGTCAGGAGGCGCAAGAGGCTGAGGAGACCGCCGCCGCCGCCGCCCAGCTTGATCAGCTTGAGCAGGCCCTGGAGCAGGAGCAGCACGATGCGGCTGCTGGCCCTGCCGCGATCGCCGAGTCGCAAGCGCCGGGCGAGGACACAGGCGCTGCGGCCGTTGAGTCGCCGACCGCTGCCGCAGCGGTAGAGGCGGCAGGCGCACAGCCTGTTGCCGATACCCCGTCGTCAGCGTCTGCCGATGAGGCGGTAGCGAGTGCGACTGCGGAGCGTCCGGCCGAGCCGGTAGCGGCGGAGACAGAGGCGAGCGCTGAGCCAGCCCCCGAGGAGCAGGTTGCCGAGGAGACCGCACGGGCCCAAGCCGAGGCGCTTAAAGAGAAGCCGAAGAGTCAGCAAGACGAGGCGAAGAAGCGCGAAGAGGAGCGTGAGCGTAAGCGCGCCGAACTCGAGGCGAAACGTGAGCGTGAGGCTGAAGAGCGTGCTGCGCGCAAACAGGAAGGCAAGCCGAAGCGCAAGAAGAAAGAGATCCGTGAGGCGGATGCCGGTGCAGCCGGCGGTCGCGCCGGTAAGCGCAAGAGACGGGGCGCCGGAGGTGCCCAAACGGCTGCTAGACAGCTGCAGCAAGAGTTTGAGCGTCCGACCGCGCCGGTGGTTCGCGAGGTCGAGCTCCCGGAGAGCATTACCGTTGCCGAGCTCGCCGATCGGATGAGCATCAAGGCCGCTGCCCTGATCAAAGAGATGATGAAACAGGGCGTCATGGCTACCATTAATCAGACGATCGACCAAGAGACCGCGGCTATCCTCGTCGAAGAGATGGGACATAAGCCGAAACTGCAGCGCGGCGACGACCTAGAGAGAGAGTTGCTGCGCTACGCCGAAGAGCCAGAAGGGGAGCGCGTCTCGCGGGCCCCGGTCGTCACGGTGATGGGGCACGTCGATCACGGCAAGACCTCTCTGCTCGACTACATCCGGCGTGCCAAGGTCGCCTCCGGCGAGGCTGGCGGCATTACCCAGCACATCGGTGCTTACCGGGTCGAGTCGGCCAGTGGCGGGGCGACCTTCCTCGATACCCCAGGCCACGAGGCCTTCACCGCGATGCGCGCTCGTGGGGCGCAGATGACCGATATCGTGGTGCTGGTGGTCGCCGCTGACGACGGCGTGATGCCGCAGACCAAAGAGGCGGTGAACCACGCCCGTGCTGCGGAGGTGCCGATCGTCGTTGCCGTCAACAAGATGGATAAGCCCGAGGCGAATCCCGACCGCGTTAAGCAAGAGTTGGCGCAGATGGAGGTGATCCCCGAGGATTGGGGCGGCGATACGCAGTTTATCCACGTCTCGGCGATGACCGGCGAGGGCGTCGACGATCTGCTGGAAGCCGTCGTGTTGCAGGCCGAGCTGCTTGAGCTCAGCGCTGTTAAGGATTGTGCCGCTCAGGGGGTGGTCCTGGAGTCGAGCCTCGATCGTGGGCGCGGACCGGTCGCGACCGTCCTGGTGCAGAACGGCTGTCTCAAGCGCGGTGATACGGTGATCTCCGGAACCGAGTTTGGCCGGGTGCGGGCGCTGATCGACGAGCATGGGCAGCGGGTGAACGAGGCGGGGCCGTCGACGCCGGTCGAGGTGCTCGGTCTCTCGGGGCTGCCCGATGCCGGTGACGATCTGCACGTTGTCGAGGATGAGCGTAAGGCGCGCGAGTTGGCCGCCCAGCGTACCGAGCGTGAGCGCGAGCGACGCTTGGCGCAGCAGCAGAAAGCGCGCATGGAGAACCTCTTCAGCCAGCTCAAGGAAGACGAGATGGCCAGCGTGAATCTTCTCGTCAAGGCCGATGTGAATGGCTCTGCCGAGGCGCTGCGCCAATCGCTCGAAGAGCTGTCGCACGACGAGGTGCGGGTGCGCGTGATCGCCTCCGGCGTCGGCGCTATCACCGAGTCGGACGTCAACTTGGCGCTAGCCTCCGATGCCATCTTGATCGGCTTTAACGTGCGTGCCGATGCTGCCGCAAAGCGTCTGGTCCAGGAGAGTGGCATCGATCTGCACTACTACAGCGTGATCTACGACGCCATCGAGCAGGTCAAAAACGCCATCTCCGGGATGCTGGAGCCGACCCTTGAAGAGCGCATTTTGGGCACCGCCGAGGTGCGCGAAGTCTTCCGCTCCTCGAAGCTGGGGCAGATTGCTGGCTGTTTGGTGGTCGATGGTGTGGTACGGCGGCGCAACCCGATCCGGGTACTGCGCGATAACGTCGTCATCTACGAAGGCGAGCTCGAGTCGTTGCGCCGCTTTAAGGACGACGTCAATGAGGTCCGTTCCGGTACTGAGTGCGGGATCGGGGTGCGCAACTACAACGACGTCCGCGCTGGCGATCAGATCGAGTGCTATGAGCGGGTCGAGATCCAGCGCGAGCTTGGACCGTAGGGCGTAACCGCAGCGATGGCGAAAGAGTATCCGCGCAGTCGCCGCATGGCCGAGCAGCTCCGGCGCGAGCTTGCCGAGGTCATCCGCGAAGATGTCGACGACCCGCGCGTCGGGTCGGTGACCCTCTCTGAGGTGCAGGTCAGCCGCGATCTTGGGCAGGCGACCGTCTACGTCTCGGTGCTTGGCGCCGAGGCGCCGGCGGTCGACGCCTGCGTCGACGTGCTCAACCGCGCGCACGGCTTTTTGCGCAGCCGCGTCGCCGCCCGTATGCGCAGCCGCTATATGCCGCGGCTGCGTTTTGTTCACGATACGGCGTTTGACCGCGGCGCCCGACTGAGTGCGCTGATCGACGAAGTGGCCCCGCCGCAGCGAGAGGAGAGCCTGGAGAGGGATCAGGACGACGCTGGAGCGACGAGTGAGGCGAACAGCGAGGCGACAAGCAAGGGGAAGGAGTAAGACGCCAGATGGCGAAAAGGCGTAAAGGACGTGATGTAACAGGGGTGTTGCTGCTCGATAAGCCTGCTGGGGCGACCTCGAATCAGGCCCTGCAGCAGGTTAAGCGGCTCTTCGGTGCGCGTAAGGCGGGCCATACGGGGAGTCTCGATCCGTTGGCGACCGGGCTGCTGCCGCTCTGCTTCGGCGAGGCGACCAAGGTCTCCGGCTTTTTGCTGGATGCCGATAAGCACTACGTGGTGACCTGCAAACTCGGGGTGGCTACGGCGACTGGCGATGCCGAGGGTGAGGTCTGCGAGGAGGCAGCGGTGCCGGCGCTGGAGTCGGTCGCGGTCGAGCGGGTGTTGGCCGATTTCCGCGGCGTGATTGAGCAGTTGCCGCCGATGTACTCGGCCCTGAAGCATCGTGGTCAGCGGCTCTACCAACTCGCGCGCCAGGGCATCGAAGTCGAGCGTGAGCCGCGGCAAGTCACCATTCACAGCCTGGAGTTGCAGGCGCTGCGGAGCGATGAGCTCGACCTGATGGTCAGCTGCTCCAAGGGCACGTACATTCGCACGCTGGCTGAGGATGTGGCGCGGGCGCTCGGCACGGTCGGCCACGTCACGGCGCTGCGTCGCCACGGCATGGGGCCGTACCACGATCCGCAGATGTGGTCGATGGAGGCGCTTGAGGCGTGCGCTGAGCAGGGACGTGAAGCCCTTGATGCCACCCTGTTGCCCATGGATAGCGCCCTGGAGCAGTACCCGGCGGTTGAGTTGGCCGAGGATCTGGCCTTTTTCTTGCTGCAAGGGCAGCCGGTCTTTGTGCCGAAGGCGCCGCGCTCGGGGTGGTTGCGCCTCTATAGTCGCCACGGTCACTTCATGGGGATGGGGCAGATCCTTGAAGATGGCCGCGTTGGGCCGAAGCGACTGCTGGCCCAGCGGCGCCACCAATAGTTGCTAAGCGGGCAGTCGCCCGCGGGTAGTTGCCGGCAGGTAAGCGCCGGGGCGCCTTGTTTGCACCCCCTGGCGAGGATAAACTAGCGCCCTAATTTGTGTCATTGTGTCGTCTGGGCCGCGCGACCGGAGCTTGCGCGGCAGAGCGAGATTCGAGGGTAGAGAGCAGGAGTTTTTACATGTCGTTAGACACCGAGAAGAAAGCGGAGATCGTTAAGGATTTTCAGCGTTCTCCAGCCGATACCGGCTCCCCGGAGGTGCAAGTTGCGCTGCTCTCAGCGCGAATTCAGCATCTTACTGAGCATTTTTCCGTTCACAAGCAAGATCATCACTCCCGTCAAGGTCTGCTTAAGCTCGTCAGTCAGCGCCGTAAGCTGCTCGACTATCTCAAGCGCAAGGATCGGAGCCGCTATCAGGACGTGATCAATCGCCTCGGCCTCCGTAAGTAAGCGCAAAGGGAAAGCAGACTATGAGTGAAAGCGAGCTACAACTTCCGACGGTTAAGCGTTCGTTCCAGTTCGGGCAGCACCAAGTGACGTTGGAGGCCGGCGGTGTGGCCCGTCAGGCCGACGGTGCGGTGATCGTGAATATGGCCGATACGGTGGTCCTCGTCACCGTAGTCGGCGATAAGAACCCCGAGGCGGCCCGCGATTTCATGCCGTTGACGGTCAACTACCAGGAGCGCACCTACGCAGCCGGGCGTATCCCCGGTGGTTTCTTCAAGCGCGAGGGACGCCCCTCCGAAAAGGAGACGTTGACCTGCCGGTTGATCGATCGCCCGGTCCGCCCGCTCTTTCCCGAAGGCTTTCGCCAGGAAGTGCAGGTCATCGCAACCGTGCTTTCACTCAACGACGATGTCGACCCCGACATCCCGGCCATGCTCGGGACCTCGGCGGCATTGGCGATCTCGGGGATTCCCTTCGATGGACCGATCGGTGCTTGCCGTGTCGGCTACATCGATGGTGCCTTTTGCCTCAACCCCGGATTCAGCGATTTGGCCAACTCCGCGCTCGATCTGGTCGTTGCCGGCACGCGCGATGCCGTCTTGATGGTCGAGTCCGAGGCCGATCTGCTCCCCGAGCAGACGATGCTTGATGCGGTGCTCTTCGGGCATGAACAGCTGCAGCAGGCGATCGATACCATCGCTGATCTGGCCGCCGAGATCGGCAAACCGCGCTGGGAGTGGCAGCCGCCGGCCGATAACAGCGAACTGAAGACCGCCGTTCACGAGCAAGTCGACGAGGTGCTGACCGCCGCCTATCAAATCGCCGATAAGCAGCAGCGGCAACAGCAGGTCAGCGAACTGCGCGAGCGCGTACTTACGGCACTCGCCGATGAGGAGCGCCCCGGCTGGAGCGCTGGTGAGGTCGCCGAGGCCTTCAAGTCGCTGGAGAAGAAGATCGTGCGCGGACGCATCTTGGCCGGCCATCCGCGCATTGACGGGCGGGATAACCACACCGTTCGTCCGCTCAACATCCAGGTCGGGGTGCTGCCGCGGACCCACGGCTCGGCGCTCTTTACCCGCGGCGAGACCCAAGCGATCGTGGTCACCACGCTCGGCACCGGGCGCGATGCGCAGGTCATCGACGCCCTTGAGGGCGAACGGCGTGAGCCCTTCATGCTGCACTACAACTTCCCGCCCTACAGCGTCGGTGAGACCGGTTTTATCGGCACACCGAAGCGGCGTGAGATCGGCCACGGCAAGCTCGCTAAGCGCGGCGTTGAGGCGGTGATGCCGGGCCAGGAGGCCTTCCCCTATGTGATTCGCGTCGTCTCGGAGATCACCGAGTCGAACGGCTCCTCGTCGATGGCGACGGTCTGCGGCACGAGCCTGTCGCTGATGGACGCTGGAGTGCCGCTGAAGGCGCCGGTCGCTGGTATCGCCATGGGACTGATCAAAGAGGGCGATGAGTTTGCGGTGCTGACCGATATCCTCGGCGACGAGGATCATCTTGGGGATATGGACTTCAAGGTGGCCGGTAGCCAGGAAGGGGTAACGGCGCTGCAGATGGACATCAAGATCGACGGCATCACCCGTGAGATCATGGAGCGGGCCCTCGAACAGGCGCGAGCCGGCCGGCTGCATATCCTCGAGCAGATGAACCACGTCCTTGAGCGTCCGCGTGAACAGATGTCGGAGTACGCCCCAAGGCTGCTGACGATGCGCATCGATCCGGAGCGTATCCGCGATGTCATCGGCAAGGGTGGGGCGACGATTCGCGCCCTCACTGAGGAGACCGGAACCAACATCGATATCGGTGATGACGGCGTGGTGACGATCGCCTCGGCCGACAAAGAGGCCGCTGAAGAGGCGCGCCGGCGCATTGAACTGCTGACCGCCGATGTCGAGGTCGGCCGGATTTACGACGGTCGGGTGGCGAAGTTGATGGACTTTGGCGCCTTCGTCAACATCTTGCCGGGGCGGGACGGCTTGGTTCATATCTCACAGATCTCCAACAGCCGGGTCGAGAACGTCGCCGATGCGCTCTCGGAGGGCGACGCCGTGCGCGTGAAGGTGCTTGAGGTCGATCGCCAGGGCCGGATCCGTCTCTCGATGAAGGCGGTGGAAGAGGGCTAGACCGGGCTTAGACCGGTCCCCGGTGGCCCCCGGTGTGGCGGCGCTGGCAGGCTTGATTGGCTCTGCCTGTCCACCGCCGCCCCGATCTCCCACCCTCCGGGACCCGGCGGCGGGGCAGGCCGCGTGCCGCATGCGTTCGGGGCGGGGCAGACGACGATGGTGCAGAGCGCGTTAGTCGGCAGTGAGGAACTGGTCGGGCTGGAGCCGCAGGCGTGGCTGCGTCGTCTGCCGGCGCGCTTCGATGCCGCCGGCGAGGCGCTGATCGAGCGGGCCTGGTACTGGGCGCGCGACTGCAGCGGCGAGCACGAGCGACCGACGGGCGACTCCTACTTCGAACACGCCGTCGCTACGGCCACCGCCTTGGCCGATTTGGGGCTCGATGCCCAGACCTTGGCGGCCGCACTGATTCACGACCTCCCGCAACTCCATCCCGCGAGCGAGCCACGGCTGCGCTCTGCCTTTGGTGCCGATATCGTCGATTTGGCTCAGGGCGTTTGCCGCGTGCACGATATCGGCTACTTTCGTGAGGTGGCCGATTTTGAAGGCCCGATCGAGGGTGAGCGTGCCGAGGGGCTGCGCAAGATGTTGCTGGCGATGGCCCGCGATGTGCGCGTGGTCTTTATCACCCTGGCCGAGCGGCTGCACGATCTGCGCGTCGGCAAACACTTGAGCGCCGAAGAGCAGGCGCAGCTCGCCCGCGAGACGATGGAGATCTACGCCCCGCTGGCCAACCGACTCGGGATTTGGCAGCTGAAGTGGGAACTCGAAGATCTCTCACTGCGCTACTTAGAGCCGCAGCGCTATCAGGAGTTAGCGCGCCTGCTCGCCGAGCGGCGCACCGATCGCGAGCTCTATATCCAGCGCGTGCGCGTTAAGTTACAAGCGGCGCTTGATGAGGCCGGGGTCCGTGCCGACGTCTATGGCCGTCCCAAGCACCTCTACAGCATCTACCGCAAGATGCAGCGCAAGGGGCTGCGCTTCGATGAGCTCTATGATCTGCGAGCGCTGCGTGTCTTAGTCGACGATGAGCGCGCCTGCTACGCCGCCCTCGGCATCGTCCACGGCCTGTGGACGCCGATCCCGCGCGAGTTCGACGACTACATCGCAACCCCGAAGGATAACAACTACCGCTCTCTGCACACCGCCGTCTTTGGCCCGGAGGGTAAGGCGCTTGAGGTGCAGATTCGCACCCAGCAGATGCACCGCGAGGCGGAGCTCGGCATCGCTGCGCACTGGCGCTACAAAGAGGGTGGACGCCAGGACGCCGCCTTCGAGCGCAAGATCGCCTGGCTGCGGCAGCTGCTTGAGTGGGGGCGAGAGGAGGGCGAGGCGGCCGATTTCGTCGACCGGGTGCGCGCTGAGGTCTTCGCCGATCGGGTCTACGCCTTGACCCCAGGGGGCGATGTGCTCGATTTGCCGCGCGGGGCGACGGTGCTCGACTTCGCCTACCAGGTCCACACCGATGTCGGTCACCGCTGCCGCGGCGGCAAGATCAACGGGCGCATCGTGCCGCTGACGCGGACGCTGGAGAATGGCGATCGGGTCGAGATCATGACCAGCCGCGAGGCGCGCCCGAGTCGCGATTGGCTCAACCCGCAGCTCGGTTACCTCTACACCAATCGCGCGCGCAGCAAGGTGCGGACCTGGTTTCGCCAGCGCGATCACGATAAGAATGTGGTCGCCGGTCGGCAGGTGCTCGATAAGGAGCTACAGCGGCTCGGCGTCGACGATATCAGTTTAGAGGAGATCGCCCGGCGCAGCCGCTATCAGCGGCTCGACAGTCTGCTCTCGGCGCTCGGGCGCGGCGAGATGACCTCGGGGCAGATTGCCGGGCTGCTGCGCGACCGGCTCTTGCCGCCACCGCCTGAGCTGCCGGCGGGCTCCGAGGCGGCCAAGGTCGCCAGTCAGGCCGAGGGCGATGTCACCGTCGAAGGGGTCGGTAATCTGCTCACTCGTATGGCGCGCTGCTGCGCCCCGGCACCCGGTGATGCGATCGTCGGTTTTATCACGCGCGGTGCGGGGGTCACCATCCACCGGCAGGATTGCAGCAACTTCGAGCAGCTGCGCCGCCGCGAACCGGAACGCATCCTCGATGTTAGCTGGAGCAACGCCCCGGCCGGCCGCTACCCGGTGCGCGTCCATCTGCGCAGTGCGGTGCTCGAGGCGACGTTGACCGAGGCGAGCCGTCTGGTCGGCGCCGAAGGGGCTCGACTCAGCGGTGTGCAGACGCGCTGCGAGGCGCCGGAGCGCTACCGGATCGATCTCGATCTGCAGGTGAGCGATGTCCAGCAACTCTCGCGACTGATCGATAAGCTCACCGGAGTCGCCCAAATTGATGAGGTCTGGCGCGGTGGCTAAGGCTAAGGCAAAGGCAAAGGCAAAGGGGACGCGGGTGGGGTATTGGGTGGGTCATCG
>NZ_NRRN01000007.1 GCF_016583625.1 Halorhodospira abdelmalekii | reverse complement strand
TCTCCGCTGGGGCTGGGGGCCGGGAGGTCGGTGAGGGACTTCAAGAGCTGCCGATCGATCTGCTCAAACGTGGCCCATTTCAACCGCGGCGCAGCTTTGATCAGGCAGCATTGGCTGAGCTGGCCGAATCGATCCGCGCGCAAGGTGTGTTGCAACCGCTCGTGGTACGGGAAGGCAAGGAGAGCGAGCACTACGAAATCATCGCCGGGGAACGGCGTTGGCGAGCGGCACAACTGGCGGGATTGTCGTCGGTGCCAGCTTTGGTTCGTGACTTGAGCGATGAGGTTGCGGCTGCGATTGGCCTGATCGAGAATCTGCAGCGCGAGGACCTCAACCCATTAGAGGCTGCTCATGCGCTTCGACAATTGGTCGATGGTTTCGGCCTCTCTCATCAGGCGGCGGCTGATGCGATCGGGCGCTCACGAACCAGTATCACGAACTTGCTGCGCTTATTGGAGCTCAATACCGATGTGCAGCAGTGGGTTGGCGAAGGCCTGCTCGAAGTCGGCCACGCCAAAGTGCTTGCGGGTGTCGATGGTGTGTTGCAGAGCGAAGCGGCCCGGCGAGTGGTCAGGGAGCAGCTATCGGTCCGCCAGACAGAGGTGCTAGTACGGCGCGTACAACAACAGCACGGCAGCGAGGGGGGGGGGCGGGGGGCAGAGGGTGGTAAGCCAAATCGCGATCCCGATGTCGAGCGCTTAGAGGAGAAGCTTGCTGAGCGCTTGGGCGCTGAAGTGGCGATACAGCATAGCCGCCGCCAGGGTAAGGGGCGCTTGGTGATTCGCTATAACAGTCTGGAGGAGTTGGACGGCATCCTGGCGCGGATCCGTGAAGAGGCAGGCTGAAACGATAAATGTTTTTTATAATTCTAAGTGCTTTTATGTGTTTTAGCTGATGTCTAATGGCTGCAGATTCGGCACCCACGCTTGACGGCGAGTGCCGAGCGCGGCATTCTCGCCCTTTCGACGGCGATAGGTGGGCGCGTTGCGTAGTTCAGAGACCCTGGATCGACCTTATACGCCGCAGGGCGTATGGTCTACTCGCGGCCCAGCGCTGCGTGTTGTGGCGCGCTTGTTAAGCGCTCAAGTCGGGATCGGCGTCGGCATTAGTCTGCTGTGGGCTCTCGATTCGGTGGGAGCCATGGTGGCAGGGCTTGCCGGCACGCTGATCGCGCTTCTGCCAACGGCCTACTATGCGGCCAAGGTCTTCAGCAAAGCGCCGGGGACGCCGCCGCGGCAGGTTGTGCGGGCGTTCTACGTCGGCGAAGTCGTGAGGTTGATTCTCACCGCTGCGCTGTTTATTATCGCGCTCCGGTGGTTCAGCGGCGACTTTGTGCCGCTCATAACGACATACGCCGCCGCCCTGAGTAGTTACTGGCTCATCTTATTGGGGGCCCTCCGTACCTGACGCACCCGCGTGCGGTACCCAACCGGGGAGCAGAGTTTGCCATGAGCGCCGATATTGGGATCGACGCGACCGAATATATCCAACACCACTTGACCAACCTCCGCCTGGATCTGCGCGAAGGGGTCATCGATTCGAGTGCGGACCACTTCTGGACGCTGCACCTCGATACGTTGATCATGTCGTTCGGGCTGGGCGCGTTGTTCTGCTACATCTTTTGGCTCGGTGCCCGGCGGGCGACCTCGGGTGTGCCAGGTGGGCTGCAGAACTTCGTCGAGACGATGGTCGAGTTCATCGACAAGACGGTCTCCGAGACCTTCCACGCTAAAAGCCGGGTGATCGCGCCACTGGCGCTGACGGTCTTCTGCTGGGTCTTTCTGGCGAACTTGATGGACCTGATACCGATCGACATGGTGCCGAGCATCATGTACGCCATCGGCGTGGATTACTGGAAGGTACTGCCCAGTGTTGATCTGAACTTTACGTTCGGTCTCTCGCTCAGCGTTCTGGGTTTGATCATCATCTACGGGGTGATGGGGCACGGTGTCTTGGGCTTCCTGAAGAGCTTCCTGACGCACCCTCTGGGCCCTTGGATGGCGCCTTTTAACCTGGTTTTGAACATTGTCGAGTTTGTCGCCAAGCCGGTCTCTCTCTCCTTGCGACTCTTCGGCAATCTGTACGCGGCGGAGCTGGTCTTTATCCTGATCTCGTTACTGCCGTGGTGGATCCAGTGGACGCTCGGAACCCCCTGGGCCATCTTCCATATCCTGGTCGTCCCGTTGCAGGCCTTCATATTCATGATGCTCACCGTGGTCTACTTGGCCATGGCTTACGAAGAACATTAAACCGTTTAACCTTACGATCCTGAGAACCCAGGAGGATAGAAATGGAACTCGCAGAACTCTTTGCTAGCGTCCAGGGGATGACCGCCCTGACTGTCGGGATTTTGATCGCCGGTGGTGCTGTTGGTACCGGCATCGGCTTCGGCTTGCTCGGCGGCAAATTCCTCGAAGGCGTTGCCCGTCAACCGGAAATGGCGCCGATGCTGCAAGTGCGTATGTTCCTCGTAGCGGGTCTGCTCGATGCCGTGGCGATGATCGGTGTCGGTATTGCGCTCTTCTTCACCTTCGCTAACCCCTTCCTCGGCCCGGTTGAGGACGCGTGGAACGAGCTCGTCAACGATGGTTCCGAGGTGGCGGCTATTGAGATGCGACTCGACGACGAACGTCAGCTCTCCTGATCATCCCGTCAGGGCATAAGATCACAAAGGGCTGTAGTCACGTCGTCGCAGCTCCAACGGAGGTGTAACCGTGAATTTTGGAGCCACGTTTTGGGGGCCGATGATCAGCTTTGCGCTGTTCGTTTGGTTCACCATGAAGTACGTTTGGCCGCCGATCCAGAAGGCTTTAGCCGACCGTCAGAAGCAGATCGCCGATGGGTTGGCCGCGGGCGAGCGCGGTAAGCAGGAGCTCGAAAAGGCGAAGGACGAGATCGATGAGATGCTCCGTGAGGCGCGTCAGCAGGCCTCGGATATCATCAACCAGGCCAATAAGCGCCAGGAGGAGATGATTGAGGAGGCACGCGCGGATGCGCGGGCGGAGGCCGAGCGAATCCTCACGGCTGCCCGTGAAGAGGTTGGCCAAGAGGTTCAGCGGGCGCGCGAGAGCCTTCGCAAGGAGGTCTCACAGCTTGCACTGCAGGCCAGCGGCCAGATCCTCAAGCGGGAGGTCGACGCGAAGGCGCACGCCGATCTCATCGACCAGCTTGCGCGGCAGCTTTAGGGAGGAGGCGCAATGGCGGAGCGCAGCACGCTAGCCCGGCCCTACGCAAAGGCGATCTATGAGCTCGTCGGCGATAGCAGCGAACAGCGAAAGCAGTGGTCAGAGCGTTTAGCAGGCCTGTCGACGCTGGTTCAGGATGCACAGATGGCGCCGCTGCTTGGTCATCCGCGCGTCTCGGCGCAGCAGTTGACCGAGCTGATTGAGGAGGCGCTGGGAGGAGGGGTCGATGAGCAGGTACGGAACCTGATCCGGTTGCTGGCAGAGAATCGACGTCTTGGACTGGCTCCAGAAGTTCATCGCCTCTACGAGACGCTGCGTGCCGAAGCCGAGAACAAAGTCGAGGTCGAAGTCGTCTCCGCTCACGACTTGGATGAGGGGCAGCGCAAGCGCCTCTCAGAAGCGTTGAGCAAGCGGTTAAATAAGCAGGTCGAACTCACGACCCGCGTCGACGAGACCTTGATCGGTGGCGCGATCATACACGCCGGCGACACAACGATTGATGGCTCGGTGCGAGGCAAGCTGGCTCGCCTATCGAGCGCACTGGTTCAATGACGAGGTAGGACGATGCAACTCAATCCATCGGAGATCAGCGAGCTAATCAAGCGCCGAATCGAAAGTTTCGACGCAGCGGCTGAGGCCCGCAACGAGGGTACGGTCGTCAGCGTAAGTGACGGCATCTGTCGAATTCACGGTTTGGCCGACGTCATGTTCGGTGAGATGCTCGAGTTCCCGGGCAATACCTTCGGCATGGCCCTTAACTTGGAGCGGGACTCAGTCGGTGCCGTATTGCTCGGCGAGTACGAGCACATCTCCGAGGGGGATACGGTTAAGTGCACGGGCCGCATCCTGGAAGTCCCGGTTGGTGAGGCGATGCTCGGCCGCGTAGTTGATGCGTTGGGCAATCCAAGCGACGGTAAGGGCCCGATTAAGACTGAGGCGACAGAGCCGATTGAGAAGGTTGCTCCCGGTGTTATCAGCCGTCAAAGTGTTGATCAGCCGGTACAGACCGGCCTGAAGGCGATCGACTCGATGGTGCCGATCGGGCGCGGACAGCGGGAGTTGATCATCGGAGATCGACAGACCGGGAAGACTGCCGTCGCCGTTGATGCCATCATTAACCAGCGTGATAGTGGTATTAAGTGTATCTACGTCGCGATTGGACAGAAGAACTCGACCGTAGCCAACGTCGTGCGCAAGCTCGAAGAGCACGGCGCGATGGAAAATACGATCGTGGTTTCTGCCCCAGCTGCAGATTCGGCGGCGATGCAGTACATCGCACCCTATGCCGGCTGCGCGATGGGAGAGTACTTCCGCGACCGCGGCGAAGATGCCCTGATCATCTACGATGATCTGACCAAGCAGGCATGGGCTTATCGTCAGGTTTCGCTGCTGCTGCGCCGGCCGCCGGGCCGGGAGGCGTATCCGGGTGACGTCTTCTATCTGCACTCGCGGTTGCTGGAGCGGGCGGCGCGGATCAACGCCGAAGAGGTAGAGCGACGCACGAACGGCAAAGTCAAAGGGAAGACCGGCTCGCTGACGGCGCTGCCGATCATTGAGACGCAGGCGGGTGACGTCTCGGCCTTCGTGCCGACGAATGTGATCTCGATCACGGATGGACAGATCTATCTTGAGACCGACCTTTTCAACTCTGGTATCCGTCCAGCGATCAACGCCGGTCTGTCGGTCTCTCGTGTCGGTGGTGCCGCGCAGACGAAAGTCATCAAGAAGCTCGGTGGCACGGTGCGACTAGCGCTGGCTCAGTATCGCGAGCTCGCGGCGTTTTCGCAGTTTGCATCGGATCTTGATGAGGCGACCCGCGCTCAGCTTGAGCGGGGACAGCGCACCATGGAGCTGATGAAACAGTCGCAGTATCAGCCGTTGAGTGTCGGTGAGATGGCCTTCGTGCTCTTCGCCGGTAACGAGGGCTACGTCGACGATGTCCCCATTGATCAGGTCGTGCGCTTTGAAAAGGCGCTGCTCGACTATTTGCGCGCCGAGCATGCCGAGCTGCTGAATAAGATCACCGAGACGGGTGACTATAACGATGAGGTCCACGCCGCGATGCAGCAGGCGATGGATCAATTCAAGCAGAACCGCACTTGGTAGGCGCGGCGCTGGGGCGGGCAGGGTGTTGCCCGCCTCAGGCTGTTATCGCGATGAAGAGGTGACCGATGTCCGGCGCTAAGGAAGTCAAGACCAAGATCAAGAGCGTTAAGAATACGCAGAAGATCACCAATGCCATGGAGATGGTTGCGGCCTCGAAGATGCGCCGTGCCCAAGAGCGCATGCAGGCCAGTCGCCCGTATGCCGAGAAGATCCGGGAGGCGATCGGACACCTAGCCGAGGCCAACCCCTACTATAGGCACCCTTTCTTGATTGAGCGGGAGCGCGTCGGGCGAGTTGGCTACATTGTGATCTCGACCGATCGCGGCTTGTGTGGCGGTCTTAACGTCAACCTCTTCAAGACAGCGATTAACGACCTGCAGGCGTGGCGCAAGGAGGGCGTCGAGGCAGAGGTGGTTCCTTTCGGAACCAAAGGGGTGAGCTTTTTTAGTCGCCTTGGGGTACGCCTTCCGGCTGAGGTGCGCGATTTAGGCGATCGCCCGAGCTTGGAGCAGATGATCGGTCCGGTCAAAGTCATGTTGGATGCCTATGTCGATGGCCATATCGATCGGGTCAACCTCATTAGCAACCGGTTTATCAATACGATGACACAGCGCCCGACGGTGCAGCGCTTGATACCGGTTGAGCCGGTCCACGATGAGGAGATGCCACAGACGTGGGATTACATCTACGAGCCGGATGCCGCTTCGCTGCTTGATGACGTGCTGCGTCGCTATGTCGAGTCTCAGGTCTACCAAGGGGTGGTCGAAAACATCTCCTGTGAGATGGCGGCGCGAATGATCGCGATGAAGAGTGCCTCCGATAACGCCGAGCAGATCATCGACGAGCTACAGATCACGTACAACAAGGCCCGTCAGGCCGCGATCACGCAGGAGCTCAGCGAGATCGTCGCCGGCGCTGAAGCCGTCTAAATCCGATTTCAAAATCACGCGCGGGCCTCGGTGGCCTGTGGGAAGCAATTTGAGGGGATCCGAATGAGCGCTGGAAAGATCGTTCAGGTGATTGGCGCGGTCGTCGACGTGGAGTTTCCGCGCGACCAAGTACCGAAGATCTATGACGCCCTTGTGGTCGACGAGCGGGGCCTGATCCTGGAGGTTCAGCAGCAGCTAGGGGACGGTATCGTAAGGACCATTGCAATGGGTTCATCCGACGGCCTGAAGCGGTCGGAAAAGGTCTCGAATACGAATCGGCCGATCTCGGTCCCGGTAGGGCAGGGTACCCTCGGCCGGATTATGGACGTCCTCGGCGAGCCGGTGGACGATGGCGGCGAAGTTAAGGCAAAAGAGAAGTGGTCGATCCACCGCAAGGCGCCTAGCTACGAAGAGCAGGCCGGTGGTCAGGAGCTGCTTGAGACCGGGATCAAGGTGATCGACTTGCTCTGCCCCTTCGCCAAGGGTGGCAAGGTCGGCCTCTTCGGTGGTGCCGGTGTCGGTAAGACCGTCAACATGATGGAGCTGATCCGCAACATCGCGATTGAGCACTCTGGCTACTCGGTCTTCGCCGGTGTCGGTGAGCGGACCCGTGAAGGCAACGACTTCTACCACGAAATGAAGGACTCAAACGTCCTCGATAAGGTCTCGCTGGTCTACGGTCAGATGAACGAGCCGCCGGGCAACCGCCTGCGGGTGGCCTTGACCGGTCTGACCATGGCGGAGTACTTCCGTGATGAAGGCCGGGACGTTCTGATGTTCATCGACAATATCTATCGTTACACCCTCGCCGGACAAGAGGTCTCGGCGCTGCTCGGCCGGATGCCGTCAGCGGTCGGTTACCAGCCGACGCTGGCCGAGGAGATGGGCAAGCTGCAGGAGCGGATCACCTCGACTAAGACCGGCTCGATCACCTCGGTGCAGGCGGTCTATGTGCCGGCGGACGATCTGACTGATCCCTCCCCAGCAACAACCTTCGCCCACTTGGATGCAACGGTGGTGCTCTCGCGTCAAATCGCCGAGCTCGGTATCTATCCGGCCGTCGATCCGCTCGACTCAACTTCGCGTCAGCTCGATCCGTTGGTCATCGGCCAGGAGCACTACGACGTTGCGCGTGGGGTCGAGGGCGTGCTGCAGCGCTACAAAGAGCTGAAGGACATCATCGCGATCTTGGGTATGGACGAGCTCTCTGAAGACGACAAGCTGACGGTTGCCCGGGCACGGAAGATCCAACGCTTCCTCTCGCAACCCTTCTTCGTCGCCGAAGTCTTTACCGGTATGCCCGGTAAGTATGTATCGCTCAAAGATACCATCTCCTCCTTCAAGGCGATTCTCGATGGCGAGTACGACCACCTGCCGGAGCAGGCGTTCTACATGGTCGGCACCGTCGAAGAGGCTGCCGAGAAGGCCAAGAACCTGTAACGTGGGGGTGTCATGAGTACACTCCAAGTAGATATCGTCAGTGCTGAAGAGCAGCTCTACGCCGGTGAGGCCAAGATGGTCATCGCTCCGGCGATTGAGGGCGACGTGGGTATCGCTCCCCGCCACGCCCCACTTCTGACTCGGCTGCGCCCGGGTGAGCTGCGGATCATCAGGGAGGGCGAGGAGGAGTTCTTCTTCTACGCCTCCGGTGGGTTGCTTGAGGTTCAGCCGCATCGCGTCACCGTATTGGCGGATACCGCGGTGCGGGCTAGGGACATCGATGAGGCAGCTGCACTTGAGGCTAAGCGTCGCGCCGAAGAGCAGCTTCGGACGCAAAAGGACGAGGTCGACTACAGTCAGGTTCAAGCCGAGCTGGCCGAGGCAATGGCGCAGCTGCGTGCGCTGGAGAGCCTCCGCAAGCGCGCGAAGCGCTAGTCCAAGAAGACGCCAAAACGAGAACGAAATTTCCCCGCTTCCATACGCATGGGGCGGGGCTCTTTCGTACACCCCTCAAGATGTAAAGTTGTAGAGAGGACAGTCGCAGTGCAGACGCCCCTCCCCACCGCTGTGATCGTGTTGGCAGCCGGGCGGGGTACGCGTATGCGCTCTGAGCGGCCCAAGGTTCTGCAGGCGCTTGCCGGGCGGCCGTTGTTGGCGCATGTCCTTGAAACGGCACAAGAGCTGAAGCCGGCGGCCCTCCGGGTTGTCTACGGGTACGGCGGTGATGCCGTCCGTGAGGCCCTGGTAAACGAACCCGTCGATTGGGTCGAGCAGTCTGAACAGCGGGGCACCGGTGATGCAACGCGCTGCGGATTGACCGGGCTGCCCGCCGAGATGCGGGCAATAGTGCTCTGTGGTGACGTTCCCTTGATGCAGGCCGAGAGCCTGCTACCCCTCCTAGAAGAGACCGAACAGACTTTGAGCCTGCTGACCGTCGAGCTGGCCGATCCGACCGGGTATGGTCGAATTGTGCGCAGTAACGCAAACGGTGAGGTGGTGGCGATTGTCGAAGAGCGGGATGCAACGCCGCAGCAGCGGCAGATCCGTGAAACCAATACCGGGATCTTGGCCGCTCCGGTTGGCTTGCTGCGCGGATGGTTAGAGCAATTGCGCCCGGATAATGCCCAGGGCGAGTACTATCTGACCGATGTCGTAGCGATGGCAGTAGCGGCCGGTTATTCAGTGCGAGCTCACCGCCTGAGCGATCCGCTCCAAGCGAGCGGCGTCAATAGCTTCGTGCAACTTGCCGAGGTCGAACAGATTTGGCAAGCGCGCGCACGCGATCGCCTGCTGCGGCAAGGGCTGGCAATGCCGGTGCCGACGCGCGTGTTGCTCCGCGGGCAGGTCGAACATGGCCGTGACTGTTCGGTCGATGTCGATTGCGTTCTGGAGGGGCGGATCGAACTCGCAGATCGAGTCCGGATCGGCCCCGGTGTCGTCTTGCGCAACGTGACCGTCGGCAGTGACAGCGTGATTGCACCCTACTGTGTGCTGGAGGATGTCGAACTGGCGGAGCGTTGCCAGGTTGGGCCGTTTGCGCATCTGCGCCCCGGTACGCGGCTGGCTCCGGGAGCCCGGGTCGGTAATTTCGTCGAGATGAAGGCAGCGACGTTAGGGCGCGATAGCAAGGCCAACCACCTCAGCTACATCGGTGATGCGCAGATCGGCGAACGGGTGAATATCGGTGCTGGGACCATCACGTGCAATTACGATGGCGAGCGTAAGCATCCGACAAAGATTGCTGATGACGCCTTTATCGGCTCGGGAACGCAGTTGGTCGCACCGCTGAGTGTGGGCGAAGGGGCGACGGTTGGTGCGGGCTCAACGTTGACGCGCGATGCCCCGGCGCGGCAACTGACCCTGGCCCGCTGTCGACAACAGAGCAAGTCGGAGTGGCGACGGCCAGGCTTGACGCCCGATCCCGGGAGTGCGGAAGATAGAGGTGAGGGGCCGAGTCGGGGCCATACCGAGGAGTAAGGAGCGAGCATGTTCGAGCACACAGTCGTTGCAGTCCATTTTGAGTCGCCTCATCAGCCGTTACTCGACTCACTCGGGGAACTGCAGCGTTACGGGGCGAAGGAGTTCACGCTGGTCGATGTGCTCCGGGTGGACGATCCGGACGATCTGAGTGACAGCCACCGCGAGGAGGCGCGGCGGCGCTTGCAGCAAAAGCAGGCCGATTTGGAGAGAGCCGGCTTTAAGGTCAATATCCAGCAGCCGGTCGGGTTTCCCGCCCCGGAACTGGCAAAGATCGGCCGCGGCTACGGTGCGCAGTTGATCATGCTCGGCTCGGGTGGCGAGGGACTGCTGCGCGAGTTTTACCACGGCTCGACGGTCTTGGAGCTGGCTCGGCAGACGGCACTGCCGGTGCTCATGGAGCGCATCCATCCCGACCCGGAGACGGTGAGCCACGGCGAAGTCTTCAGTCGTCCGATGCTTGCGACCGATTTCTCGGCAAAAGCGGTGGCGGCGGAGAATCTGGCGCTGGATGTTGCGAAACAGCACGGTGAGCTGCTGATCCTGCATGTGACGGATGAAGACAAGCGGGTTGAGGGCCAAGAGAGCCTGGAGCGGCTTGCGGCGAAGGTGCGGGAGCAGGGGGTTGAGGTCACCACACGCTTGGAGACCGGTACACCCGCACGGGTCGTGCGCAAGGTTGTCGAGCGCGAAAGCGTCAGTTTGGTGATCATCGGCAAGCGTGGTGACGGGCCAGGCCGTGAGATGGCGCTCGGTTATACTGCGCAACAGGTCTGTCGCAATTGCCCCTGCTCGGTACTGCTGGTGCCGAATGAGCAGGGCATCTGGCTGCGCTAGGCGCGGCTCCAGACGATGTGCGGGATTGTCGGAGCCTGCGCCCAGCGCGACGTCGCGCCCCTGCTCATAGAGGGGCTGCGGCGGTTGGAGTATCGTGGCTACGACTCGGCCGGGATCGCGCTCATAAAACGCGGCAGTGGCGCGTTAACGCGCACCCGTGTGGCGGGGCGCGTCCTCGATTTGGTTGCCGCGTTGCAGCCGGATCTGCCGGAAGGGGGGGTGGGTATTGCGCACACCCGGTGGGCAACCCACGGACTGCCAAACGATCTCAACGCCCACCCGCACGTCGTCGCTGACGAGGTGGCTCTGGTCCACAACGGGATCATCGAAAACCACCACGCCCTGCGAGAAGAGCTGACCGAGGGCGGCTATCAGTTCACCTCAGAGACCGATAGCGAGGTCGCTGCCGCGCTCATCCAGCGCTACCACGCGGCCGGGGAAGATCTGCTCAGCGCGGTGCAGCGCGCCTTGAAGTCGTTCGTCGGTGCCTACGCCTTCGCTGTGCTCTCTGCTCGTGAGCCCGAACGCATTGTCGCGTGCCGGCGCGGCAGTCCGCTGGTGGTCGGTATCGGCATCGGGGAGCACTTCGTCGCCTCCGATGTCACCGCGCTACTCCCGGTGACCCGTCAATTCATCTTCCTTGAAGAGGGCGATGTCGTTGCCCTTGAGCGTGAGCGGATTGCGATCTACGATGCCGACGGTCGCCCCGTTGAACGTCCAGTGCGGACCTCCGAGCTGGCCCCAGACGCGGTCGAGCGGGGTGGCTATCGGCATTTCATGCACAAAGAGATCTACGAGCAGCCCGCGGCAGTGGCCGAGACTCTGGAGGGGCGCTGCGTCGGCGGGCGGGTCCTGGATGCGGCCTTGGGCAATGGTGCGGCTGAGCTGCTCGATCGCACGGAGCGGCTGCACATCGTTGCTTGCGGCACCTCCTATCACGCCGGGATGGTCGCCCGCTACTGGTCGGAGCACTACGCCGGGCTGCCGTGCGAGGTCGAGGTCGCGAGCGAATTTCGTTACCGCAGTCACGTTGTGCCACCGGGAACCCTGCTGCTGGTCATCTCGCAGTCAGGGGAGACCGCTGACGTCTTAGCCGCACTGCGCGAGGCGCGGCAGCTGGGCTACTTCGCGGTACTGGCGATTTGCAACGTGCCGGAGAGCTCACTGGTGCGGGAGGCCGATCTGACCTTGCTCACCCGCGCCGGCCCGGAGATTGGCGTGGCATCGACGAAGGCTTTTACAACGCAATTGACTGCGTTGCTGCTCGTGGTGGCCGCTTTGGCGCGACGCTGCGGACGGGCGCAGCAAGAGGCCGAGCTCGTTGCCGCGCTGCTGAAGATACCGGCGGCGTTGGAGCGCACCCTCGCGCTTGAGCCGCAGATCGCAGCCTTGGCTGAGCGGTTCGTTGATCGTCAGCACGCCCTCTTTCTCGGGCGTGGGGTGCACTATCCAGTGGCCCTAGAAGGAGCGCTCAAGCTCAAAGAGATCTCCTATATCCATGCCGAGGCCTACCCGGCGGGGGAACTCAAGCACGGCCCGCTGGCGCTGGTCGACGAGCAAATGCCCGTCGTGGCGGTTGCCCCGCACGACGATTTGCTCGATAAGCTTTTGTCAAACCTAGAAGAGGTGCGCGCGCGCGGCGGACAGCTCTACGTCTTTGCCGATGGCGCTGCGCAGCTGCGTGCCCAAGGTCGCTACACGGTCATCCCGGTCCCTGATGCCCCGGCAGCGATCTCCCCGCTGATCCATACGGTGCCGTTGCAGCTGCTGGCTTACCACGTTGCGGTGCTGCGCGGGACCGATGTCGATAAACCACGGAATTTGGCCAAATCAGTGACGGTCGAGTAAGCCCTCCAATGGATTTGGATACCCTGCTTAGTGATTTGAACGATGCGCAGCGCCGTGCGGTCTGCCTGGAGGGGGGACGGGCGTTGGTGTTGGCCGGTGCCGGCAGCGGTAAGACGCGCGTGCTGACACGCCGGGCCGCCTACCTGATTCGGTTTACCGGTCTCTCGCCCTTCGCTCTGTTAGCCGTGACCTTCACCAACAAGGCAGCCGGTGAGATGCGGGGGCGGATCAGTGAATTGCTCGGCATTGCCACATCTGGGATGTGGGTCGGAACCTTTCACGGCATCGCGCACCGGCTGCTGCGCCAGCACGCTGAGCAAGCCGGTCTCCCGGAGGGGTTTCAGATCCTTGACGCCGACGACCAACTGCGACTGGTCAAGCGCGTGCTGCGTGCCCGTGGCACCGATGAGAATCGCTTACCGCCACGGCAAGTACGCGGCTTTATCGCCGCGCGCAAGGAAGAGGGTGTGCGGCCTGAGGCGGTGGTGACCGAGGGGCACCGCTATCAGCAAGAATTACTCGAGATCTACCGCGACTACGAAGAGTCGTGCCGACGCGGCGGGTTGGTCGATTTTGCCGAGTTGCTGCTGCGCGCCGATGAGTTATTGGCCGGCGATGAGGGATTGCTAGCACACTATCGGCGGCGCTTTCAGCATATCTTGGTCGATGAGCTGCAAGATACCAACGCCATGCAGTATCGCTGGCTGACGCGGCTCATCGGCGAGGGTACGGGGCTCTTCGCCGTCGGCGACGATGACCAGTCGATCTACGGCTGGCGCGGTGCACGGGTGGAGAATATGGATCGGCTCTGCCGCGAGTTGGCGCCGGTCGAGATCGTCCGTCTGGAGCAGAACTACCGCTCGACGGCGACCATTCTGCAAGCGGCCAACCATCTGATCGCCCATAACGATAAGCGGCTCGGCAAGAATCTCTGGACCAGTGGCGACCAGGGTGAGCCCATAACCCTCTATCGCGCCTTTAACGAGGTCGACGAGGCGCGCTGGGTCATCGATCGAATCAACGATTGGATCGAAGAGGAGGGGTATCAGGCGGGCGATTTTGCCATCCTCTATCGCTCCAATGCGCAGTCGCGCGCCTTTGAAGAGGCGCTGATAGCCCACCGGCTGCCGTATCGGGTCTACGGTGGGGTTCGCTTTTTCGAACGCGCCGAGGTCAAAGACGCCTTAGCCTATCTGCGCCTGGTGATGACCCGCCACGACGATGCCAGCTTCGAGCGGGCGGTGGTCACCCCACCACGCGGTGTCGGCGCGAAGACGCTCGATGCCATCCGCACGGCGGCGCGAGCGCAAAACACGAGCCTGTGGTCCGCAGCGCAGCAGCTGGTGGCCCATAAGCAGTTAGCTGCGCGCGCGCGCAACGCCGTGCACGCCTTCCTAGAGTTGATCGATGACCTTGAGCAGCGGGTGGCCGGTGAGCCGCTGCAGCACCAAGCCGAGCACGCCATCTCGTCTACGGGGCTACGGCACCACTACGAGCGCGATGAGAGCCGCCTGGAAAACCTCGATGAGCTCGTCAGCGCAGCACGCAGCTTCGCGCACGAAGGGAGTCGAGCAGGGGGGGCCGAGGCGCATGAGACCGAGCCGCTGCTCGACTTTCTAACCCACGCCGCCCTTGAGGCCGGTGAGGGGCAGGCGGCGGACTGGGGCGCTTCGGTGCAGTTGATGAGTCTGCACGCAGCCAAAGGGCTGGAGTTCCCCGTGGTCTTCCTAACCGGTCTTGAGGAAGGACTCTTCCCGCACTATCTCTCGGCCGACGATCCGGTGCGCCTGGAGGAAGAGCGGCGGCTGTGTTACGTCGGCATGACCCGCGCGCGCACGCGCCTCTGCCTGACGTGCGCTGAGGTCCGGCGCATCCACGGCCGCGATCAAGAGGCTCGACCGTCGCGTTTCCTTGGCGAGTTGCCCCTCGAGACGCTCGACGAAGTCCGCCCGAGCATCCGTATCCGGCTGCGCTAGAGATCGAGCAAGATTTCCCGCTCTTGGGCCGAGGGCTGGAAACCGCGTTGTTCGTAGTGAGCGAAGATCGCCTCGACAACGGCCTCCGGCTCGTCAACGATTTGGAAGAGATCCATATCTTCGGGATCGATAGCGCCTTCGGCGACCAGGTGCGACTCGAACCAGTCAATCAGCTTAGCCCAGAAGGGGCGGTGAACGAGGATGATCGGGATCTTCGGGGTCTTGCCCGTCTGCACCAAGGTCAAGATCTCGGCGAGCTCATCCAGGGTGCCGAAGCCGCCCGGCAACACCACGTAGGCCGATGCGTACTTAACAAACATGACCTTGCGTGAGAAGAAGTGGCGGAAGCCGAGCGCAATGTCCTGATAGGGGTTGGCGACCTGCTCGCGCGGCAGCTCGATATTGAGCCCGATACTGGGCGATTTCCCCGCTTGTGCCCCCTTATTGGCCGCCTCCATGATACCGGGGCCACCGCCGCTGACCACCGCAAAGCCGGCATCGGAGAGTTGTCGCGCGACCTTCTCGGCCAGTTGGTAATAGGGATGCTCCGGCGGGATGCGAGCCGAGCCGAAGACGCTGACCGAGGGCTTGATTGCGGAGAGGCGTTCAAAACCTTCGACAAATTCGGCGATGATCTGGAAGATCTTCCACGATTCGCGCGTCAGGGTGGTGCCATTTGGGGCCATGCGTTCATGAGCGCGGAACGGGCTGTCTGGGTTCTCAGGGTCCATAATTGGTTCTTTTTTTGTGGCAGAATGAGTGGCCTGCCCAGAGGGCAAGGAAGGTGCTGGAATAGCATTGATTTTTGAATGAGTCAAGCCGACGGTTGCCCGACCGGCCCGTCGGGCCACGAGAGCGCATTGGAGCTTACTAGAGCGCATGGGTCGGCGGAATGGATTACAGGATCGATGGGCGAGCACGACGCTAAGCTGGTATTGATTGACGGCTCCTCCTACCTCTACCGGGCCTACTACGCCCTACCGCCGCTGAGCAATCGCGACGGTGAGCCGACGGGGGCGCTCTACGGCGTTCTGAACATGGTCCGCTCACTGCTCAGTGACGAGGTCGAAGGGCAGCAGATCGCTGTCGTCTTCGACGCCCCAGGGCGGACCTTTCGCGACGATCTCTTCGAGCAGTACAAGGCGCAGCGTCCGGCGATGCCCGAGGAGCTGCGCGTGCAGTGCGCACCGCTTAAGGCGATCTTGGCTGCGCTCGGTATCCCGGTGCTCGAAGTTCCGGGGGTCGAGGCCGATGATGTCATCGGAACTTTGGCTCGGCGAGCCAGCGGCCCAGTGGTCATCTCGACCATGGATAAGGATATGGCGCAGCTGGTCGATGCGCACACCACCCTACTCAACACCATGAGCGGAAAACAGCTCGACTGCGCCGGGGTTGAGGAGAAGTTCGGGGTGCCACCGGCGGCGATCGTCGATTATCTGGCGCTGGTGGGGGATAGCTCGGATAACATCCCCGGCGTGCCGAAGGTCGGTCCGAAGACGGCGGCGAAGTGGCTGCAGCACTACGGCGACTTGGCAACCCTGCAGGCGCACGCCGACGAGATCCGCGGCAAGGTCGGCGAGAGTTTGCGGGCACACCTCGATGCCCTGCCGTTGGCCCAGGAGCTGGTGACGATTCGTTGCGATCTGGAGCTCGACGTGATCCCCGATGTGTTGCGGCGTAGCAAGCCGGATCTCGAGCAACTGCGGGCACTCTATCGCCGCTACGAGCTGCGCCGTTGGTTGGCCGAACTCGATGCAGGCGATGGCTCCGAGCAGGCTGTGCCCGAGCCGGCCGCCTCCAGTGAACCGGGGGCGACGACAGGGGCTGCGCCGGGCTCGACCTCGCCGCTTGGAGTTGCGCCGGATTCGGCGACCACTCCGACCCCGGTGGACTATCTCTGCGTGGTCGATGAGGCGACATTGGCGCAGTGGTATGAGCAGTTGGCGGCGGCCGAGGCCTTCTCCTTCGACTTGGAGACCGACTCTCTGGTCTATATGGATGCCGCGATCGTTGGGGTGGCGGTGGCCGTTGAGCCGCATCGGGCCGCCTACATCCCGCTCGGCCACCGCGGGGCGGGATCTGAGGCGCAGCAATTGACTCTTGAGCAAGTCTTGACGAAGCTGCGGCCACTGTTGGAGGCCGAAACGCCGCGTAAGATCGGCCAGAATCTAAAGTACGATATGAGCGTGCTGGCCCGCTACGGCATTGAGCTGCGCGGGATCGCCTACGACACCATGCTTGAGTCGTACGTCCTCGATGCCGGTGCGAGTCGGCACGATATGGACTCTCTCGCCGAACGCCACCTGGGGGTGACGACGACGAGCTATGAGGCCTTGTGCGGTAAGGGGGCGAAGCAGACCCCCTTTGCTGAGATCGATCTGGCGGCGGCGACCGCGTATGCGGCCGAAGACGCCGATATCACTCTACGGCTGCATCATCACCTCTATCCGCGCCTGTGCGCCGAGCCGCCCTTACTGCAGCTCTTTAGCGAGATCGAGATGCCGCTGCTCCCGGTCTTATCGCGCATGGAGCGCACCGGCGTGCGGATCGACCCGCAGCGGCTGCAGGCGCAAAGCCACGAGCTGGCCGCGCGCATGGGCGAGGTCGAGGCGGCCGCGCACGCCCTTGCCGGCGAGCCGTTTAATCTCAGCTCACCGCGCCAAATCCAAGCCATCCTCTTCGAGCGCATGGGGCTCCCGGTGGTGCAGCGCACCCCGAAGGGGCAGCCCTCAACAGCCGAAGCGGTGCTCGAAGAGCTGCAGGCGCAGGGCCACGAGTTGCCGCGACTGCTCCTTGAGCATCGGGGGCTGGCTAAGCTCAAATCGACCTACACCGATAAGCTCCCGGGGCTGATCCATCCGCGCACCCAGCGCGTACACACCTCCTACCACCAGGCGGTTGCGGCGACAGGCCGCCTCTCCTCCACGGCCCCCAATCTGCAAAATATCCCCGTGCGCAGTGATGCTGGACGGGAGATTCGCAAGGCCTTTATCGCCGAACCCGGCTACGTGCTGATGAGTGCCGACTACTCGCAGATTGAGCTGCGGATCATGGCCCACCTGTCACAAGATCTGAGCCTGTGCCAGGCCTTTGCCGTCGGTGAGGACGTACACCGCCGGACCGCCGCCGAACTCTTCGGCGGGGAGCAGCCGACCGATGCGCAGCGCCGCGCAGCGAAGGCGATCAACTTCGGGTTGATGTACGGCATGTCGGCGTGGGGATTGGCCCGGCAGTTAGGCATTCAACGTGATCAGGCGCAGCACTACATCGACTGCTACTTCGACCGTTACCCAGGGGTGCGCGCCCTGATGACGCAGACCCGCGAACAGGCGCGCAGCCGCGGCTACGTCGAGACCCTCTTCGGCCGCCGCTTGTATGTGCCGGAGATCCACAGCCGCAACCGGCAGCGCCGCGAGTACGCCGAGCGTACCGCCATCAACGCCCCGCTGCAGGGGAGTGCGGCCGATCTGATCAAGCGGGCCATGATCGATGTCGATCGGGTCTTGCAAGCGCACCCCGAAGAGGCGCGGCTGGTGATGCAGGTCCACGACGAGCTCGTCTTGGAGGTGGCAGAGGGGCACGTCGATGCCGTCACCGCGCAGGTCTGTCGAGCGATGCAACAAGCCGATCGCGGTGCGCTCAATGTGGCGCTGGAGGTCGAGGTCGGCTACGGTGAGAACTGGCAGGAGGCGCACTGAGGGGGCGCGTCGTTGACCTTGGTTCTTAGGTAGAGGCTCCCTGTGTCTTTGTGTCTCTGTGATGTTTCTCTGTGACAAGGGCAGCAACGACGAGGTGATGTGACGGGATGGAAGCACTCGATCCACTGCTGTTATCGCGGCTGCAATTTGCCTTTGTGGTCTCGTTCCACGCCATCTTTCCGGTCTTCACGATCGGCCTAGCGGCCTACATCGCGGTCCTGGAGGGGTTGTGGTACCGCTCCAACGACGATCGCTACCGGCAACTGGCCGAGCACTGGACACGGATCTTTGCCGTCGTCTTCGGCATGGGGGTGGTCTCCGGTGTGGTGATGTCGTTCCAGTTCGGCACCAACTGGAGCAACTTCGCCTATGCGACCGCCAACTTCATCGGTCCGATCCTCTCTTACGAGGTGCTGACGGCCTTCTTCCTTGAGGCGGTCTTTCTCGGCATCTTACTCTTTGGCCGCGATCGCGTGCCGCGCGGTACCCACCTCTTCGCCGCCTGCATGGTGGCGATCGGCACCTTCATCTCGTCATTCTGGATCCTCTCAGCAAATTCGTGGATGCAGACTCCGGCCGGGTTCGAGTGGCGCGATGGCATCGTCTACGTTACCTCGTGGAGCGAGGCGATCTTCAACCCGTCACTGTGGTATCGCTTCGCGCACGTCGCCGTTGCCTCGTTGCTGACCGGGGGCTTTGTGGTCGCCGGCGTCAGCGCCTACTACCTGCTGCGTAAGCGCGCCGTCGAGGTCCACCGTAAGGCGCTGTCGATGGCGATGTGGATGATCCTCTGCGCGGCTCCGGCGCAGGCGTTGGTTGGCGATATGCACGGCCTGCACACCTTCGAGAAGCAGCCGATCAAAGTCGCTGCGATGGAGGGGAATTGGCACACTCGCACTGGGGCGCCGCTCTACTTGATCGCGTGGCCCGATGCGGAGGCCGAGGCGCACCGCTTCAGTATCGGCATCCCGAATGCGGCCAGCTTTATCTTGACCCACGATTGGCACGGCGAAGTCCCAGGACTGACCGAAGTACCGGCCGCTGAGCGCCCGCCGGTCGGCCCGGTCTTCTGGTCGTTTCGGGTGATGTTGGCCATCGGTTTTGTGATGATTGCGGTGGCGCTGTGGGGGGCGTGGCTGCGCTGGCGCGGCCGTCTCTACGAGAGCCGAGCGCTGCACCGAGTGCTGCAGTGGATGATCCCGGCACCCTTTGTCGCTGTGCTGGCCGGCTGGTTTGTCACCGAGATCGGCCGCTCGCCGTGGCTGGTCTACGGGCAGATGAGTTTGAGCGAGGGAGTGACGCCGTCGTTGACCGGGGCGATGGCCTTGGCGACGTTGATCGGCTACATCGTCGTCTACGGGATTATCTTTTGGGCCGGGATCTACTACCTATCGCGCATCGTGATCAAAGGGCCCGAAGGCTACGCGCAACCTCGCCCTCCGGAGATCTACCCGCTGCGGCCGATGGCCGTCGTCGATGTCTCCTTCGATGACGATCCGGGTGCTGAGACGGCGGGCGCCGAGCACAACGCCTATACCCTTGGCGAGTCGCGGTCGGCTGAGCAGCGCACCGGCAGTGACGGTGTTGGTGGGGCTGGAGGCCCTGAAGGCCCTGATCGTGACCGAGAGCAGCGCGGAGGTAAGCGTCATGGAGTTGATTGATATCACCGCTATCTGGGTCGGCCTCGTCGGCTTGGCAGTCATCATGTATGTGGTCCTTGATGGCTTCGATTTGGGGGTCGGGATCCTCTACCCCTTCATGCCCGATGAGCGCGCGCGCGATGATGTTATGCGCTCGGTCGCCCCGGTCTGGGACGGCAACGAGACGTGGTTGGTGCTCGGCGGCGCTGGGCTGCTCGCCGCCTTCCCGGCGATGTACTCGATCCTGCTGCCGGCGCTCTACCTCGGCGTCTTTCTGCTGCTCGCCGGATTGATCTTCCGCGGTGTGGCGTTCGAGTTTCGCTTTAAATCGCGACGGTCGCGGCCGTGGTGGAATGCCGCTTTTGCCGGTGGTTCGATCGTGGCCGCGGCGGCGCAAGGGATTGTCATCGGCGCCTTCGTGCAGGGAATTGAGGTCGAGGGGATGGTCTATGTCGGCGGTGCCTTCGACTGGTTAACCCCCTTCACCCTCTTTACTGCGCTTTCGCTGGTGCTGGGCTACGCCTTGCTGGGTGCAACCTGGGGCATCATGAAGACCGAGGGGACGACGCAGCAGTGGCTCTATCGGGTGACCCCGCTGCTGGTGGTTGCGGTGGCGCTCTGCCTGTTGGTCGTCAGCCTGTGGACACCGTTGACGCAGCCGCAGGTCATGGAGCGCTGGCTGAGTGAGTGGCCACGGCTTCTGCCGCTGCCGCTGCTCGGTGCTTTGGCGCTGCTACTGCTGTGGTGGGCGGTCCAAGAGCGGCGCGAGTATTTGCCCTTTTTCGCCGCCATCGGGCTCTTTTTATCGGCCTTTGCCGGGATTGTGGCGAGCAAGTGGCCCTACGCCATACCGCCCCACGTCACCTTTGACGAAGCGGCCTCAGCGCCGGAGTCACAGCTCTTTATCCTGCTCGGGATCCTCTTTATGCTGCCGATCATCATAGGCTATACCACCTGGACGTATTGGGTCTTTCGCGGCAAGGTGCGCCCGAGCACCGGGTATTCGTAAATGGCAGTCCGCGCCCCAAATGCTACTGCAGCGACTGCGCCGGCTTTGGAAAGCACGACCGAGCGGCCGAGCCGCTGGCTGCGGGCGCAGATTGCCCCGGCCCGCACTGCGGTCACGGCCCATATCGGCGTCGGGCTGTTTGATGCGGCGCTGATTGTTGCCCAGGCGCTGCTAATCGCCTGGATCGTCCATGCCGCCATTATCGAGAAGACGCCCCTGAGTGCATTGATGCCGTACGCGGTCGCGCTCGCCGGGGTCTTTATCGGGCGTGCTCTCTGCACCTGGGCGCGCGGCGCGGCGGGGGCTTGGAGTGCGCAGGCGATCACCGCTTCTATTCGTCAGCGTCTCTATCGACACGTTGCGGCGCTTGGGCCTTCGCGCTTGCAGCGCTATCACAGCGGCAGTGTGGCGAGCACCTTGGTCGAGCAGGTCGAGGCGCTTGAGGGGTACTATGCGCACTACCTGCCGCAGATGGTCTTGGCGAGTCTGGTGCCGTTGGCGCTGATCGTGGTCGTCTTTGTCCTCGATCCGCTGGCCGGGGCGCTGTTGCTGTTGGCGGTGCCGTTGGTGCCGCTCTTTATGGCCTTGATCGGGATGCGGGCCGAGCGGCGTGCGCAAGCCCAGCAGCAGGCGATCAATCGCATCAGCGCCCACTTCCTCGATCGTCTCCGGGGTCTCGCGACGCTGCGCCTGTTCCGCGCCGGTGAGCGGGCCGCTGCCGATGTCGAGCGAGCCGCCGACCACTATCGGGCGCGCAGTATGGAGGTGCTTAAGGTCGCCTTTCTCTCCTCGGCGGCCTTAGAGTTGATCAGCGCCCTCTCAATCGCCCTGGTGGCGATCTATGTTGGCTTCTCCCTGCTTGGCTTCCTGGAGTTTGGTCCCGGGCCGCAGCTCGGTCTCTTTAGTGGGCTGGCGATCCTGATCTTAGCGCCTGAAATCTTTTTACCACTGCGCCGCTTCGCCGTTTGTTACCACGATAAGGCGACGGCTGTCGGTGCTGCCAAAGAGATCACTCAACTGCTTGCCGAACCCGTGCCGCGTGAGCTGAGCGCAGCCGAGTGGTGCGCTCAGGCCGTTGCTATTCGCGAGCCGGAGAGTGGTTTGCCCATCCCGAACCCGGTCGCTGTGGCCTTTCGCGGTGTGAGTGTGACCTTCCCGACGGCGCCCGCCGAGGCGACTGAGCCGGCTGACCGGCCTGCGGAGGGGCAGGCGTCTACAGCGATGGTGGGGTTACGCGATCTCGATCTGCGCATCGAGGCCGGCGAGCGGGTGGTGATTCGCGGTCCGAGTGGGGCTGGCAAGTCGACGCTGCTGCACTTGGCCGCGGGCTTTTTAGAGCCGACCCGCGGCGAGGTGCGCATCGGTGATGCCCTACCGCCCGGAGGCGCGGGCGTGGCTTGGGTTGGACAGCAGCCGTGGCTCTTCCACGGCACCATCCGCGAGAATCTACTGCTCGCTGATCCGCTGGCTGCCGCCGCGCCGTTAAGCGAAGCTCACGGGGGTGAGGACGAGCAGCGACTGTGGGCGGCACTGCGTGAGGCCGATCTGGAGGCCGTCGTGCAGGCCCTCCCACAGGGGCTGGATACCCCCCTGGGCGAGGGGGGCTACGGCCTCTCCGGTGGGCAGGCGAGCCGTTTAGCGCTGGCCCGTGCCGTCTTATCCGGGGCCCCGTTGCTGCTGCTCGATGAGCCGACCGCCGGGCTCGATCCGGCGAGCGCCGAGCGGGTGCTCAAGGCACTGGCACGCTTAGCGGATGGCCGGCGAACGATCTTAATGGTGGCCCACGACGCCGCCGTGCACGCTTGGGGGGAGCGCATCGTGGTGATCGAGCACGGCCGCTTGGTGGAGGATCGACGTGCGTGAGTTGCTGCCCTTTCTTAAAGACCTGAAGGCAGAGCGCGGGCGCTTAGCGCTCGGCACCACGCTGTTGATCGTCAGCCTGCTGGCGGCGATCGGCTTGCTGGGGCTCTCAGGCTGGCTCATCACCGCCGCCGCCGTGGCGGGGTTAAGCGGGCTGGCCCTGGAGGTCTATCGCCCGAGTGCCGGGATTCGCTTCTTCGCCATCGCCCGGACCGTAGCCCGCTACTTCGAGCGCTTGGTTCACCACGATGCGGTGTTGCGGGCGCTGGCCCGACTGCGCGGGCAACTCTTTCGGGCACTGGCACCGGTGCCGTTGCCACGCTTAGCACGGCTGCGTCGTAGCGAGCTGCTCAATCGCATGACGGCCGATGTCGAGGCGCTCGATAACCTCTATCTGCGCATCGTCGGACCGACGCTGGCGGCGGCGGTGACGATCGTGCTGACCGTCGGTGTGCTGATTGTGCTGACCGGCCCGCTGGGGTGGACGGTGGGGGCCGTCCTCGCCATCGGGGGGGTGCTGCTGCCCGCCACTGCATGGCGGCTCGGTTTCCCCCATGGCGAGGCGATTGATCGTCATCTGCCGGCGCTGCGGGGTGCTGGGGTCGATGCCGTACAGGGGCTGGCCGAGCTGCGTGCCGGCGGCGCTCTGGAACGTCAAGAGCGGGTTTTGATGAGGGCTGCGCACGGCTTGGCGCAGGCCCGGGCGCGGGCGCAGCGCCTGACCGGGCTCGGCGATGCCGCAGTCGGTCTGCTCGGGCACGCCGCGTTGCTCGCAGCTCTGCTCAGCGGCATCCCGCTCTATCAGGCGGGTGAGATCAGCGGCCCGATCTTGGCGCTGGCGGCACTGGCGGCGCTGGCAGCCGGTGAGGCGCTGAGTGCCTTGCCGGGGGCGTGGCAGCAGCTCGGGCGGACCCGGGCCGCGGCCCGGCGGCTGCTTGAGCTACAAAGGGGCGAGGTCGTCGATGAGGCCGCTACGAGTGCTGGAGCGCTTGGAGCGGCGTCGGGGCCAACGGTACGCACTGGGCCAACTGGAACTGAAGCGGTCGGGCCAGATGCAACGGCGACCCCGGCTCCGAGCACAGCTCCGGCTGCTGGCGCAGAAGCGGGTCCGCGCGAGCCCGCCGCTGCCGCTGCGCCGCAGACCGCGCTCCCGATCCGCTTCGATAAAGTCGATTTTCGCCACCATACCTACGCTGAGCCGATCCTGGAGCAGGTCGATCTGCACATCGCAGCGGGTGAGCAGGTGGTTGTCTACGGCCCCTCGGGGAGTGGAAAGTCGACCCTCCTTGATCTGATCGCCGGTTTTATCGTGCCGCAGGGTGGTACCGTCTACCTGGGCGAGCGAGCGAGCACGGCGTGGCCCGAGGCCGAGCGCTTTGGCGCGTTGGGCTACCTGACGCAGCGCACTGAACTCTTCGCCGATACGGTGGCGGCTAACCTACGTCTCGCCGCCCCGCAGGCCGATGATCAGGCCCTTTGGGCGGCCCTGCAGCGTGTCGCGCTCGATCAGCGCATCGCGGCAAACGCCGCGGGACTAGAGGCGTGGGTCGGGGAAGGGGGGGCACAGCTCTCCGGCGGCGAGGCACGGCGCTTAGCGCTGGCTCGGGTGGTGCTAACCGATGCCCCGGTGGTGTTGCTCGATGAGCCGTTTCGTGGGCTTGATGATGAGACTGCCGCGACGGTTTGCCACCGCTTAGAGCCTTGGCTGCAGGGGCGTACCGTCCTTATCGTCAGTCACGCTCCCGAGGCGGCGCCGGCGCATCAGCGCCGCCTCGCCTTCGAGACGCTACAGCGCGGATCGGCCGCCGCGCCGCTATAGGCGGAGCACTGCGGCGCGGTTTGGTAGGAATCCTCCGGCGTTTAGATGCGCAAGGACGCCAAAAAGAAAGGACCCCGGCTCCTGGGGGTCGGAGTACCGGGGCCAAGTGCGCCCCCGACCCTGGGGGAGGGCCGGGGGTCTCCAGCGCCACGCCAGAACGCTTGAAGGGAGGTTACGCTACGGACCTATTATAGCCGCCTCTAATAGGTGCGACCATAAGTCGCGCTCGAAGGTTCCCGATCGGCCGTGCCCGCACTCGGGGTGGGGGGGGGTGGCGGCTCTTCGGCCCAGCCGAACCAGATATTGAGCACCTCGGCAAGTGCGGCGACCCCGTCGCGCTGCGGGGCCGCAAAGCGCTGGATGCTCGTCAGTTTCAGGTCGGCCTCGGTAAGCGCCTTCAGACATTCACGCTGGCGCGCTTGAGCTGCGCCGCGCTTGAGCTTATCGGCCTTGGTCAAGACGCCGTGAACGGCCAACTTGGTGGCCGCACACCAGCGCAGCATCTGGATATCGAGCGGTGTTGGGGCGTGGCGGATGTCCATGATGACGACGACTCCGCGCAGCGAACGACGGCTGCCGAAATACTCAGGCAGGGCGCGCTCCCAGCGCCGTTTGATGGCGACTGGGACCTTGGCGTAGCCGTAACCGGGCAGGTCGATGAGGCGGCGCTGGTCGTCGAGGTCGAAGACATTGATCGCCTGGGTACGCCCCGGTGTACCGCTGGTGCGAGCGAGCTTGTGTTGCTCAGTCAAGGCGTTGAGGAGGCTCGATTTGCCGACGTTGGAGCGGCCGGCAAAGGCGACTTCGATCCCTTCATCAGGGCAGAGATCGGCCGGGGTCGGCGCACTCAACCGGAAGCGTGCCTCTCGATAAGGCTTGTTGATGGCCTGGCGTTCTGTATGCATGGTAGATTCGCCTTTGCTAAGTGGCTTCCGAAACAAGTAAATTGACGCCTCATGGAACGGCTGCTATAAGTGTTCCCCGTTTAGCGTCCGCGGACGCGCGCGAGTGAGCCCACTCCATCAGCGGAGCAGAACGAAGACTATGTACCATCGCACGCAGATTTTCGCCATGGCCGCCATCCTTGCCCTGGGTATCGGGGTGGCGAGTGCCGACGAGGTTGATATCGGGGCTGGCGAGCGGCTCCATCAGGAAAGTTGTGCGGCTTGTCACGGTGGGTCCGGGGTGAGTGAGGTCCCTGGCTGGCCGAGTGTTGCCGGTCAGCAAGCCGACTACACCCGCCATCACCTGCGGCTCTTCCGGGACGAAGAGCGGTACGACCCGCAGGGGTTGATGACTCCCGAGTCGCTGGGTCTCTCGGATGCTGATATCCGCAACTTGGCGGCCTATTACGCTCAGCTGAATCCGCCGCCGGCCCAAGAGGTCGACGAGGAGCTGGCCGAGCGGGGACGGCAGATCTACTTCGCCGGTGTACGCGACCGCAACGTGACCTCCTGCACCGGGTGTCACGGTCCGCGCGGTCAGGGGGTGCAGGGCGCGCTCTATCCCCTCGTCGCCGGTCAAGATCAGACCTACACCGTGGAGGCCTTGAAGGGCTACCAAAGCGGCGAGCGCACCTCCGATCGCAACAGCGAAATGCGCGATATCGCGAAGCGGATGACCGCTGAGGATATCGAGGCTGTGGCCGCGTTTCTTGCGAGCATGGATGCCGCTAAGAAGTAGCAGAGACGGATTTGAAGCGTTGGTATTTGGCGCCCTCCCGCCGGAGGGCGCCGCGCTTGGGCCATGACCAATCTCTCGCATCGGCTCCCTGAGGGAGTCTACAGCACGCTGCGCCCGAGTCTGGCCGTCGCCGCACCCCCATCCATTCGGGTGCTGAGCTACAACATCCAGGGCGGCATCGAGACTTCGCGCTATCACCACTACTTCACCCGCGGCTGGAAGCATCTCCTTCCCGACGCCCATCGGCAGGGCAATCTCGATCGTATCGGTGACTGGATCGCGCCCTTCGATTTGGTGGGGCTGCAGGAGGTCGATGGTGGCAGTTTCCGTACCGGCTTTATGAACCAAGTCGAGTACCTCGCCTATAAAGGCGACTTCCCCTACTGGTACATCCAGACCAATCGCGATATAGGACACTTGGCGCAGCAGAGCAACGGTTTGCTGAGTCGCTATCGCCCGGCGGAGATCATTGAGCACCGTTTGCCGGGGATCATACCGGGGCGCGGGGCGTTGCAGATCCGGTTTGGAATGGGCGATGAAGCGTTGAATGTCGTCCTGGTCCATATGGCTTTAAGCCGACGCGCACGACTGCGTCAAATCGACTTTCTTGTCGAGCTGATCCGGCAGCATCGCCACGTCATCTTCATGGGCGATCTCAACTGCCGTTCGCAGAGCCGGGAACTGACGCGCTTACGGCGCCGCACAGATCTCTCCGAGCCAATTCACGGCCTGCATACCTTCCCGAGTTGGCGGCCTAAGCGCAACATCGACCATATCCTGGTCAGTCCGACGCTGCTCGTGGAGCGAGCGCGGGTGCTCAAGCACGCCCTCTCGGACCATTTGCCGATTGCTATGGATGTGGCGCTACCGAGTGCGGTTCGTTTGGCCGCATAAGCCGTACGGGGCCGAGTCGTGTGGGCCTGTCGAAGCCGGTGCAGTGCTCAATGTGTCCGAGATGCCGCGTAGAGAAGGGGTTTCCGCTACCCGCATCCTGTATTACGCTCCGATTTCCAATTCCGGACAATACCACGGGGGATGGCTGGCATGAGTGGGTCTCAGCAAGCGTCCATACACGGTGAGTGGGGGTCGCGATGGGCCTTTGTGCTCGCCGCGACCGGATCAGCGGTCGGACTGGGCAATATCTGGCGGTTTCCGTACGTAGTCGGCGAGTACGGCGGGGCTGCCTTTATCCTCGTCTATCTTGGCTGCATCCTGCTCATCGGGCTGCCGGTGATGATCGCCGAGATCTTGATTGGGCGCACCGGCCGTCAAAGTCCGATCAATACGATGCGCACCTTGCCGGCACGTTACGGCGCGAAGCCGGTGTGGCAAATCCTCGGCTGGCTGGGTGTAGTGGCCGGCTTCTTAGTGCTCTCGTTCTACTCGGTCGTCGGTGGCTGGTCGTTGGCCTACGTTCCCTACACGATGACGGGTGCGTTTACTGGCGCCGACACCGCCACCGTCGATGAGTTCTTTAGCACCTTGCTCGGTTCCCCCGGCCGGTTGCTGCTGTGGCATACACTCTTTATGGCGTTCACCGCCTGGATCGTGATGCGCGGAGTCGAGCAGGGACTGGAGAAGGCAGTCCGGTTGTTGATGCCGATCCTCTTCTTCCTGCTACTGGTAATGGTTGGCTACGGCATGGGGGCGGGCGCCTTTACCGAGGCGCTGGAGTTCATGTTTACGCCCGATTTCAGCGCCCTGACCGGGCAGGCAGTGCTGGTGGCGATGGGGCAGGCCTTCTTTACCCTGAGCCTCGGCCTGGGGGCGATCATGGCCTACGGCTCCTACCTCTCAAGCCGCTCGTCGATTCCGGTCAATAGCGGGGCGATTGCCGGGGCCGATACCCTGATTGCGCTGATTGCCGGGCTGGCCATCTTCCCGATCATTCTCGCCGCCGGCCTGGATATGCAACAGGGACCAGGCTTGGTCTTCGTGACCCTCTCCTACGGCTTTGGGCAGATGCCGGGCGGGCTGCTCTTTGGCACGGTCTTCTTCATTCTACTCTCCTTTGCCGCGTTGACCTCGGCGATCTCGATCATGGAGCCGGCGACGGCCTATCTGGTCGAATCGCGCGGCTGGCAACGCCCCCTGGCGACGGCGACGATCGCCGGGGCTGCCTGGTTGCTGGGGATCGGCTCGTTGCTCTCGTTTAACGCCTGGTCGGGCTATACCCTCTTCGAATTGAACTTCATGGAGATTGCCGAGTATCTCTCGACGAGCATCATGCTGCCCTTAGGCGGCTTGCTGATCGCCCTCTTTGTCGGCTGGGTTATGCCGTTGCAGGTCAGCGAGGGTGAGCTGGCCTTCGGCAACCGGTGGCTCTACCGGTCGTGGCTGATCGCGGTGCGCTACGTCGTACCGGTGGCGATCGCGGTGGTCTTCCTCAATGCCCTCGGGGTGCTGGGTTAACAATAGGTGACGACGATCACACCAGCACGAAAAAAGCGCTCTGGAACCGATTGAGCCAGAGCGCTTTCGCCTGACCGGAGCGCGGCCAGGATACGCTTAGAAGGAGCGGGCGATCGTAAAGGCGACCTGATCGTCGTCATCCTCTTCGTGGTCGGCGTAGATCAGGCTGAAATCGAGGGTGCCGTACTCGTAGCCGAGACCGATGGCGTAGTCGAAGCCTTCGATGGAGTCCACGCCGTTCTCTTCGTCCTCTAGGTCATCAGTAATCAAATAACCGGCTCGGACTATGCCGTAAAAACCGGCAGCGATCGGTATACTCCAGTTCGTCTCTAGATAGATTGATGCCTCTTCGCGACCGAAGTAGTCGTCGGAGTAGTGGACGTAGAAGTCGCCGTCGGCTACTGCGAGCGCCAAGCCGAGACCGGCGTAAAACTCGAGCGTATCGGGGTCGCCTTCAGCGTCGGGATAGCCGTAGTAGTACATCCCGACATCAAGCGATAGGGTATCGGTCAGATCGTGGCCATAGCCGATGAAGTAATCCAGCTCCAGCGCCCCGGCTGCAGCCGCCGCTGCCCACGTGCCGAAGTAGATGCCACTGGTGTGGGCGATATCGAAACCACCCTGGATGGAGGGCTCCTCGTCGTTCTCGGACCAACCGCGGAAGACGTAGTTCGAGGTGAGGGCGACGTTCGATGAGAGGCTAAAACCGGCCCCGAGTTCCTCCTCAGCGGCGAGTGGACCGGCTAGGCTGACGCCGGCGAGGCCGCACGCGGCAAGCAGAAGGCGGTTCTTATGTCGAATGTGCATAGTTATTGTGCTCCTTACGAAAGAGGCGCGAACAAGATCACGCTGCGCAGGGCGTTATCACGCTGCGCAGGGCTTTCTGCACACATCGTGCCAATTGCGCGAAATCGCTTTAACAGAGCACTGGCCGGGGTGTTGCCACACCGCTGCACCGTGCGCGGGCACCGTGATGCACCACCGCACCGCTGCGGTGCAGCGCCGAGGGGGCTTGCCGCCAAATGCAGGAGCAGGCAAGAATAGCCCCGCCATCTGGAATCGCAACAGAAGGGATCGAAGGCATGCACGAAACGCTCTACCTCTTCCACCTCTTAGCGGCCTATCTGAGCATTGGATTATTCATCGCCCGCGGCTATCTGCTCTTTAGTGATTCGGCGTGGTTTCACCATCGCGCCCTGAAGGCGATCCCCTCGGCCGTCGACGCCATCTTGCTGACAACGGCGCTCATCTTGATGTTTATGGTCAGCCAGTACCCCTTTGTCGATCACTGGCTGACGGTCAAGGTCATCGGTCTGGTCGCCTATATCGTTTGCGGTGCCATCGCCCTGGGCAGTCAGAAGGCCCGCCCGGTGCGGATGGGCTTCTTCTTCGCTGCCATCGCCATCTTCTTCTACGTCATCATGGTCAGCGTTACGCGCAATCCGCTGCTCTTTGCCTAGCGCGCCAGCTCAATGGCGCTGATGCCCGCGAGACGCCGCAGGGAGGTGGCGCCGCGGGCGCTCTTTCTCGCCGTTGCACTACGCCGATAACGTGGTAGAGTGTCCGTCGCACAGGAGCAGCTTTAGCAGCAATCCGACCTTCGCCCTGACAGCGAAGGTCAGAGCGAAGGGGCCATGGAGGGCCAATTACAATGTCTTTAGCCGTAGCACAGGCACGAGCGGCCGTCGGCGTCGCCGCCCCCGAGGTCTTCGTCGAGGTTCACCTCGCGCCGGGGCTCCCCGCATTCTCTCTTGTCGGTCTGCCGCGCGCTGAAGTGCGCGAGTCGCGTGATCGCGTCTTTAGCGCCATCACTAACAGCGGACTGGACTTTCCGCTCGGCAGAATTACCGTCAATCTCGCACCGGCCGATTTGCCCAAGAGCAGTGGCCGTTTCGATCTGGCGATCGCCGTTGGGATTCTCGCCGCATCGGGCCAGTTAAACAGCGAGATCGGCAATCTTGAGTTTCTCGGTGAGCTTGCCTTGACCGGCGAGCTTCGCGCGGTCGGGGCGGTGCTGCCGGCGGCGTTAGCGGTTCGTGAAGCGGAGCGCCAGCTGATCATACCGACAGCCGATCGCGACGAGGCGGCTTTGGTCCACCCGCACGGAGCATACGCGGCCGCGCGCTTGATCGATGTGATCGAGCATATCGAGCAGCGAACGCCGCTGCCGACGCTCGGAGCACCGAACCACCCCCACGAGCTCGCGACCTACCCCGACCTGGCCGATGTGCGCGGCCACGCCGCCGCTCGCCGCGCTTTGGAGATCGCCGCAGCCGGTGGGTTGAATCTACTGCTGAGCGGCCCACCGGGGACCGGCAAGAGCATGCTCGCGGGCCGCCTGCCCGGTCTACTGCCGGCGCTTGATGAGACGCACGCCTTGGAGATCGCCGCCGTGCGCTCAGTCAGCGGCGCCGGCGTTGCCCCGGCGACGTGGCGACAACCGCCCTTTCGGGCGCCCCACCATACCCTCTCGACGGCGGCCCTAGTCGGTGGCGGCAATCACCCCCCGCGCCCCGGAGAGGTCTCGCTCGCCCACCGCGGTATCCTCTTTCTCGATGAGCTCCCGGAACTGGCACGCCACGCCCTGGAGGCACTGCGCGAACCGCTCGAGACGCGCCAGGTAACAGTCTCGCGCAGCCGCGGTCAGGTGACCTATCCTGCTGCATTTCAGCTGGTCGCAGCGATGAATCCGTGCCCGTGCGGCTACCACGGCGATCCGGAACGGTCGTGTCGCTGTTCGCCGGAGCAAGTTCAGCGCTATCGAGGGCGCATCTCCGGGCCGTTGCTTGAGCGCTTCGATCTGGCCATCGAAGTGCCGCGCTTAACACCGCAAGAGCTGCGTACCGCCGTCAACGGTGAGCCGACTGCGGTTGTCGCCACACGCGTTGCCGCCGCGCGCCAATATGCAAACGAGCGCTACGGAGCGATCCTCGCCGATCTCGACGGCGAAGGGCTGCGGGCGATCGCGCCGTTGAGCGATGCGGCCGAAGAGCTGCTCGCGCAAGCGAGCACGACGCTCGGCCTCTCGCCGCGCGGGCACTACCGACTCCTGCGGGTCGCGCGCGCCATCGCCGATCTGGCCGCTGAGGAGACGATCGGGGTCGATCACCTCGCCGAAGCGGTTGGGTTGCGCCGAGGACTCTGCCCGCCGCGTGGCTACACCAATCGATAGCGCAGATCGTAGACGGTATGACCGCGCTGCAGCCCGCGACGCTCGAACTTGGTGCGCGGGCGCGGCGGCGGTGGCGGGAGAAAGGCGCCGCGACCGGCGAGATTGACCCAGCGCGCATCGGCCTCCAGGCAGGCTAACATCGCCAGCGCGTACTCTTCCCAGTCGGTCGCGAGGTGCAAAATCGCGCCCGGTGTTAGGCGCGGGACGAGCAGATCGAGGAAGGCGGGCTGGAGCAGTCGCCGCTTATGGTGGCGCTTTTTCGGCCACGGATCGGGAAAGAAGAGGTGCACCGCAGCCAGCGAGCGCTCCGGCAAGTGAGCGCGCAGCAGCTCGACGGCATCGCCGGCGAAGAGGCGCAGATTGCCGAGTCCGTGTTGCTCGGCGCTGCGCAGACAGTGGCCGATACCAGGGCGGTGCACCTCGACCCCTAAGTAGTCGCGCGCCGGATCGGCTGCAGCCATGGCGACTAAGGCCTCGCCATTGCCGAAGCCGATATCGAGCACCCGCTCAGCGTTTCGGCCAAAGAGTTGATCAAGATCGATCACGCCCTCGGACTCGACCCCGTAGCGAGGCCATAAACGCTCCAGGGCAGCGGCCTGACCGCGGGTCAGGCGGCCCTCGCGGCGGACAAATGAGCGGGTCGGGCGGAGGAGGGTGTTCGGCCGATCAGATCGGTTCGCTGGGTTCTCGGATGGACTCGACATGCACGCACTCGAATGACCTAAGCGGTTACGGTTAGAAAGGGGTTAAAAGAAGGTTCCGTCCAGCGGTGAGGAGGCCGAGGCGTAGCGGCGCTTCGGAATCCGTCCGGCGCGGAAGGCTTCACGTCCGGCTTCGACGGCCTTGCGCATCGCTGAGGCCATCAGCACCGGGTCCTGGGCGCCGGCAATCGCCGTATTGAGAAGCACCGCATCGCAGCCGAGCTCCATCGCGACGGCGACGTCGGAGGCGGTGCCGACGCCGGCATCGACGAGCACCGGGACCGAGAGCTGTTCGACAATCTCCAACAAATTGTAGCGGTTTTGAATCCCCAGCCCCGAGCCAATCGGTGCGGCCAACGGCATGACGGCCACACAGCCGATCTCCTCGAGCCGCCGCGCGGCGATCGGGTCGTCGCTGGTGTAGGCCATCACCTCGAAGCCTTCGGCGACGAGCGTCGCTGCGGCCTCTAGCGTCGCTGGAACGTCCGGGTAGAGGGTCCGCTCATCGCCAAGGACCTCTAGCTTGACTAAGTTGTGGCCATCGAGCAGCTCGCGCGCCAAGCGGCAGGTGCGCACGGCGTCCTTCACGGTGTAGCAGCCGGCGGTATTCGGCAAAATGGTGTAGCGATCGGGGGGGACGGCATCGAGCAAGTTCGGCTCGTGCGGATCTTGGCCGATGTTGCTGCGGCGCAGAGCGATGGTGACGATCTCCGCACCACTAGCGGCGATAGCATCGCGGGTCTGCTCGATATCACGATACTTGCCGGTACCGACGAGCAGTCGTGAGTGGTATTCGCGTCCGGCAATGATCAGCGGATCGGAATCGGACATAGAGGGGTACGCTCCTATGTTGTTGTCGAATAAGCTTCGTTCCGACCTTCAGCCGCCACCAACGGCCTGAATGATCTCCATCCGGTCGCCATCCTGCAGCCTATGCGTTGCTAATTGACTGCGTGGGACGATCTCTTCATTGAGTTCGACGGCAAGGCGCTGGGTCGGTTCCAGCCCAAGCTGAGCCAGCGCATCGGTGCAATTGGCTCCGGTGGTCAGTTCGTAAGACGCGCCGTTGATTGACACCACTATCCGCTCTACAGCGATCGTGTTCTCTGACATCACGACCTCTCAAACTGGTGGGGGGTTCAAAAAGCGGTGGTAGCGCCCGCAGCCGCTACCGAGCAGTTGATTTTACGCACGTTGGCGCCGGAACAGTGAGCGCAGCCGTCGTGCATACTGAATCGCTTCGAACCGCGCGACGATTTAGCGAGGCGGCCGGTGGCCCGTGAAGGTATGGAGTGCAGCCTTTTCAAGCTCTTCGCCGGGCTGGCAGCGGGCCTATAACGGGCTTGCACCGGACCGCGGTTGGCGGTACGATCACTCCCGACGGCACTGCGGGTGTAGCTCAATGGTAGAGCTCCAGCTTCCCACGCTGGCGATGTGGGTTCGATTCCCATCACCCGCTCCATCTCCTCACTCCCCTCCTTCGGCCGCAGTGTTTGGCTCGGGTCCGCTCACCCTCTCTCTCCGCTCTCGTCAGCGCAGCGTGACCAGCTCCTCGGCGCTGGTCGGGTGGATGGCCACTGTCTCATCGAAATCGCGCTTCGTTGCACCCATTCGCAGCGCGACCGCAAAGCCCTGCAACATCTCATCGGCGCCGTCACCACAAAGATGGATGCCGACGATCTTCTCCTCCGCGCCTACGGTCACCAGTTTCATAGCGCTGCGAATCTTGTGCTCGGCCGGGGCGAGGGCGTAGCGCATCGGGGCAAAACGGGTCTGATAGCAGCGCACCGCGTCGGCGCCGTAGTGGGCGACGGCCTCCGGCTCGGTCAAGCCGACGGTGCCGAGCGGGGGGTGGCTGAAGACCACCGTCGGGATGTCGCGGTACTCCAAGTGGCGCTTGTCAGCGCCGCCGAAGAGGCGATCGGCCAAACGCCGGCCCGCGGCAATGGCGACCGGGGTCAGCTGGTGATCCGGGCTGATGGCATCACCCACGGCAAAGATGTGCGGCACCGAGGTCGTTTGATAAGCATCGACTGGTATGGTCCCATCGGGGCGGCAATCGACGCCGGCTCGTGCGAGGCCGAGGTCGTCGGTGGCCGGGTCACGGCCGATGGCCCAGATGACGGTATCAAAGCCGCTCAGCCGCTCCTTGTTCGCGCTGACCAAGCAGAGCCCGTTCCCGCTCGGATCGGGCTCGCAGGCGGCACTGGTAAAACCGGTCTGCAGACGCGGTCCGCTCACCGCCAGAGCCTCCAAGAGGGCTTCGCGCAGCAGTGGATCGAAGGTGCGTAGGGGGCCGTCGTGACGCACCACCAGGGTGGTATCGGCGCCTAAGTGGTGGAGCACCCCGGCGAGTTCCAGGGCGATGTAGCCAGCGCCGACGACCGCGACCCGCCGCGGCAGCTGCTCGAGCTGGAAAAAGCCATCGGAGTCGATGCCGTGTTCGGCGCCGCGAATCTGCGGCCGGCGCGGACGTGCCCCCGGCGCTAAGAGAATGTTCGTACCGCGCAGCTGCTGTTCGCCGACCGCAACGGCGTTGCCGCCGACGAGGCGACCGTGCCCGCGATAGAGATCGATGCCTGAGCGTTCCAGATTGGTGCTGTGGATCTCGTTGAGGCGGGCTACGAAGGCGTCACGCCGCGTCTTCAGGGTGGTCCAATCGAAGGCGTGCGGGGCCACGCTGAAGCCGAACTCCGCAGCGTGCTCCAGCGACGATGCCGTCTCGCTGGCGTACCACATGATCTTCTTCGGCACACAGCCGAGGTTGACACAGGTGCCGCCGAGGCGCTCGCGTTCAATCAGCGCAACGCGTGCGCCGTACTCTGCGGCACGACGCGCGGTCGCGACTCCGCCGCTGCCGCCGCCGATGACAATCAGGTCGTAACAGGCATCCATGGCTCTTCCTTACACACCAACCAACACCGTCCCCAGCCCGCAAAGGCTGGGGGTCTTCGGCAACTCGATAACGCTCGGAGTTTGTCGCAGCGGCCGGAGGCGGCTAAGACTCCGCACCGCCTCCAGGGGCGTTGCCCGCGGCGTTGCTCTTGTCGCCCTGTTGCCGCTGGCTCTCGAGCTGGGCAATACGCCGGCTCAGTTCATCGAGTTGGGCACGGGTGCGTGCTAGCACTTTGGCCTGCGCATCGAACTCCTCCCGGGTAACCAGATCAAGCCGAGAAAACCCAGCCTGCAGGGAGGCGCGAACGTTCTTCTCCACCTCTTCGTGGAACTCACGCACGCCTGCCGGCAGGTTCGCCGTCAGCTTTTGGGCCAATTCATCGATGGTCTTGTTGTCGAGCATAGCTGCGCTCCTCATAACGACCGTCTGCACTCATGTGGTGCGCTGGGTGTGCGGCGAGGTGGTGCTGTCCAGCCATAATGGTGCAACCGACTGCGACGTGACCCCGCAAACCGCTTTGCCCAGCCGCGCCCCGACCCTGCTGGCGGCTGTTCATCGTTGCTACCGTTACCACCGCCACCGCCCGCTAACGTCGAGCCCGGCTCGCGTAGGCACCTTGCGACACATTCGTTGCGCCCGTGATCGCCCCCGCCCACTCCGCACTGCGCCCCAACCATCTTACAGGCATTTTGTCGCTTCTGGCCATGCCGTGGCCATGCCGTGCGACCTCACCGTGTGTTGCCCCCTTGCGAAGCCGCCCGCGATCACCACGCTTGCCTGGGTATTAGGCATCGTGTCCGTTGTATGGGTTCGGTTTAGATCGCCGTCTCGGAGCCAAGGCGAGTCAGGCTGCAGACGCGCACGAGGCGCCTTGCCAGCCCCAGGGAGCAGGGGGTGGCACGGCTTATGCAAAACCCTCTTCACCTCAGCCCTGGCTATACGCTTCGCTGCGGTTCTGCTCTATGCGTTGACTGCGTTGAATGAGGACATCCGCTATGAAATTAGTGACGGCGATTATCAAGCCTTTCAAGCTTGACGACGTCCGTGAGGCCCTGTCTGCCATCGGTGTGCAGGGGATCACGGTGACTGAAGTGAAGGGGTTCGGGCGGCAGAAGGGCCATACAGAGCTCTATCGAGGGGCCGAATATGTCGTTGACTTTCTCCCTAAAATGAAAATCGAAGTCGCCATCGATGACAGTCTTGTTGAACGCGCCTGCGATGCGATCACCAATGCCGCCAATAGCGGGAAGATCGGTGACGGCAAGATCTTCGTCTTCAACGTTGAACAGGCGGTGCGCATCCGTACCGGCGACACCGGCACCGATGCGCTCTAGCGCGCGGCCGCTCCGATTGATCTGTTAGAGGAGAGTGACCAATGGAAGACGTCATCGAACTGGCGTATGCCTTAGATACCTTCTATTTTTTGCTATCCGGCGCCCTCGTGATGTGGATGGCTGCCGGTTTCACCATGCTCGAGGCGGGCATGGTGCGTTCGAAGAACACGACCGAGATCCTGACGAAGAATGTCGGGTTGTACTCCATCGCGGTCATTATGTACATGCTCATCGGCTGGAACCTTATGTACGAGAGCGACGGCGGGCTCTTCGGGTTGTTGCCGTCGTTTAGCTTCCTGCTTCCGGCCTCTGAGCCCTTTACCGCCGAGATGGCGCGCGCCGGTGAGGTCGACGCCTCTTACTTCTCCGACTTCTTCTTCCAGGTGGTCTTTGTCGCAACCGCGATGTCGATCGTCTCGGGTGCCGTCGCCGAGCGCATGAAGCTCTGGGCCTTTCTGATCTTCGCGGTGGTCCTCACCGGTCTGATCTACCCGATTCAAGGGCTCTGGAGCTGGGGCGGTGGCTTCCTCGATGAGCTCGGGTACAGCGACTACGCTGGCTCCGGGATTGTGCACATGGCTGGTGCCTCGGCGGCGCTTGCTGGTGTGTTGCTGCTCGGCGCTCGTAAGGGCAAATACGGCCCCGGCGGACAGGTGCGGGCGATTCCCGGTGCCAACCTGCCGCTGGCAGCACTCGGTACCTTTATCCTGTGGCTGGGTTGGTTCGGCTTCAACGGCGGCTCCGAGCTCTCGGTCTCCTCGGCCGATGCTGCGAATGCCGTTGCGACGGTCTTCATGAATACGAACTTAGCGGCTGCCGGTGGCGTGATCGCCTCGCTGCTGCTAGCCCGGGCGCTCTTTGGCAAGGCCGACCTGACCATGGCGCTGAATGGTGCGATCGCCGGTCTGGTCTCGATTACGGCCGGTCCCGATACCCCGTCACCGCTGCTCGCGGCGACCATCGGCGGCATCGGTGGTGTCCTGGTGGTCTTCTCCATTGTCGCCCTGGATAAGCTGCGCATCGACGACCCGGTCGGCGCCATCTCGGCGCACGGTACCGCCGGTATCTGGGGTGTCTTGGCCGTCTTGCTCTCGAATGACGAGGCGACGGTGACCGGACAGCTCGCCGGTCTCGGGGCCATCTTTGGTTTCGTCTTCATCAGCAGTCTGATCGTCTGGGGAGTGCTCAAGATCACGATCGGGATTCGCGCGAGCGAAGAGGACGAACGCAACGGGCTCGATGTCAGCGAGTGCGGTATGGAGGCCTACCCCGACTTTACCGGGGCAAGGGCGAAGTAGCGCAGGCGATCGAGAGTGCGCATGGATAGCCGGGCAGGGGCTACGTGATCAATAAAGGCGTGCTGAGGCCTGCCCGGCCATCCACCATAGCCACACCATAGCCGACAGGCACAGAGTAGAGACTCCTTCCTTCGTGGGGTATCGATTGCGGGCGCTACGGCGCCCGCCTTTTTCGTTTGGCTGCTGGCATCGGAGTGGCTATCGTTTACCATGCTCCGATCACTGAAAGATCCCGTGGATCATTCCGTCATGGAGGTGGTGCGACGATGAGGCGAGTCCAGTGTGCGGGTTGTGTTGCCGCGACGGTTGCCGCTGCGGTTCTATTTTGGCCGAGCGTTGTACTGGGCGAGTTCTCGCCTATGCGCATCAGTAGTGCGAGTGTGCTCCCCACCCACGCCACTGAACTCTTTGCCGCTGCCGACTACGAGTTGGCGCGCGAGACGGAGGGTGAGCTGAGCTACGACAGCTTTCGGCTCGGTCCCGTTGGGGCGCGCCACGGTCTTTTTGAAAACTTTGAATATGGTGCCTCTTTTGTCTTCGTGAATAACCGCAAGGATGATGATGGTGCGCCTGATCGTTCCGGGTTAGAAGGGGCAACCGTTTACGGAAAGCTCGCAGTGAGTGAGGCGCTGGCGCTGGAGCTTGGGGCGAGGGTGCTAGGCGACGATCGGATCTTCCCCTACCCGAGTGACGGGATCGACTTTTATGTCAATCTGCCGCTACAGCGTGGCCTGGGCGACGGTCGGCTCTACGGTGAGATCGGTCTGATGGTGCAAGATGAGATCGATGGCACCTCCCCGGCCTATCTCAACTGGGGTATTGGCTACGCTCACCCCTTCCAGCCCGGGACGCAGTTCAACGTCGAGCTCTTTGGCGATGAAAACCCGACCGGGAACAACCATATGCAGCTGCTCATCGGAGCCGGATTCGATCTCGAGGGGGCGCTGGTGCGCCCACGGCTCGGGATCGGAGTCTATGATGCCAGCCCTGCCGTCTCGCTCGGGGCCGATGTGCGCTGGCACTTCTAGAGTGGTTTGAGCAGTTCCGGGGTGGCGAGTGCGGCGCGGTGGATCTCGGCGTTGTAGTAGCGAGTCGGGAAGGCTTTGGCGGCGGCATCGCTTTCGCGAAAGTTGCGCGGATCGCCGCCGTTGACTATGAGGGTGGCCGACCACCAACCGGAAGGGTAGCTCGGCATCGGGAAGGTGAGCGTGTGGACGCCATCGAAACCGGCCTCACTGGCGGCTCGCTGCAGCGGCGCAATGACCGAGTCGCGATGCAGCAGCGGCGATTCGCTCTGCTGGACCACAATCCCGCCGGGGGTGAGTGCTTGTCTGGCAGCGCGCAGGAAATTGCAGGTGAAGAGATCGGCGGCCGGCCCGACCGGATCGGTGCTGTCGACAATCAGCAGATCGAGCGACTCGGGGGGGATGGCACCGATCCACTCGACACCATCAGTAAAGCGCAGTTCGGCGCGGGCATCGTTGTTGGCGTTACACAATTCCGGGAAAAAGCGCTCGCTAACGCGGGTGACCCGTTCGTCGATCTCGACCTGGATGGCGTGCTCGACCTGTTCATGGCGCAGCACCTCACGCAAGATGCCGCAGTCACCGCCGCCAATAATGGCAACCCGGCGCGGGTCACGGTGCGCGAACAGTGCCGGGTGGGACATCATCTCGTGGTAGAAGAACTCATCCCGTTCGGTGAGCATCACGCAGCCGTCGAGGACCAGTAGACGTCCCCACTCGCGGGTCTGGTAGACCTCAATGCGCTGGTAGGCACTCTGCTCCTCGTGAAGCTTCTCAGTCACGGCCAAAGAGAAGGCCACGCCGTCGTGCTCGATCTTCTCGATAAACCACTTCTCGCCCATAATCTCTCTTCTCCGTATGTGCAGGCCGCCGAATGGTACCATTCCAATATGGCAAATGAGGCAGAGCAGCGCCCAGCGAGCGCCGTCTACAACGTCCCGCTGTGGAGCGAAGGCTATTTCGATGTGAACGCCGAGGGGCGGCTTTGTGTGTTGCCGCACCGTGGCCAAGGTCCCGCTGTCGAGCTGCGTGAGCTCGTCGGCCAACTCGCCGCACAGGGGCTGGCCCCACCGGTGCTGATGCGCTTCCCGGCCATCTTGCGTGATCGGGTGGAGACCCTGTGCCAAGCCTTCGGTGAGGCGATGGCGAGCGCGTCGTATCAGGGCGACTACCGACCGGTCTATCCGATTAAGGTCAACCAGCACCGGGCGGTGGTCGAGGAGATCGTCGCTGACGGCCGGGTCGGACTGGAGGCGGGGAGCAAGCCGGAGCTGCTTGCCGTACTGGCGTTGGCTCCGGCACAGGGGATTGTCGTCTGCAACGGCTATAAGGATCCGGAGTATATTCGCCTGGCACTGCGCGGGTTACAGCTTGGGCTGCAGGTCTACTTAGTCCTTGAGAAGCGTTCCGAGGCGCGGCTGGTGATCCGTGAGGCGCGGCGACTCGGGATTCGCCCCCGCTTAGGGGTGCGCATCCGGTTGGCCTCGATCGGAGCTGGGAAGTGGCAAAACACCGGCGGCGAACGTTCGAAGTTTGGTTTGAGCGTAGCCGATGTCCTTGCTGTGATCGAAGAGCTGCGTGCGGCTGAACTGCTCGATCAGCTTGAGCTGCTGCACTTTCATCTCGGCTCGCAGATCGCTAACGTCCGCGATATACGCCGTGGTTTGACCGAGGGCGCGCGCTGCTACGCCGAGCTGCGGCGCTTGGGGGTGCCAGTCGATAAGGTCGATGTCGGCGGCGGTCTCGGGGTCGACTACGAGGGGACACGGTCGCGCTCCTTTTGTTCGATGAACTACAGTGTGCGCGAGTACGCGCATAACGTGGTCGGCGCACTTGCAGGGGTGTGTGACGAACACGGGTTGCCGCATCCGACCGTGATCACCGAGAGCGGCCGGGCGATGACGGCGCATCACGCCGTTTTGCTGACGCCGGTAATCGATACCGACGGCCCGCCGCCGGGGAGCGTGCCGTCGCCGCCTGGAGAGGGCGCGGCGATGGCTTTAGGCGAGCTCTACCGCTCCCTTCATGAGCAGCAGCAGCGTCCGCCGACCGAGGTCTATCACGACGCCCGCTACTACCTGGAGGAGGTGCAGGGGCTCTACCTGCACGGGGTGCTCGGGCTCGCTGAGCGGGCCTACGCCGAGCGCTGCTTTGAGGCGATCGCCGCACAACTGCTGCCGCGTCTCGACCCACGCCGACCCCACCAACGAGAGCTGCTAACCGAGCTGCACCAGCGTTTAGCAACGAAGCTCTTCGCCAACTTCTCCCTCTTCCAGTCGGTCCCCGATGTCTGGGGGATCGATCAAGTCTTTCCGATCGTGCCACTCGCCGGACTGCACCACCCGGTGCAGCGCCGCGGCGTGGTGCAAGATCTGACGTGTGATTCGGACGGCACCGTCTCGCTCTATGTCGACGGCGAGGGGGTGGAGAGCACACTGCCGTTGCCGGCCCCCGAGCCGGGGGCGGCTTTGTGGCTCGGGATCTTTATGGTTGGGGCCTATCAGGAGATTCTGGGCGATCGGCACAATCTGTTCGGGCGCACCGATGCGGTGAATGTCGAGGTCGATGGTGACGGTTACCATTTTGCCGCGTTGCGGCGAGGGGATAGCGTCTCTACGGTGCTGCGCTCGGTCGGTTTCGATGAGCGTGAACTCAGTGCGGCCTTTCGGCGGCGGTTGGCAAAGAGCGTGCTCGATGCCGCCGCGCGCCGTGCCTGCCTGGCCGATCTGGAGGCAGGGCTGCTGGGCAGCACCTATCTGGAGAGTGGTGCTGCTCCGTAGGCGCGCGCTGAGCACCGGCAGCGTTGTTGGCGGCTGTCAATCGGGTTCGAGATCATCAGTGGAGTATGGGGCATGTTCTTAAGGAGGTCGCGATGCAGGTTGGGGTGATTGGACTTGGGGCGATGGGTAACGGCATGGCAGCGAACCTGGCCGCTGCCGGCTTGCTGGCTGGGGTGTGGAACCGAACGCAGAGTAAGGCCGCAGCCTTCGCCGCCGAGCACGGCGTGACCCACTTCGCCGATCCGGCTGCACTCGCTGCAGCCGTCGATGTCGTAATCACCAGCGTCTCGGCCGATGCCGATCTGCTTGAGGTCATCGAGTCGCTGCACGGAGCACTGAGCCCGGGTACGGTCGTCGTCGACACCTCGACCGTTGCCCCCGAGACCGCGGTCCGCGCCGCTGAGCGGTTGCGCAGTGGGGGCGGTGAACTGCTCGATGCGCCGGTCTCCGGTGGCCCGGAGGGGGCTTGCCAGGGGAGCTTGGTGATGATGGTTGGAGGGGAGGCGGAGGTCCTGGAGCGGATTCGCCCGCTGCTCGATCCGATCAGCCGTGCGGTGTACCACATGGGGCCGGTTGGGACGGGTCAGGCGACGAAGGCGGTCAATCAGATTGCGGTCGCGGGGGTGATGCAGGGCGTTGCCGCCGGTTTGGCCTACGCTCGGCAGCAGGGGCTCGATGTCGGACAAGTGGTTGAGGTCATCGGGGGTGGGGCGGCGAGCAGCTGGCAGCTCGTTCAGCGCGGCCCGAACGTGGCACAGGAGCACTTTCCGCCCGGGTTCAAGCTGCAGCTGCACCGCAAGGATCTGGAGATTGTGCGTGCTGCCCTGCGCGCCCGTGGCTGCGCTCTTGAGCTGATCGAACGCACGTTGGCCGACTACGATGCGCTGATCGAGCAGGGCTACGCCGATGAGGACATCTCTGCCCTCTACCGTCTGCGCCGCGACGAGCTAGCCGCCTTGGCGCAGCAATAGGGGTTCGATGTTGTTCTCTTTCATGCGCCCGCGCGCTTGTTCGATCTCTTCCGCCTCGTTGAAGGGGCCGACCCGCACTCGGTGCCAACGCTGGCCGTCGTCGAGCTCGACGGTGTGGATCTGCGCCGGTAGGCCGGTCAGGGTGAGCATGGCACGGAGCCGGTCGGCGTCCTCAGCACTGCGGAAGGAGCCGGCCTGTAGCAGGTAGTCGTAGCCCGCCTCGACGGTAGGGGCACGGCTCGCGGTCTCATCGCGGCGCGGGGTTCGGGGTGCGCTCGGCGGCGGCTCATCTTCGGGAATGACGACCTCATCCTGCATAAGCAGTTCGTAAAAGTCGTAGGAGCGTTCGCGGCTCTCCTCAGCGGTGTCCGGCTCATCGTTCGCCTCGGCGGCCTGTGCTCGTTCCGTCGACGCCTCCTCCGCAGGCGGTGCCAAGGAGACCTCGCGCGGTTCCGCTGGTCCCCGTTCTGCGCCTTCACCGTGCATATTTTGCAAGACGAAAAAGGTCGCCACCCCGACTAGGCCGCCCCCGAGCAACCAGAGCCAGCCGGGTACGGAAGGGAGCGTGCTGTCGCCACCACCGCGGGCACGCGCCGTGGTGGTGGCGCCCCGTCTGCCTGAGCCTCCGGAACTGCTCCGGGGGCTGCTGCGCGTGCGCTGTCTACTGCGTGGCTGAGCCATGGCTGCTCACCTACATGCTGCGAGGGGACTCGACGCCGAGTAGCCTGAGTGCATTGGCCAGAACCTGCCGGGTGGCTGCGATCAGGGTCAAACGGGCATCGCGTAAGGCATCGTCGTCGATGATAAAGGGTACGGCGTTGTAGTAAGTATGGAAAGCGGCGGCCAACTCACGCAGATAGTTAATCAGCTGATGGGGTTCGCGGGCAAGAGCGGCCGCCTCAAGCACCTCCGGATAACGGCCGATCAGATCAAGCAGAATCTGTTCATGTTCGGCATCGAGTCGTGTCAGGGCGTTGGCGGCGCGCATATGGTCGTGTTGCAGGCCGCGCTCGGCGAGTTGCCGAAAGACGCTGCAGACGCGCGCGTGGGCGTACTGACAGTAGTAGACTGGATTATCCGAGGACTCCGATTTGGCTAAATCGAGGTCGAAATCCATATGCTGCTCGCTGCGGCGCATCGCATAGAAGAAGCGCGCAGCATCTTTACCGACCTCCTCACGCAGCTCACGCAGGGTGACGAACTCGCCCGATCGGGTCGACATCGGCAGTTTCTCGCCGCCGCGGTAGAGCACGGCGAACTGCACCAGGCGCACATCGAGACGCGCGGGGTCGATACCGAGGGCCTGCAGAGCGGCCTTGACGCGCGGGACGTAGCCGTGGTGATCAGCTCCCCAGACGTTGATCAGGGTGTGGTAGCCGCGTTCCACCTTATCGAGGTGGTAAGCGACATCGGCGGCGAAGTAGGTCGTTAAGCCGTTTTCTCGCCGCAGCACACGGTCTTTATCGTCGCCAAAGGCGGTCGCTCGGAACCACAGCGCACCCTCGGCCTCGTAGGTCTGCCCAGCGTTGTGTAGCGCCTCGATAGCCTTATCAATGTGGCCGCCATCGCGCAGAGTGCGCTCGGAGAAGTAGTGGTGGTAGCGCACACCGAAGGCGGCAAGGTCGGCCTGGATTTCGCCCAAAATGGCATCAAGAGCGAAGTCGAGGAGGTTGCGGTACGCCGCTTCGCCGAGCAATTCGCGGGCGCGCGCAATCAGCGCATCAAGGTGCGCTTCGGCATCGCCGTGTGGCGGTTGTCCGTCCGCTGGGAGGTCGGCGTAGAGCTCGGCGGGTGGGCGGACGTAGATTGTGCCATCGCGTGCCAACAGGGCCTCGGCGTGGGCAACGATGTAGTCGCCGCGGTAGCCCTGGCTCGGGAAGGCGATCGACTCACCGGCGGCAGCGAGGTAGCGGAGCCACAGCGACAGCGCCAGGATATCCATCTGCCGTCCGGCGTCATTGACGTAGTATTCGCGGTGGACCGCGTAGCCGGTCGCTTCGAGCAGGCTGGCGAGGGCATCGCCAAAGGCGGCCCCGCGGCCGTGGCCGACGTGTAGTGGTCCAGTCGGGTTGGCCGAGACGAACTCGATATGCACCGGCTCACCGGCCCCGATCTTGCTGCGTCCGTACCCTTCGCCCTGCTCTAGGGCCTCAAGCAGTGCAGCGTGACGCGCTTGCGCAGTGAGCGTGAAGTTGAGAAAACCGGGTCCGGCCACGGCAACTTCAGCGATCACCGATGAGTCGGGCAGATGGCTGCGAATCGACTCGGCGAGTTCGCGCGGGTTGCGCTTGGCCGATTTGGCCAGCAGCATTGCGGTGTTGGCGGCGTAGTCCCCGTGGCTGCGATCACGGGCACGTTCGACCAAAACGGGTGGCAGTTCGATCTCCTGTGTCAAGTCACCCGCTGCGCGCATGCTCTGCAGCGCCTGAGTGATCAGGCTCGCCACGTGTCGCTTCATCACTACCTCCGCGAGAAGCCCTATCCGGCAGTATGGGTCTGCGCGGTAGGGAGAGTGGTCCGCTGTTGACTCGGAGCGGAAAAAGGGCAGTATTATCCACCCGAACAAAGGGAATGCCAACATGGCACTATACCCCGAGAGTGTTGCCCGCGTCGGCTTTGCGCTTGCCGCTGCACTGTTCCCGGTGCTTGTTCAGGCGCCGCTGAGTGCTACGCTGGCGCCCGAGCAAGGGGGCTCCGGTGACGAGCCACACGAGCTCATCGTGCAGTTCGTTGAACGCGCCGATGCCCACACTCAATCGGCCACGCACCGTGCTTACGGTGCGAGCGTCGTGGCTCAGGGGGCAACGGCCGGTGGTTGGCAGTTGGTGCAGCTCCCGCCCTATGCCGATCGCGAAGAGCTGTTGCAGCGGTATCAGCAAGACCCTCACGTTGCGCACGTCGAGCGCAATCGTCGTGTCGAGACGGCGGGTCGAGTGAGCACGATTCCCACCGCGGCGGAGGCCGCTACCTACCTGCCGAACGATCCCAAATGGCGGGAAGAGGAGCAGTGGGCACTGCAGCGTATCGGTATGCCTGAGCTCTGGGGGGCAATGCGGGCCGAGGGTGAGCGGGCCGTCGCCGATGCCAGCGGCATCGTGATCGCTGTGCTCGATACCGGCGCGGAACTCGAACACGAGGATCTGATCGATAACATATGGCGGGGTCCGGATGGACGGCAGGGTTTCGATCTGATCGATGGTGGCTATGCGCCCTACGATCGCTCAAAGAAACGACACGGCACCATGGTTGCCGGTATTGCCGCAGCCCGGGGCGATAATGAGCGTGGCATGGCCGGTGTGAGTTGGCACGTCGAGCTGCTGCCGGTGCGCTTCATGCGGGAAGACCAAGGCAGTGTCGCTGATGCCATCAGAGGCATCGAACATGCCCAGCAGTCCGGCGCTCAGGTCATCAACGCCAGCTACGCCAGCCGCGTTCGACTACAGAGTGAGCATCTTCCGACACGGTGCGATGACTTTGCCGATGGGCGTCTTGAGTGCCGGGCTGTCCAGGAGGCAGGCGAACAGGGGATCGTGGTCGTAGCGGCGGCAGGCAATAGCGGTGCCGATAACGATTTCGCTCAGCGGATGACGGTGCCGGCGGCTCTGCCGCTGCCCAATGTGATCGCCGTAGCGGCCTCGACGCGCAGTGAGTCGGAAGATGGGCGCGCTGCTGATCGGCTGACCGATTTTTCCAACTACGGCCACCGGACGACGCACCTGGCGGCACCCGGGAGTGCGGTTTTGGGCACGCAGTATGTAGACTACCATCCAAGTGGCCGACAGACGCACCACTACGGTCTTCTAGAGGGCACTTCGGCTAGTGCGCCACAGGTCTCCGGGCTCGTGGCACTGCTCATGGCGCGCGAGATCCAGGCCGAGGCTGCCCTTGAAACCACTCCGACTGTAGCACTGGCGGTGCGCGAGCGTATCTTGGGGACCGTCGCTTGCGACGAGCAAAGCGCAGAGAGGATCGGTCACGCCTGTCTGGGCGGTGCCCTGGGCAGCGAGGAGGCCGGACAAGAGTTGGCGGCGAAGACGTTGGCCGGTGGGCGATTGGATGCAGCAGCGGCGTGGCTGCGCGATCGTGAAGAGATTCCCCCGGTGGCGCCGAGCCACGTCAGCGCCCGACAGCAGGAGGATGAGGGAATCGAGCTGCGCTGGCTGAGCTCAAGTCCTCGCGCCGATCACTATCTGATCGAGCGGTGGTCGAGCGAGCGGGACGATTTCGAGGAGGTGGTTCGCTACACCGGTGAGAGCGGCCTCATGGAGCCGGGCGCACAGCGTTTTGTCGATGGCTCGGCCGAGCCATCGGCGGCTGGGCTCTATCGCATTCGTGCGGTGAGTGCGAGTGGCCTGACCTCGCGCTGGCTCGTCGCAAGTGTGTATGCGCCTCCCGATGGTTTGCAGGCACGGCCAGTTGGCGATGGAGTTGAACTGACGTGGCCCGCTGTAGAGGAGCTGGCGGGTGCCCAGGAGCCGTGTTTGGAGCTTTGGCGCGAGGGACGAGCGGAAGGCGAGAAGGCTGAAGATGGTGAGAGCGAGCAGCGCTGGCGCCTCTCGATTGATGAGGCGAGCTACACCGATCGCGCGGTGGCGCCGGGTCGCTACGCTTACCGGCTGCGGGCCTGCGGCGATTGCCGCAGCGGTGATCTAAGCGGCTGTTCGCCGTGGTCCGAGGCGGCCGAGGCCGTCGTCGGATTGGCGCCGGCTGGTCACCTGGCACGCGAACTGCGCCCCTTGGAGGAGGCAGAGACCGATATACGGTGCTGGATCGCTTCGGCGGCCTACGGGTCGCCCAATGCGCAAGAGCTTGAACGACTGCGCGCATTTCGCGACGAGAGGCTGATGGCGCGTCCCCTTGGTTATGCGTTGGTCGGTCTCTACTACCGGTTTAGCCCGCCGCTGGCGCATTGGATTGCTGCCGATGCGCAGCGTCAGGCTGTTGCGCGGTCGCTCTTTGAGCGCTTGGTGCCTGTTTTGGAGCGGCTCTTTCCGACATCGTCGGCGGCTGGGAATGAGTGCGGACGGTCATCACCAGAGGTATTGGATTCCCCAGCGTGTCGACCATAGGTCGAGTTCAAGCTCTTGACCATCATCCCAGTAGAGACGCTCCAGTCTCAGCAGCCGTAGGTCGAAGTGTACGGCCCAAGAGTCGTCCAGTCGCCCGAGCAATCCGGCACCGTAGACGACCCCTTGAGCGGTGTGGCTGGAATCGAGTCGCGGCGTCTCTTGATAAGCAGTCGTCAACTCCAGGCGGGTGCCGCTGATGCCGGCGCCGAGCTCGATGCTCACTCCGGGGAGTAGGGACCAGGCGAGCATGGCCATGAAGTCACCGCCGTACGGCGTCGTGGCCGTGAAGGTATAGCCATGTGCGCTGTCGGTGATCTCCGTGGCACTGGCCCAGGCGGTGTGGCGCAGGAGCAGATCGAGCCGATCACTCGCCGCCCAGCGCAGGCCGAGGCCGCCGCCAGCGAGTCCGGCTAGATCGTGCCAGCGCTCATCGACTGCCGGTTCCGGGTTGCGCCACTCTAAGCTGGCGTGGGAAACACCGAGCCAGAGTTGCGCCTCAAGGGTCAGCGCTGGTGGCAGCGGGCTTGCTGCCGCCATGCTGTAGGCTATGCTCGCAAGGAGCCAATGGCCGGCAAGTGCGAAAGAGAGGAGGTGGCGGCGCTGGGGTCGCGGCATCCGATATGGTCCCTATGACGAGGCGGGGTGCAAACGGGTCATCCGTAAGCCTAGGTCCAGCAGGCGTAGATGTGCAAAACAGGCAGGCGATGGAATCATCAGCGGCTCAGCCTAACATAGCTTACCAGGGGGGGCGGCAGCGCGGAGTGGCGCTAATCACCGCTCTGCTGGTGGTGGCGTTGGCCACCGTGGCAGCCGTCTCGCTGAGCATGAGCCATCAGCTCGATCTACGGCGGGCGCAGACGGCCCAGAGTGTAGGGCAGGCGCAGCTGCACGCTCGCAGCTTGGAGGCTTTGGCGACTGAACTGATGGCCGAACTCGGACAAAACCGGGCCGTAGCACTGGAGTTGCTAGATGAAGAGTGCCGGACTCCGCCGTTGGTCATGGAGCTCGAAGGGGCTGTAGTGCGCGCCCGGCTCGAAGACCTGCACTGTCGCATCAATCTCAACAATCTGGCCGATCGCGAAGATCAAGAGACAGAGGCTGCCTTCGTGGCTTTGCTTGAACACCTGAATCGCTCCTATCAGGAGGTGGCGTTCGATCCCGAAGGGGTGGTTGCCGCGGTGCGCGACTGGATCGACCCGGATGTCGAGGACGACTGGTATACCCGGCAGGAGCCGCCTTACCGAGCGGCGAATCGTGACCTAATAAGTGCTGGTGAGCTGGTGATGATCCGCGGCGTCGACAGCGAGTCGTTTCGACGGCTAGCCCGCTACGTCACCGCCCTACCCGAGCGCGGCACACCACTCAATGAGTTGCGGGCGCCGGCGCTGATCCGTGAGGTCTACCGGCTGCCGGATGTCGACGATATGGACGCCGATAACGCACAGGGTTTGGGCGATTACGTCCAATTGGCGGTGCTTATTGAGCAAGATGAGCGGCTCTTTCAGCAGTGCAGCGTCATCCACGTCCCGAGCGGTGCAGTGGTCATGCGCCGCTTACACCCCTGTATGGCTTACTGACTCGGTCGCGGCCCTCGTTCCTGTTACACACTCGACACAATAAAGGCACCGAGGATTGCGGCGCCCCCATGGCGCTGGCATTGGCAAAACGAGTAAGCTGGGGTCATGCCCGAGTATCTCTTTCTGCGGTTGCCTGCCTCTGCCGATGGGCGTTACGAGTACGCCTTGACGGCCCCTGCTGGCGGTGTGCCGGGGCAGTGCGCGACCGGAAGTGCCGAGGAGCTTCGTGCTTTGGGCACCGCGCGCCGCTGCATCGTCGTGGTGCCGGGTTACGAGGCCCTGGTGACGCGCGTCCGGCTGCCGACGCGGCGGCGCTCGCGCATCGTCCAGGCCCTGCCCTATGCCCTCGAAGAGCAGCTAACGAGCGATGTCGAGGCGCTGCACTTTGCCATCCGCCGGGTCGATGGTGATGGCGGCGTGCATGTGGCGGTGGTTGAGCATACGGCGATGCAGCAGTGGCAGAGCGAGTTGCAAGGGCTCGGTATTGAGCCGCTTGCGATGGTGCCCGAGAGCGCGCTACTGCCAGCCGATACGCAGTGTTGGCAGGTGATTGCCGATGCACAGTGGGCGGTGATGGCGCTCGGGGCCGAGGGCGCGGCCCTGGAGGCGGCCACCGCTCCGCTGGTGCTTGAGGCGGCCCTGGCGGAGACCCCAGAGGTACCACAGCGGCTCAAGATCGCCGCCCCGGCTGGAGTGCGCGAACGTCTGGAGGTGGCGGCGACGGTGCTTGAGGAGCCGCCCGAGGTCAGTGTCACCGACGACGATCGCCCCTTGTTGTTACGGCTTGCCGAGCAGTTCGACTTGGCGAAAGCGGTCAACTTGTTGCAGGGGCCGTATGCACAGGGTGAGCGCTGGGGTTGGGTGTGGCGTCCGCTGCAGCCGGCCGCCGCACTCCTGGCGGCGTGGCTGTTGGTGCAGGGGGTGTTGTTGATTGTCGAAGTGCAGCGCCTGGAGGCTGAACAGGAGGCGCTGCGCGAAGAGATCGCGGCGGTCTATCAGGGCGTCTTTCCCGACGGGCGGATTGTCAATCCGCGGGTGCAGATGGAGCAGTATCTACGCACGATTCAGCGCAGCGCGCGAGAGGACGAGGGGCGACCGCTGACGTGGTTGCTGGCGGCAGCGGCGCCGGCGCTCGCCGCCGAAGGGCTCGATCTGCGCAACCTGCGACTGCAGGATCAAGCCCTGGAGGTCGATCTCGATACGGCCGATATCGAGTCACTGGAGCAGCTGCGCGCGGCGTTGGAGTCCCGCGATGGGCTGCAGGTCGAGATCCGTTCGGCGACGGCGCGTGAGGGGCGAGTCGCCGGTCGGCTGGTGATTCGCGAGGCGACCTCATGAACCTAGCGACACTGTGGGCAGAGTGGCGCGAACCGCTGCTGCGGTGGTGGGCGGGGCGCGAGGTGCGCGAGCGCTGGCTGGTAGTGAGTGCCGCCGTAGTCGTCCTGCTCGTGTTGCCCTATGTCTGGATTTGGGAGCCGCTGGTGGAGCGAGCCGAACAGCTGGAGGCGAGTGTGGCCGAGCAGCGGCGCGATCTGGCGTGGATGCGCGGTGCCGCCGAGGTCGTTGCTGCTGCCGAGCGCAGCGGAGGGGCCGGAGAGCCGGTGACCGACGATCGCTCACTGCTCGGGCTGGTCGATCGTAGTGCGCGCGCAGCAGGGCTCGAAGAGCGGGTCACGCGCGTCCAGCCCGAGGGAGGAGGGCGCGTCCGCGTTTGGCTCGAACGGGCCCCCTTTAACGATTTGGTGCAGTGGCTCGATGGGTTGGAGGCGGCAGCCGGGGTCTCGGTCAGCGCTTTGACTGTCGAGCGGACCCGCGAAGAGGGGTTGGTTAATGCCCGCTTGACGCTGGAGGTCGACTCTTGAGCCGCTGGCGAACCGGCGCCTGGATCGGCTTTGGGCTGGTCGCCTATGTCGTTTTTTTGGCGGCTGGCCTACCGGCTACCGTGGTTTGGGATCAGCTCCAGCGCCATGTGGTGCTGCCGGCGGAGCTACACGTCGGCGGCCTGCGTGGGACGATTTGGCAGGGCGAGGCTGAGCACGTAGGCGCCTACGGCTTTTACGCCGAGCGCGTCAGTTGGCAACTGTCACCATCCGGCCTGCTGAGCCACGGCGGGCTCGAGGTGGAACTGGCAGCGGCGCTGCCGGATGGCTTTGCCGAGGGCCGTCTGCAGCTTACGCCACGACAGGTGAACATCGTCGAGCTGCAAGGGCGCTTGCCAGCAGCACCGTGGGGCAGCCCGATCACCGAATGGGTCAGTCAAGAGGTTGCGTTAGGCGGCGATTTCGCCTTCTTCGTCCCTCACTGGGAGCTCGGCTACGACGGGCGACTGATTGCTGGCGAGGGTCGCTTGGCGTGGCACGATGCCGCGGTCGCCGTCGATCATCGGGTCGCGCTCGGCGGCTTAAGCAGTACCGTTGAGGTCGCGGCGGGGGGAGTGGTCGGCACGCTCTCCGATACTGGAGGCCCGCTGGTGCTCACCGGCGAGTGGCAGCTCTCAGCACAGGGTGAGTATACGCTGGATGCGCTAGCCGACACCCGCGAAGGGGCAGCTGAGTCGCTCACTCGAACGCTCGGAATGCTCGGGCCGCGCGGCGAGGAGGGGGTGCGGCTCGGCTTCGAGGGGCGGCTTTAACGGCTTCGCTAACGGCTTCGCTAACGGTTTCGCTAACGGCCTCGCTAACAGCGCCTCGCTAACGCCTTCACTGCGGTCTGTGCTGCGGCGTAAGAGGACGCTAGAGGACGCTGTTAGTCGAAGCGAATCTCCATGCGCAGCAAGTACTCCTGCGTCGCGTACTCTAGGCCACTGGAGCTGACCGAGGGGCTTGCCGCCGAACTTTCGACCTCCAAGACAAAGTTGTGCCACGGCATCCAGCCGCCCACCACCCCGAGAGTGATCTCCAGATCGCGGTTGCTGCTGGCCCCCTGCGGCCGCTGCGTTAAGCGCGAGAGCGCGGCCCGCGAGCCGATAAAGAGGCGATCCGGGGTGAACAGGTAGCGGGCACGGTAGTAGAGATCAGTGCGATGAAACTGAAGCTCTTGTCCCTGTTTACCGCGCATCGGGGTGTGGTTCTCAATGTGGCTGAGGCCGACCTCGAAATCCCAGTAGCGACCGCGGTCGTCGACCACAACAGCGCCGCGTCCGATGCTCAGGCGGTTGCCCTGGCCGCGGCGTTGTCCATCTTCCAGTCCGACGCTTGCGATACCGACCCCGACGCGCCAGTTCTCTTCCAGCACTTGGCTGTAGGTCGGTTCCGGCGTCGGTAGTGGTGTCGATTCTGGTTCCGGCTCTGCTGCCTTCCCCTGGGCCGCCCCAAGCGGGATACAGACTGCGAGCCATAGCAGTAGGGCAGCAGCGGTGTGGCGGGCAAGCTCTCTAGGGTGGGGGCACGGGGTGGTGCTTGGTACCACTGCGAGCATCAACCAATGGGGCCGCGCTTGCACCGCACCCGTTCCGCTACCTGAGCCCATAAGCCTAGCGCCTCTGTCCGGCGAACTGCATTTGATGGAGTGCGGCGAAGCGGCCGCCATGAGCGAGCAGTTCGCGGTGGGTGCCCTGTTCGACGATCTGGCCATCTTCAAGGAAGAGGATGCGATCAGCGTTCTCCACGGTCGAGAGTCGATGTGCGATGACTAAGCTGGTTCGTCCCTCCATCAGCCGTTCCAGGGCTGTCTGGATCGCTTGCTCCGATTCGGTATCGAGCGCCGAGGTCGCCTCGTCGAGGATCAGGATCGGGGCGTCTTTGAGTACAGCACGGGCAATAGCGAGGCGTTGCCGTTGCCCGCCAGAGAGTAAAACGCCATCCTCTCCGACCGGGGTATCAAAGCCTTGCGGTAGACTTTCGATGAGCTCTAAGGCATTGGCAGTGGCCGCTGCCTGTCGCAGCGCCTCTAGAGAGACCTCGTGTTCGCAGCCGTAGGCGATATTTCCGGCTACGGTCGTATTGAACAGCAACACGTCTTGACCGACGAGCGCGATCTGGCGACGCAAGTCGGCCATGCGGTAGTCGGTCAACGGTAGGCCGTCGAGGTGGAGGGCGCCGCTGCTCGGCTCGTAGAAGCGTGGCAGTAGATTGACTAAGGTGGTTTTGCCGCTACCGGAAGGCCCCGTAAGGGCGATGGTCTCCCCCGGGAGGATCTCCAGATCGATCTTGTGCAGCACTTCACGTTCGCCGTCGTAGGAGAAGCAGACGGAGCGAAATTCGATATGACCGGCAGCGCGAGTGAGTGAGCGGGTGCCGTGATCAGGCTCCGGTTCGGCATCAATGACCGAGAAGATACTGCGCGCCGCGGTCAATCCCTTTTGTAGGGTGGCGTTGAGCTTAACAAGATGTTTAAGAGGTTCATTGAGCATCGCCATGGCAGCGGCGAAGGCGGCGATCGTGCCGACCGAGATCGTCTCGACGATGGTATCGACCGTGATCAGCGCAATGACGAGCGCCATAGCGATGGCGACGATCAGACGCACCAACGGTACCGTGGCGTATTTGGTCGCGGAGAAGCGCATGAACTCTCGGCGGTTGCGCTCATTAAAGTGCTCGAAACGCTGCCGCTCCCGGTCGCTTTGACCGAAGAGCTTGATCTCCTGATGGGCGTGAACGCTCTCCTCGGCGATTGTGCCAACACCGCCGACAGCGCGGTGAATGCGTTTGCTGAGTTTCCGAAAGCGCTTGTTGATATAGGCGATCAGGCCGCCGACGATGGGTAGGATAAACGCCACGATCAGCATCAACCACGGCGAGAGGAAGAGCATGTAGCCGAGCAGCCCAATCACCCTTACAGCGTCCTTAAATAGGGTCAGGGTGCCCTCGGTGACGGCGTTTGCCGTCTGTTCGGCCTCATAAGTCAGCTTGGAGATCAACTGCCCGGAAGAGAGCTGATCGAAAGCCGAGTTGGGCATGATCAGCAGGCGATCGTGGACATCAAGGCGCAGCTGCTTAATCAGCCGCCTGCCGATCCAGTGGCTTAGATAATGGGCGAAGAAGAAGGCAATCCCCTGGAGCACCAACAAGAGCAAAAAGAGCAGCGCATAGAGGCGAATCGTAGCGGTATCGTGCTCGGCAAGCCCCCGGTCGAACAGGGGCTGAATGGCTGCCACGACACCGACCTGTGTGGCGCTAAAGAGCAGCATGGCCAGAATGGCGACCACACCGACGCGCCAGTGTGGCAGGACGTAGTCGCGGAAGAGGCGAATGAGTGTCGGCCAGGTGCGATCAGGGACTGGAGGCTGTGTTGCCGCCGGGGTGCCGGCCGCTGGTGCGGCAGCACCGTCTGCCGCTGCCACCGTTCTTCCTGCCGTTCCCGTGAAGTCCTCCCGCTGTCTCATCGCTCCGGGTGCTCCGGGTGCTCCGGGTGCTCCGGGTGCTCCAGGTGCTCCAGGTGCTCCAGGTGCTCCAGGTGCTCCAGCAACCGCGCCGTACAGCGCTCAAGCTCTTCGCGATCGGTATCGAGAGTCAGCGCCGCGGCGAGCGGCGGCTCGTACGGCTCATCCACTCCGGTCAGACCGCGCAGTTCACCGCGGCGGGCCCGCGCATAGAGGCCTTTAGGGTCGCGGGCGGCGCAGCTCTCCAGCGAGGCGCGCACGTAGACCTCAATGAAGCGCTCTTCGCCAATGAGGGTGCGGACCTGATCACGATCGCTGCGATACGGCGAGACCAAGGCGGCGATGACGATCAGTCCGGCTTCGGTGAAGAGCTTACAAACCTCACCGACGCGGCGAATGTTCTCGCTGCGCCCGCTCGGCGAAAGATCGAGGTCGCGGTTGAGGCCGTAGCGGAGATTGTCGCCATCGAGCAGGAAGGTGTGGCGACCACGCTGTAAGAGTGCCCACTCTAGGGCGTTGGCCAGGGTCGACTTGCCAGCACCGGAGAGCCCGGTCAACCAGATTACGCGCGGGGTCTGCCCTAAGGCGGAGGCGCGGGCCGCAGCAGTGACGTGCGTCTCATGCCAAAAAAACGAATCGGTCGTTGGAGTCAATTCTGATCGTCTCCCCCTTTGGGATCCTCTAAAACTTCCTACCATAACCCCAGTCTCGCTGATGTGCGAACCATGGGCGTAGTAGGCGTAGTACGATACACGCTCACACTCTCACTGATCACTATATCGGTACGGCGAACGTATATGCCCTGGGAAGCGTGGCTCACAGCGGTGGTTGTCCTGGCGATTTTGGCGCTGTTGATCGGCACCCGCGCCCCTCCTGATATGGTCTTCATCGCTGGAGTGACGGCGCTGTTGGTCGCTGGGGTGCTCAGCCCCGGCGAAGTCTTCGCCGGCCTGGCCAACCCGGGGGTGTTGACGGTCGCCGCACTCTACGTGGTGGTGGCCGGCATTCGCGAAACGGGCGGGGTGCAGTGGGTCAGTCAGCGCCTCCTCGGGCGGCCGCGCTCGCTCTTCGATGCCCAGCGCCGCTTGATGCTGCCGGTGGCGGGCTTTTCTGCCTTTCTCAATAACACCCCGGTGGTCGCCATGTTGATACCGGCGGTGAGCGACTGGGCGCGCAAGCATCAACTGGCCGAGTCGAAGCTGCTGTTGCCGCTTTCCTACGCCGCAATGCTCGGCGGAACCTGCACCTTGATTGGAACGAGCACCAACTTGGTCGTTAACGGCGCCATGGTAGAGCGCCTCGGCGAGGGGTTGATGCTCTTTGAGTTGGCGTGGGTTGGGGTGCCGGTCTTGTTGGTGGGGCTCGGGTTTATCTTCGTCACGAGCCGCTGGCTGCTGCCTGATCGCCGACCGGCGGTTGAGACCATTGATGACCCGCGTGAGTACACCGTCGAGATGCTTGTTGAGCACGACGGGCCGTTGGTCGGGCGCACCATCGAGGCGGCCGGACTGCGCCACCTGCCGGGCTGCTACTTGATGGAGATCGAACGGGCGGGCGATCTGCTGCCGGCAGTCTCGCCGCGCGAGAAGCTCTACGGCGGCGATCGGCTGGTCTTCGTCGGGATCGTCGATTCGGTGATCGAGCTGCAGCAGATTCGTGGACTGACCCCGGCGACCGAGCAGGTCTTTAAGCTCGATGGCCGGCGGGCCGAGCGGCGTCTGGTCGAAGTGGTGCTCGCCGAGACGGCGCCAGTGGTCAATCGGACGGTGCGCGATGGGCGGTTTCGGACCCGCTACAATGCCGTGGTCATCGCCGTAGCACGCAACGGCGAACGGGTCAGCGGCAAGATCGGTGATATCTCGCTGCGCCCCGGAGATACGCTGCTACTGGAGGCTGGCGAGGAGTTCGCCGAGCGGCAGCGCAACGTCCGCGATTTCCTCCTAGTGCGCGGTATCGAGGGGGCGGCGGCGCCGCGCCACGATCGCGCCTGGTTGGCGTTGAGCATCCTGGGCGGCATGTTGCTAACTGTAGGCCTCGGTTGGCTGTCGATGCTGGAAGGGGCGTTATTGGCCGGTGCGGCCATGATCGTCGGGCGTTGCATGACGGCGAACACCGCGCGTCACGCCGTCGACTGGTCGGTGATCTTGACCATCGCAGCGGCGTTTGGGATCGGTGCCGCGATGGAGCAGAGCGGCTTGGCGCACTCCATCGCCGGGGCGCTGCTCGGCTTAGCGGGCAACAGTCCGTGGTTGAACTTGGCGGTGATCTACTTCATCACGGCACTCTTCACCGCGCTGATCACCAACAACGCCGCGGCACTGCTGATGCTGCCGATCGCGGCCTCGGTGGCGGGTGATCTCGGGGCTAGCCTGATTCCCTTCGCGGTTGCCATCATGATGGCGGCGTCGGCGAGCTTCGCCACACCGATGGGCTATCAGACCAACCTGATGGTCTACGGCCCCGGTGGCTACCACTTCGTCGACTATCTGCGCGCCGGCCTGCCCCTGAACATCGTTACCGGAGTTCTAGCCTTGGTGCTGATCCCGTGGATCTGGGGGTTTTAGCCGGGCCTGTGAACTCGCGGCGGTCGGAGGCGGGTAAAGATGGCCTCAGCGCTGGGCAAGCAGCGCCCGGGCGGCAGCGCGGATGTCGTCCTCTTCAATCCCGAGTTCGCGAATCTCCTCCTTGACTCGCTGCTGCTTCCGCTCGGGCGGAACTGGTGCAAGCAGCAGCCTGCCTTTGTGCGTCAGCACGACCTCAAAGTAGTCGATGTTCGAGTAGCGACCGGCAATCTCCGGTGGCAGCTGGACCTCGTTCCAATCCGTCTTGCGTGCGAGCATCTTGTGGCTCATGGCGGCGGTGCCCCTCTGCGTGACCAAACGCGGACCGTTTCGATTCTAGCAGCATCCCGGCACAACTCGTACAATTGATCGGAATCACGGGTGGCGCCGCCGCGCGGCGAGTCATACAGGGAGCCACGCTACCATGCAAATCAGTGCAGCCAAACTGACCCACCTCAAAGAGCTTGAGGCCGAGAGCATCTACATCATCCGCGAGGTGGCGGCCGAGTTTGAAAACCCGGTCATGCTCTACTCGATCGGTAAAGACTCATCGGTGATGCTGCGCCTGGCCCTCAAGGCGTTCTCCCCCGGAAAGCCGCCCTTCCCGCTGCTGCACGTCGATACAACGTGGAAGTTTCGCGAGATGATCGAGTTTCGCGAGCGCACGGCGCGCGAGGTCGGAATGGAGCTGATCGTTCACATCAATCAGGAGGGGGTCGAGCAGGGGGTCTCGCCCTTTACCCACGGCTCGCGGGTGCATACCGATGTGATGAAGACGCAGGCGCTCAAGCAGGCGATGGAGCGCTATCGGTTCGATGCCGCCTTTGGTGGGGCGCGGCGGGATGAGGAGAAATCGCGCGCGAAGGAGCGTGTCTACTCGTTTCGTGATCGCCACCACCGCTGGGACCCGAAGGGGCAGCGCCCCGAGCTCTGGAGCCTCTACAACGGCCGTGTGCACAAGGGCGAGAGCATGCGGATCTTCCCGCTGTCGAACTGGACCGAGCTCGATATCTGGCAGTACATCTACCTAGAAGGGATCCCGATCGTGCCGCTCTACTTCGCCGCTGAGCGCCCGGTGGTGGAGCGGGACGGTACCCTGATCATGGTCGACGATGAGCGCATGCCGCTCGACGACGGCGAGTCACCGCGGCTTGAGCAAGTGCGCTTTCGGACACTCGGTTGCTACCCGCTGACCGGGGCGGTCCGGTCTAATGCGGTTACGCTCCCGCAGATCATTCAAGAGATGCTGCTGACGCGGACCTCCGAGCGGCAGGGCCGCGTAATCGACCACGACGCCGCCGGCTCCATGGAAGAGAAGAAGAAAGAGGGGTACTTCTAGCGATGTCACACGCCTCCACGCTGATCGAGAGCGATATCGAGTCCTACCTCAAGCAGCACGAGCACAAAGATCTGCTGCGCTTTATCACCTGCGGCTCGGTCGATGATGGCAAGAGTACCTTTATCGGTCGTCTGCTCCACGACTCCGCCCTCGTCTACGAGGATCAACTCGCCGCCGTGCGGCGGGATTCGACCCGCTACGGCACCACCGGCGATGAGATCGATCTGGCACTGCTCGTCGACGGCTTGCAATCGGAGCGCGAACAGGGCATCACCATCGATGTCGCCTACCGTTACTTCTCCACCGAGCGGCGCAAGTTCATCATCGCCGACACCCCCGGCCACGAGCAGTACACCCGCAACATGGCGACCGGGGCCTCGACCGCACAGCTGGCGGTGATCTTGGTCGATGCGCGCAACGGCGTGCAGGTGCAGACGCGTCGGCACAGCTACATCTGCTCGTTGCTCGGCATTCGCCACATGCTGTTGGCGGTCAACAAGATGGACCTGGTGGACTGGGACGAGGCGACCTACGAGGCGATTCGCACCGAATACACGACCTTCGCCAATCGTCTCGGCATCCCGCACGTGCGCTGCGTGCCGCTCTCGGCGCTGCAGGGGGATAACGTCGTGCGCCCGAGTGAGCGCATGCCTTGGTACGACGGCCCTACCTTGATGGAGCTGCTCGAGACCGTCGAGGTCAAGGCGGAGCGGAATTTGCGCGACCTGCGCCTCCCGGTGCAGACCGTACTGCGCCCGCGTCACGACTTCCGCGGTTTCGCCGGGACCTTGGCGGCTGGGGTGGCCCGTCCAGGTGATCCGGTGGTGGTCTTGCCGCGGGGGCAGCGCAGTCACATCGCCCGGATCGTGACCTACGAGGGCGATCTGCAGCAGGCCTTTCCGCCGCAGGCGGTGACGCTGACCTTGAGCGATGAGATCGACATCTCGCGCGGTGATCTGCTCTGCGATCCGCAGCACCCGGCGACCGTCGCCGACGCCGTCGATGCCCGATTGGTCTGGATGGCCGAGCGGCCGCTGCAGCCCGGGCGGCGCTACGACGTCAAACTGGCTACGACTACGCTCCCGGCGGTCGTCGAGCGGGTCTACCACCGCATCGACGTCAACAGCCTTGAGCACCACCCGACCGAGACCTTGGCGCTGAATGAGATCGGTCTGTGTCGCGTGCAGTTTACCGCCCCGGTCGCCTTCGACCCGTATGAAGAGATCCCCGGTACGGGCGCTTTTATCGTCATCGATCGGATGAGCCACCATACGGTCGGGGCCGGAATGATCACCCGGGCGGCGACTGAGCGTGCCGGCGCCGATACCGAGGTCCCGCGCCGTCAGCCCCTGCTCAGCAAGGCGCAGCGGGCGGCGCAAAAGGGGCAGCGCCCCTGCGTGGTCTGGCTGACCGGGCTGTCGGGCTCCGGCAAGTCGACGCTGGCCAACGCCCTAGAGCAAGCCCTCTTTCGGCAGGGCTACCACAGCTACCTGATCGACGCCGGCAACGTGCGGCACGGTTTAAGCCACGATCTCGATTTCAGTCGCGACGCCCGCGCCGAGAACGTTCGCCGCATCGCCGAGACGGCGACGATGTTCGTCGATGCCGGCCTGATTGTCGTCTGCGCCGCCCTCTCGCCCTATCGCGACGATCGCGCCATGGTGCGTGAGCGCCTTGAGCCCGGCGAATTCATCGAAGTCCACGTCGATGCCCCCCTGGCGCTGTGCCAGCAGCGCGACTCCGACGGGATCTACGCGCGTGCTGCCGCCGGCGAGATCAGCGGACTCCCCGGGATCGACATCGAGTACGAGGCGCCCGAGCACCCCGAGGTCCACATCGACACCGCACACCAAGGGGTCGAGGAGTCGGTTGAGGCAATCCTGCGCGTACTGCGGGCCAAAGGAGGCCTAGAGCAGTTCGATTAGGTGTGTTGTGTAGTGCGCCCGGGGACAGATTTGACATCTGTCCCCAATCGGTCGTCGCCGATTCTTATTTCGCTACACCCCCCAGGTGGTGATGCGCCACTCGCCGTACTGCTCCTCCTCCTGCCAGATCTTCTCCTCCCAGCTCACCTCGGGGCGGCGGTCGAAGAGCACTAAGTGGGCCTCGTCGGCCCCGACCCGGTCGGCGTAGTCGGCGGTCTGCTCGAGCCCCTTAGCCACCGTCGCCGCCCGGCTCTGGTGCTGGATCTTCAGCTCAATCACGACCCGCTGCAGCGGGCCGTTAAAGCCCTGCGCCTCGTCGAGCGGCCACTCGATCAGCAGATCGGTGCGCTTGCGTCCGAGGCCGTACTCGCGGCTGAGACGGCCACCGCCATTGACAATGCGCTGTAGGAAGGCCTGCATGAGCAGCTGCGGCCCCGCTTCTTTATAGGCAAACCGCTCCAGCCAGCTCTCGGCGTGCTCGCGAAAGAACTGCTGGAAGGCGGCCAGCAGCTTCGCCATGTCGAGGCGGTGCTCAGCGGTGATGTACCACGCCGGCTCCTCGACCATCGTCGCCTGCGTCGTCCACGTCAGATCGCGCGGGATCACCTCTTGGTAGATGCGGTTGCTGATGCGGAGCATCGGGGTGCGTTCAATCAGGCCAAGATCTTCGACGTACTGTAAGTCATCGACTGGCAGCCGCTGCGCGCTCTCCTCGCTTGCCAGCAGCAGCTTGATCACTCGGCAGACGCGCGGCTCGCGCAGCTTGTCGGTGAGTTGGTCGAGGTGGGTCGCCCGCGACTGGATCAGCTGCTCGCGAGCGGCGCGGTACGCCTCCAGAGTCAGCAGCTGTGAGCGGTCGCGGGCAGATTTAGTCTCCCATGTGAGTTCGTAGCCCAGCGCATTCACCAGCCACGGCTGACCTCGGGTATCTTCCCATAGCTCGGGAAAGATGGCGGGATCGAACGGCTGCCCGGTCGCCTCGCTGTGCTGCCGCCACAGCGCCTCGCACTCCGCTTGGGAAAAGTTACCCATTCGCAGCGACTTGGCCTTGATGTTGAAGGCGCTACCGCCGGTAATCACTTCAGCGCCCTCTTGGTGCATCCGGTAGTCGCGGACATCACGCACCCCGCACAGCACAATCGACTGCGGGAAGGCCTCGGGGCGCTGAGCGTAGCCGGCGCGGATCTGGCGCAGCAGCGAGATCAGGGTGTCGCCGACTAAGGCATCGACCTCGTCAAGAAAGAGGACGGTGGGGCGGTCGCTTGTCTCCGCCCACCGGGCCAGCAGGCTTGAGAGTAGATGGTGCGGTGCCACCTCACGGCGTATCTCGCGATACCAAACCCTGAGTGCTGCCACCTCCACGCTCCGCGCAATACCGTCGATCAGTGCATCGCAAATCGCCGGCATCCCTTTCGTCTCATCCCCCCGGGCCGCCTGCGCCCCCTCGATGTTGGCGTAGGCGCAGACGTAGCGCCCCTGCTCGTTGAGCGCCTTCATCATCGCCAGCAGTGTGGTCGTCTTGCCGGTCTGGCGCGGGGCGTGGAGAACGAAGTAGCGCTCTTGGTCGATCAGCCGCTGGATCTCGTCCCAATCGACCCGCTCCAATGGGTTGATGTAGTAGTGATTCTCCGGTTTGGTCGGACCGGCGTTGTTAAAGAAGCGCTCTATGGTTCGCGCGGGCATCATAGGACTCCGTACAGCTAGCGGCTGGGTTCATCAACGGTGTTTGTCAATCTAGCATGAGCCGGGAGGAGCGGGAGGAGAGCGCTGAACCTGTTACCAGGCGAGGAAAGAGGAAAAGCACAGAGGAAAAGTGCCTGTCCCCAGTCCGTGAAGTGGCTCCGTGTCGGGGGCCTATCTCCGCGGGTGCGGGGGAAACGTTTCGACGGTGCTGATTGCATCGTCCACTGTGGGCCTATCCTCGCAGGCGCGGGGGAAACAGGTCGACATTAGTGGTGACCGCGTCAACCGAGGGCCTATCCCCGCAGGCGCGGGGGAAACGGGGTAAGTGGATGCTGAAAAGGGCCATCGTAGGGCCTATCCCCGCGAGCGCGGGGGAACCGCCCAAGGGCAGGCTGCCAGCGCACGCGGAAGGGGCCTATCCCCGCGAGCGCGGGGGAACCCCCATTGCGTCTACCTCTTATCGAACGTGAATGGGCCTATCCCCGCGAGCGCGGGGGAACCCGGGGTGATATTCATGATGCGGCCCTCTCTTGAGGCCTATCCCCGCGAGCGCGGGGGAACCATTGCCGGCGGCGGCGGCGGGTGCGATAGAAACGGCCTATCCCCGCGAGCGCGGGGGAACCGCACCCTTCTTTGCTGCGGTGATCGCGCGGTATGGCCTATCCCCGCGAGCGCGGGGGAACCGCGATCAAGATGGCCGGCGATTTTGATGCGCAGGGCCTATCCCCGCGAGCGCGGGGGAACCCGTCGGTGCCGACCGCCGCTCCCAGAGCAGGTAGGCCTATCCCCGCGAGCGCGGGGGAACCCGTGTCGCCATGAGCGCGGCAACCGATCTGAGGGGCCTATCCCCGCGAGCGCGGGGGAACCGAAAATGACCGCCGGAGGGGGGCGCCAAGGGGGGGCCTATCCCCGCGAGCGCGGGGGAACCGTATCAGCCGAGGCGATTCTGGGCCGCACGCGGGGCCTATCCCCGCGAGCGCGGGGGAACCACCACGGCGGCGCTGAGACCTGGTGCGAGCAAGGGCCTATCCCCGCGAGCGCGGGGGAACCCCGTGAGTGCGCCTGCCGTGCCTCAGATCGCCGGGCCTATCCCCGCGAGCGCGGGGGAACCACACACCAGTCGCGAACGGTGTTTTGCGGTACGCCGAGCTGGGCCTATCCCCGCGAGCGCGGGGGAACCTTTGCTGCGTGCGCGTGGAGCGGCCGCCATTAGGGCCTATCCCCGCGAGCGCGGGGGAACCAAATGCGTCGACCGCGGCGAGCGGGTTCGTGCGGGCCTATCCCCGCGAGCGCGGGGGAACCTCGGAAAGTCGGGAGGCTCATTCGGCCTTCGGAGGCCTATCCCCGCGAGCGCGGGGGAACCCGCACCGTCGATGTCGCTCGCTGCGCCGCTCTCGGGCCTATCCCCGCGAGCGCGGGGGAACCTTGCACAGCTTGAGCGTCTCGGCGATGAATCGCGGCCTATCCCCGCGAGCGCGGGGGAACCCAGTTCAAGAAGGGGAATGTGCCGCAGACATGGGGCCTATCCCCGCGAGCGCGGGGGAACCCAGAGAAGACGCAGATCGAGTACCGCCGACAGCGGCCTATCCCCGCGAGCGCGGGGGAACCGGCATGAGCAAATGGGACAAACGCGGCATCGAGGGCCTATCCCCGCGAGCGCGGGGGAACCTTGCTGATGTCATTGCTAGGATAGGCCATAAGGGGCCTATCCCCGCGAGCGCGGGGGAACCGGCAAGATCGGCTTCAATCTCTTCGATGGCCTGGGCCTATCCCCGCGAGCGCGGGGGAACCTGCAGACTCGCGTAGTCAGATCGGAAGTGCGGGGGCCTATCCCCGCGAGCGCGGGGGAACCTCATCCTTCGCTTTGGCCGACTCTTGCGCGTACGGCCTATCCCCGCGAGCGCGGGGGAACCGAAGTGTTGAGCGTCCAGCCCACTCGGACTCTGGGCCTATCCCCGCGAGCGCGGGGGAACCGCGCGGCGCTCGTCTTTCGTCATCACGCAGGAGGGCCTATCCCCGCGAGCGCGGGGGAACCTCACGCTGCGCCTTCACGAGAGCGGGCACGATGGGCCTATCCCCGCGAGCGCGGGGGAACCAGGTATGGGCCGGTGCCGCCGAAGGGCTCCGACGGCCTATCCCCGCGAGCGCGGGGGAACCAGAGAGGATTGGCTGCCCGGACAGCCGCGCGAGGGCCTATCCCCGCGAGCGCGGGGGAACCGAGCTCTACCGAATCCAGATGGAACAAGGGCTGGGCCTATCCCCGCGAGCGCGGGGGAACCCTGGCACAGTCCAGCGCCGGGATTGACAGCCCGGGCCTATCCCCGCGAGCGCGGGGGAACCTCTACAGCCGGCGGATGTGGACGCGGTGAGCGAGGCCTATCCCCGCGAGCGCGGGGGAACCCCTAACGTGGCTGAGTATCAGCCTACGCTGGAGGGCCTATCCCCGCGAGCGCGGGGGAACCCGGCTCAAACCGCATCGCCAATCAGGTGATCGCGGCCTATCCCCGCGAGCGCGGGGGAACCTTCATGCGCAGCAACTCCGCTCGAGATGTCCGCGGCCTATCCCCGCGAGCGCGGGGGAACCGGGTGGGTGGAAACTGCGGACCTGGGTCCGCAGGGCCTATCCCCGCGAGCGCGGGGGAACCACCACGGCGGCGCTGAGGCCTGGTGCAAGCGAGGGCCTATCCCCGCGAGCGCGGGGGAACCCCCAAAAGCGAGCCGAAAGCGCCCGCAAGAAGGGGCCTATCCCCGCGAGCGCGGGGGAACCTCGCCACCGCGACAACCGCAGTGAGCGATCCTGGGCCTATCCCCGCGAGCGCGGGGGAACCATGAGATTGAGCCCTGTGCAACGGATAACCAAGGGCCTATCCCCGCGAGCGCGGGGGAACCCACAGGCTTAACCTCCCGTGCGCCCCACGGTAGGGCCTATCCCCGCGAGCGCGGGGGAACCTTTTTCAGCACGGTAAGCTGCTTGGCTGTGTCGGGCCTATCCCCGCGAGCGCGGGGGAACCGTGAACAGAAAAATAACGCTTTTGATCGGCTTGGGCCTATCCCCGCGAGCGCGGGGGAACCATGGGTTAGGACACCTTGGGATGCGCGCGCCAGGGCCTATCCCCGCGAGCGCGGGGGAACCCATAGGCGACGGCAACGGCCTCGGGTGATTCGGGGCCTATCCCCGCGAGCGCGGGGGAACCATCGTGCGAGGCATCCGCAACGTGACCGTCATGGGCCTATCCCCGCGAGCGCGGGGGAACCGGGCTGAACCTTGACCCGCGGGATGATCAGGATGGCCTATCCCCGCGAGCGCGGGGGAACCGATCGCTGGGCGGACAGGATTAGCCAAGTCGAGGGCCTATCCCCGCGAGCGCGGGGGAACCTGATTGCGACGGTGCGACTCAGATCAGCCATTGGGCCTATCCCCGCGAGCGCGGGGGAACCCGAGCGCCCGGCCACCCGTGTCGATGACGATGGGGCCTATCCCCGCGAGCGCGGGGGAACCGGAGGCGAACTTCTTGCTATCGGTGGTGGTGAGGGCCTATCCCCGCGAGCGCGGGGGAACCACCCGGTTAAGCTGAATCTGGTGTCTCTTGTAGGGCCTATCCCCGCGAGCGCGGGGGAACCGAGAACAACGACGAGCCCGACATGCCGCTGCAGGGCCTATCCCCGCGAGCGCGGGGGAACCGGAGGCGAACTTCTTGCTATCGGTGGTGGTGAGGGCCTATCCCCGCGAGCGCGGGGGAACCCCTTGTGGTTAAGGCCATCACCTACAAGGGAAAAGTGAACAATCGATTGTTAAAGATCAGGTGAGAGGGGCTTCTTTACCAGCCACAATCCATCCACATCGACGAGCTCACGCGGGGGCGTGCCAAGTGTGGCAATTCCAATACCACCTGTAGCGTTTGCATCGCGCCACACCATCACCACGCTTCCACTAGGTTCGGTCTGATGCCAATGCGACAGAACAGTCCAAGTACGCGAACGAACACCTTGGCTCATCCTCGGCGAGATATAGACAGCAGGGGCAACTTCCAGCATGATCGACCCTAGGTAGCCGCGATATCGATCCGCTACATCACGTGTCACGATCATGACCAGCGGCATGGGCTTCCTCCATTCGAATCACATGCTTGATGCGGTCGATCATTGTAGGGATAACGTCCTGCTTGCGGAATACTTGGGCGGCCTCGCGTCGGACCAGCCGATCGATCGTCTGCCCATCGGTTTCGGCTCGCTTGGCGACAGTGAAGGCGATTTGCAACGTCACTGTGTCGCGGAACAGGTCTGCAATATCGAGGACGAAGGCTTGCCCCGAATCCTCGTGAATAAAGCCCAGCTGAGGGATCGCTCCTACGGCCTGTACAGCAATGACGGCGGCTGCTTGCACGGCGGTGGCGGCGTGATTGATGGCCTGATTGGGAAGGTCTGCCGCGCTGGGATCGTTGCGGTCGTAGTGACGCCCTTTCCACTCAATCTTGTAGCGCTGCGCCATTAGCTTATAAGTTGCCTTGACCCGGGAGCCCTCAATCCCTCTCAGGGTGTCTAGGTCGCGATGCGGTAGCACTTCACCGAGTCGCAGCGCATACATTTTGCGTGCTACGCTGATACGCCGCCGCGGATTCCCCCAGAGCTCCGCCTGTCGGCGTGCAATGTCAGAGCGGTCTGGCAGCAGTGGCGGTGCGGTGTAGCAGCGGACACCGTCTGCGCCGACAGCGGCCATCAGGGTACCGTGACGCGCCAGAAGACGCAGCGCGTCGTGCGTCACGGTACTGCCCGGGCCAAGTAGAATCATTGAAACGCTTTGATGCGGGACTTGGACTGAGTAGGGTGTAGGGGAGTCCTTGCCCTGAAAAAAGTGCAGACACCCATCAATCACGCACAGCTCGCCGCGCTCAAACCAGATCAACCCATGGCGATCCGCATGTGGCATCCGCGAGTGTTCAAGGCCCAAGCGTCCTTTTAGCATGCGCGCACCGGTCTGAGCAGTAGCATTCCAAAACCAAATGCACGGTGTCGGCCGATACCCCGCGAGAGCAGACCGCTGAAAGCTTCGCCATCGCGAACCCGAAGCTGGCCTTTGAAGATTGCGTCCGGTCCCGAGACCACCCGGCGCTTGCGCTGACCCTCGGCATCAGGACCCGTGCGCCGAATTACGCGGCTGAGGCGAAATGCTGTAAGACCCACCTGTATCAACTCCGCCGCCTGTGGATTGGCCATACGCGCGCGTAGCCACTCGGCGTACAGTGTCTCGCGCTGAAGGCGCGTATCCGGTTCTGAACGTGTTTCAACCGCATGCAAAAAGAGATCGCGCTCGCGCCCATCCTTGGTACGCAGCACCGGACGCACCCGAACCTCGAAGCTCAACTCTTGCCCGGTGCGCCAAGTACTCGGAAATGCCCGCGCCGCGAAATGGTCGAGGCCTAAGGCTTGTGCTACATCCGGTGTGGCCAGCGCCGCCTGCTCGCGTAGGCGTTCCGGTGGCTGATCAGAGTAGGCCAGCAGCCCTTGGCGCGCATCCAGATAGCGAAACGGGGTGGGTGCGAGTTCGCCAAAGGCTGCCGCCAGCAGCGCATGTAGGGCATAGCCAAAATCACCATCGGGAGAGAGCAGGCGATGCCGGGTCGCCCAAGTAGCGAGCGCCTGTCCATCTGGGGCGCAATGCAGCAACGACAGTGTGTTCATATCGTGCTCCCCTCCCTCGGCAGTCGCCCTTCGCGAACCCCTCGCCAGCCGCCATGCACACCGCTGCTCCACCGTCTCTCGTCGCACAGCTCAAGGAGCCGATCTCCCGGCAAGGTGCCCTCGCCATCGGGCCACTGCAGGAGCACATGAGGCTCCTCCGGGTATACCTCTCCGGGGTTGGGTCCAGCTTGGAGTGCCTCTGAGGGGCTAGGTGCGGCTTGGAGCGCCGCCAGAACGCTCTCCCCCGGCTGCCAGCCGGCAAAGAGACGCGCACTGGGTAAGCAGGGCTTGCGCCCAAGAAAAAGCGGGCGGGCAGGGCGGTCGAGTGCGGCCGCCAGCTCGTCGAGCGTCGGCGCTTCGTCGGTCGGTTCCAGACGCAGCGCGATCAGCACCGCTCGATCAGCGTGGTAGTCGCGAAAACGCCGGTGCGGGCTGTCATAGGTGGCGGCACCGCCGGCGCGCTCTTCGGGTTGCCCCCAAGTCGTCCAGCCTTTGTCCTCTTTTGCCAAGCGAGCGTTTTGATTGTCTTGGATCCGCCGCCCCGGGCGGTCAATGCGCGCCCCCAGTACCAGCCGTTCCTGGAGTCGATCATGCCGGGCGCTCTCTTCACGCCCCCAACCGAGCGCGTTAGCCAGTAAACCCACAACCATCGACAGTGCCGGAAACTCGCGAATGACCCCAAAGTTGTCGATGGTCTCTCCGCCGAACGCCATCAGCGGCGCTTGTAGCTGCAGTAGCAGGTGACGCGTCATCTCAGCAGGCTCCCGCTTTGATGCCGTCCGCTGTCCAACTCGCCAGTGCGCCCAGATCAAGACGCTCAGCTTGGGGAATGTTCACCGCATCGAGTGACATGAATCGACGCGCCAAGCTCGCCCCGTAGGCGGCATCCAGCTGGCCGATCTCTTCGCCGAGGCGCTGCACAGCGCGCTGGCGCAAGGGCGTAGTCTCACTTCCAGAGGTCACTGTGGGCAATGCGTCGTGAAAGGCGCCGGCTAGGCTGCGTGGCTGCCAGTCGCCGGCCTCCACCAGGAGGAACGATGCCCAATCGAACGGAGCGGTCGAGCCGCGCTTGGCCCCGGGGCTGACGGTAGCGATCAGATGCAGCAGATGCTCGACCACCTGAGCGGCCAGTGCCCGCTGCTCCGGGGAGGTCTCAGCAGCAAAGCAATTCTCCCGCTCAATCGCCTCTAGATTCTCGACCAGTTGCGGAACATCGACCACCACGTAACCGTAATACAGCCCGGAGGCCAGTTCGGTGTCGAAGATTCCCGCTGAACCCAGCTCTCCGCTTTCTTGGAGCAGATCATCGACGACGGTGAAATAGTCGTTCTCGACTTGGGCGGCATGCACGGTGAAGGCATGCGCGACATAGACGGCGGCATCCCGACCGGCCAGCACATCGGAGGTGACCATCCGCCCGAACAGGGCCGATTCCAGACCGGAACCGAGCTTAAGGGCCTCAATATTCTTCTTCTCGGCTTTGAGCATCTTGGCCACCGCAGCGCGGAGCGCCTTCTCTTCCGGGGCCTCGCTGGCCAATTCGCCACAGCGACGTACCAAGTAATCAATCTCAGCGTATCCCATCAGCACCGCTTGGCCGGTCTTGAGCGCCTCTTCGCCTTTCTTGTCTTTGCCTGCTTTATCGACCAGTCCGCCATCGCGCAGCGCCTCCGCTGCCGCTAGGGCCAGCGCCTCAGTAGTGCCAGCCTCGACCAGCCGCTTACGGATCAGCTCTAGGGTGCCGCGCGAGCGCACCGCCATCGGCACTTGGAGCTCCGACAGGGCGAAGCGATCCTCGGCAGTGCGCCAATGTCGCTTCAAGCATTGCGAAGAGATTCGGGTGCGTGTGGCATTGCCCAGCGGCAAACGCTTGGCTAACCCAGCATCATCGCGATTGATCAGCGCGGCGGGATAGCTGTGCAGGGTGTGAATCTGGATAAAACGCGGTTGATGGGGCATGGGTCGGCTTCCTAGTGGGTGGTTCAAGCGGCAGGCTCGGCGGCTGATTTCTCGGCGGCAGAGAAGTAACGTGCGGCGATGCGCATCCGAATTTCTTCGGCTTTCTTCTCGTTGCGGCTTTCATGGCGAATCAGCTCGCCGAGCTCATACCAGTTCGGGGCGACCTCGCGAGAGGCGAGCAGGCGCAGTAGACGCGGCAACAGCTGACGGAAGGCCAGACCCCGTGCGGTCAAGAGTTTGGTAACGCGGGACTCGGAGACGCCGGCGGCATGCAGCTGCACGCCTAAGGCGCCCTTGCCCTGTCCGGTGAGCGCCATACCATGCGCGATCAGTGCCCAGCGCCGCCAACACTCCGGCCCCCAGTGCTCTGGTTCGAGACCAGCCTGCACCACCGCCCGCGCCAGTGCGGCGATTTGGTGCGGGCGCAGCTCGCCCTCGGGGTCCAGACGGGCTAAGGCGGCACGCTCGCCTTTGCCTAGACCGTGGAGATCGCCCTCGAAGCGCGCGGCCTGGCCGATCACGTGGGCGAGCCTGCCGATGGCGGATGATTCCGGCTTTGAATCGGCGGTGGCGTCAGAGGTGGACATCGGGGCTCTCCTGGGGGTTCTGTTGGGTTTTGTAGTGGTGCGCCAGGGTCGGTAAGGTCTTGGGGCTGCGCAGTCCGCCGTGCAGCCGACGCAGCGCGGCGGTGCGGGCACGATAGCGCTGCTCACCACTGCGCGGCCCGGTTTCAAAGGCGTCGATTAGGATAGCCTCAGCGCGATCAACCATTTCGAGGTACCACTGCAGGCGAATCGCTTCGTGGTCCTCGGCCTCGACCTCGTCGTTCAGCCCTAGTGCGCCATCAAAAAAGCGGCGGTCTTCATCCTGTTCGAAGCGCTTGCTGAACAGATTGGCTTTGTCTTTGGCGCTGTCGCTGAACTTCTCCTTTGCCTCGCCGTTTTCAAACAGCGTAGCCAGCGCCGTCCAAAGGACGCCGCGAATCTTGCTGATGGCGGAGACCCGTTCGGCGGCGATCTTAGCTAAGGTGTCGGTCTGCTGTTCGCTCATGAAGCGTCGTACCTTCGGCGACAGCGGAATGCGTCGCTCGTGGTAGCCCTCGGTCTTGCCCTGACCGCGTGTGACCCCCTGGGCGAGCACCACAATGCCTTGCTGGCCGTCTTCGGCAGCCAAGGCTTGCGCAATCGACGGTCGGTACTTTTGTTTATTAAAGAGCAAATCAGCGGCCAGCTTATAATCGAAGCCCTTGGCAGTGATCGTCAGTGCCTTGCCGGCGCTGAGGTCGATCGGCATCCACGGATCGCCAGTGATCCCGTTGCGGCTCTTGGACTCAATGCGTGCTACCTTGCTGCCAGTCGCCAAAGCTACCAAGCCCGAGGGCGTAGCCGTCAGGCGGACACGCCGACAGATTTCGATGTAGAAGGGGTCGAGCGCGGAGAAGGCGAGACTTTCGTTGCCGCTCCAAGGCGACAGCCAGACTAAAGCGATGCCGCCTTGATCGCGCAACTCCATGACGCGGACGATTTCCGCGCGCGAATCAAGCAGACGGCTGAGGTCGCGCGCCCAGCGCCGCCCCCAGCCACCTAGTGGAACCGCACCCAGCGCGGGGCGGCTGGCAAAGCCACCATTCATCCGCGAGATGCCGTAATTTCCCGCACCAAGAAAACCCTCCTGTGTTTGCAGACTAATCAGCGCAAAGAGCCAGTCCTCGGGTGCCGCCTGTCGCATGCGTGCAGCTTTCAGGTCGTGGTTCTTCGAGGTCACCAGCATGTCCAGCTCATCGGGCGCCTGTAGCTGGTTTTTCCACGCCGTCAAGCTCCCCTCGGGTACTGGCGCCTGCAACAGAGCTGGGCGATCCGGCGGAGACACCAGACACCAAGCCGCTCCGTCGGGATCCTCCGGCGTCAGCGCCAGCAGTGCGGCTTTCCATTCGGCGGCATCGCTAAAGGGTTGACGGTGGCCGGCTTGATGCAGGGCGATGGCAGCCAACTGCACCAGAAAGGCGTGCCAAGGGTGGCGCTGGTGTGGCCGTAACGCAGGAAAATCGAGAACTCGGTCCTCGCTGAGTGCAGCAAAGAGGGCCGGTAAGGTAAAGAGCATATGTGAGCGATCACTGGCCAAGCGAGCACCGACAAGGGGTTCATCAAGCATCGAGAGACTTAACGGCATGCTCTGCATCCTGCAATGTTGAAAACATCTCACGTTTAGAGATTTTGTATGCCGATGAAGCTAGGCAATCTCCTTGCTGCTGTCAAGTCCGAGCTTCCCCCCGTGATCGACCGCTTGTATATGAAGAGTGATGTCAAGCATGCGCGCCCCCTGGCTCTCCTGATCGGCAGGTAGGCAAAAAGTCGCAGCCGAGAAGAGCGCTCTGCACGCCAGCAAGTCCCCGCTAGCGCGGGGGAAAAAATTGTCTTTGCTAGGACAGCAAACACCTCACGGGCCTATCCCCGCAGGGCTGCGGGGGAAAAGAGAGCGTTGCTGGTCGAGAGAGCGCCCTAGAATCCTGACAGCGTTCAGGGAGCTTACGGAAGGTAGCAGAGACGGGAAGCCGATCAAACTTTTTCTAGCCCAACCCGGCCATAACGGAAATGTGTTCCGCCCAGTTCGAATTGCACAGCACCCTCTGTCAGCGTCACCCCCGTTGGTTGTGTCTCCGGATCGATCCCCGCGACCAGAAAGTGCCGCACCGGCAGGTGCAGCAGTGGCTCGCCAAAGGGGCCGGGCGGTGCGGGGTCGAAGGTCAACAGACGATCACGCTCGCCTAGACGGGTGGCGATGTCTAGGTCGGTTGGGAAGGCAGGGTGTTCGTCAAAGGGCTTCTCGAAGTCCAAGACGTGCAGATGCGCTATGGTACGCTGCGCGCCGGTGTTGCCCTCAATGAGTTGACCGAGCGCGCACCACTCTGTTCCCTGTGCCTCGATCTCCCGCAGGCGCTCCTCATGGGTTGCCCCCTCAACCAGTCGGCGATTGTCGGCGGGTATGCTTGGTGTAGGGTGTTCGACGATCAGGCGGCGCGTGGCCTCAATAACGCGCAGATCGGGATAAATACCGTCGCCATCTTTTCTGAAGGGTCCTAGCCCGTGGCGGGATTGTTTCAGCAGTGGAGTCAAGTCATGCTCAGGTGGCGTCAGCACCCAGGCTTGGGGATGTCGGTACGCTTCAGGTCGTTGCGCCGGGTTGCGTGGGTGGCGGTGTAGGCGCCCAATGCGCTGCAGCAGTATGTCCATCGGGCAGAGATCGGTGATTAGCAGATCGGCATCTAAATCCAAGCTCTGTTCCAGCGTTTGGGTGCCGATCACAATCCGCGGCCCACGCGGGCGCTCGCGCCCCAACTGCGCTTGGATCGCTGCATCCAAAAGCGGGCGATCCTCGCGGCTGAAGCGGCTGTGGTGGAGCGTGCTCACCCCATTGACGCAAAAGAGCCAGTCGGGCTCAGGCTCCAGTGCCTCCACGGCTTGAAACACGGCTCGCGCCGCCGGCACCGTATTGCGCACGATGAGCACCTTTGCCCCGGTTGCCGCAGCCTCCAACGCTAAGTGCGCAATGCGCTCAGGGTCGTCGATGGCGTCGAGCAGCGTCCATGACAGGTTTTTGGGCGGCATGGTTGAGGCTAGGCCGTGTAGCTTCGACCCGTCACAGAAAGCCGGGTAAGGCAGGGCGCAGGCGGTAGCGAAGTCAGGCGGCGCGAAGGGTCCATCCGCACACAACGCCCGATACCGCTCCCGTGCTCGCGAACCCAAGGTTGCCGACAGCAGCAGCGCCTGTCCGCCGCTACCAAGGTGCATCTGCAACAACCGCTCCAGCAGTACCGTCATGTATGGGTCTGAGGCGTGCACTTCATCAACCACTAGCAGACTGCGCGCTAGCAGCGCGTGGCGCAGATGGGCGTGACGCACCTGCAGCGCCGCCAGCAGTGCTTGGTCAATGGTGCCAACCGCGAGCGGTGCAGCCAGAAACCGCTTAGTCGATTCCGCCGCCCAGCGGCGATGGGCCTGCGCATCCTCCGGCTCATCTGGCCAGAGCACCCGGAAATCGGGCAGCGCTCGAGGTTCATGGCCATCGGCGCTGGCATAGCCGGGCAGTGCGCGAACCGTCAGCGGCGGATCACCGGGCCAGAGACGGTCTACTGCGATCCGCAAGCGCTCGTAGAGTTGAGAGGCGGAGACGCGCGTCGGTAGGGCGAAATAGAGGCTATCGACCGCACCTTGAGCGAACAGCTGTGCGAAGCGCCACAGCGCTGCCTCGGTCTTGCCGCTGCCGGTCTCCGATTCCAGAATCACCAGCGGCCCCAGCACCACATCCCCCATCGCGGCCTGGTTCGGGTAGGGCGGGTTGTCGAATATCGCAGCAAACGCCGGCGGCTCGCGCGTAATCGGGGCGCGTGCCGCTTCGGCATCCAGCCCTAGAGCGTGCACGGCCCGTTCGGCACATGCTGGAGCGGTGGTAGCGCGCACCTCACCGGGGAGGGAGAACGGGAAAAATCGGGTATCGGAGCCGAGCCAGTCAGCCAGTTGCACTAGGCCGGCGAAGAGATGGCCGAACGGCGCGGCAGTGGGCAGCGGTTCTCCGCCACTGGCGACGGCGAGCGGAAAGAGATCGCGCGCCGCTTGGCCGATCTGCGCCAGCACCGGTTGCGGGTCGTAGCGTACCCCGCCGTCAGATCCGCACACGGGTCGCCAGATGGCGCGCACCCAATCGTGCGAGTCCTCAATAATCGGGCGACCGTGATGGCTGATGCTGGCCTTGAGCAACGGCTCTACGGCTTCGCCCCAGGTCATGATTTCGTCAACGGGCAACGTTGACACCAGCGCCTGCAGGAAAGGCTCATTCTCGAACAGCCGCATCGCCTCGCGGCCGTGTCCGGTGGGGTGCGGCCAACCGGTGGGTGTCTGCTCCGCCAGCCAGCGTTTGGCCTGAAAGCCGCTGCTGGCTTTGCCGAGATCGTGCAGAAACACCAGCACAGCCAGTCGCTCCAAGTCCTGAGCGCTCAAGCGGCGACCGGCGGTGCGCTCGAGCGCTCGGCGGATGCCGCGACACTGGCACAGGCGCACGAAACAAAACGCTACGTCAATGAGGTGATCGAGCAGCGGATGCCAAGCTTGGATCTGCCCGCTGGAGTCTCGTTCTAGTTTTCCGAACGCAGCCGACTGTGAAAAGGTGTACATCTCTGATTCCTCCACTACGTCTCCTAACCGCGCGCGGGCGGGGAGCTTGTGCATGAGCGATCCTCAGAGCAGTCGCCGCAAGCGCAACATGGGGGAACTGCGGCACGGGCGTGAGGGCACGAGCGTGAGGACAGTCAGCTTCTGCTTGCACGCAGCTAAACAGCGCTGCCCTGATGCCGCATATTCACCGGCATAATCTGCTCCCCCATTGTTTCAATACGCCACTACGCCCCCCAAGTGGTGATGCGCCACCCGCCGTACTGCTCCTCCCCCTGCCAGATCTTCTCCTCCCAGCTCACCTCGGGGCGGCGGTCGAAGAGCACCAAGTGGGCCTCGTCGGCCCCGACCCGGTCGGCGTAGTCGGCGGTCTGCTCCAGCCCCTTAGCCACCGTCGCCGTCCGGCCCTGGTGCTGGATCTTCAGCTCAATGACGACCCGCTGCAGCGGGCCGTTAAAGCCCTGCGCCTCGTCGAGCGGCCACTCGATCAGCAGATCGGTGCGCTTGCGTCCGAGGCCGTACTCGCGGCTGAGACGGCCACCGCCATTGACAATGCGCTGTAGGAAGGCCTGCATGAGCAGCTGCGGCCCCGCTTCTTTATAGGCAAACCGCTCCAGCCAGCTCTCGGCGTGCTCGCGAAAGAACTGCTGGAAGGCGGCCAGCAGCTTCGCCATGTCGAGGCGGTGCTCAGCGGTGATGTACCACGCCGGCTCCTCGACCATCGTCGCCTGCGTCGTCCACGTCAGATCGCGCGGGATCACCTCTTGGTAGATGCGGTTGCTGATGCGCAGCGTTGGGGTGCGTTCAATCAGGCCAAGATCTTCGACGTACTGTAAGTCATCGACTGGCAGCCGCTGCGCGCTCTCCTCGCTCGCCAGCAGCAGCTTGATCACCCGGCAGACGCGTGGCTCGCGCAGCTTGTCGGTGAGTTGGTCGAGGTGGGTCGCCCGCGACTGGATCAACCGCTCACGGGCGGCGCGGTACGCCTCCAGAGTCAGCAGCTGTGAGCGGTCGCGGGCCGGCTTGTGGCGCCACGTCAGCTCATAGCCCAGCGCATTGACCAGCCACGGCTGACCGCGGGTATCTTCCCATAGCTCGGGAAAGATGGCGGGATCGAACGGCTGCCCGGTCGCCTCGCTGTGCTGCCGCCACAGCGCCTCGCACTCCGCTTGGGAAAAGTTGCCCATCCGCAGCGACTCGGCCTTGATGTTGAAGGCGCTGCCGCCGGTGATCACCTCACTTCCCTCTTGGTGCATCCGGTAGTCGCGGACGTCACGGACCCCGCACAGCACAATCGACTGCGGGAAGGCTTCGGGGCGCTGCGCGTAGCCGGCGCGGATCTGGCGCAGCAGCGAGATCAGGGTATCGCCGACTAAGGCATCGACCTCGTCGAGGAAGAGAACGGTAGGGCGATCATTTTGCTTGCTCCACAACCGCAGCATCTGAGTGAGCTGATCCTGCGGCTCTCCAGAACGCCCCTCACTGCGCCACCAGGCAGTCATTCGAGGGTCGCCTGCGTAGTCTTCGATGCTGCGGGCGATGACGCTACAAGCCGCCGGAATCCCCTTCGTCTCATCCCCCCGGGCCGCCTGCGCCCCCTCGATGTTGGCGTAGGCGCAGACGTAGTGCCCCTGCTCGTTGAGCGTCTTCATCATCGCCAGCAGTGTGGTCGTCTTGCCGGTCTGGCGCGGGGCGTGGAGTACGAAGTAGCGCTTCTGATCGATCAACCGCTGAATCTCGTCCCAATCGACCCTCGCCAGTGGATCGATGTGATAGTGATCCTCCGGTTTGGTCGGACCGGCGTTGTTAAAGAAGCGCTCAATGGTTCGCGCGGGCATCACAAGACTCCGTACAGCTAGCGACTGGGTTCATCAACGGTGTTCATCAACGGTGTTCATCAACGGTGTTTGTCAATCTAGCATGAGCCGCGAGGAGAGCGTTCGTGAGTTTGGTGACAGATTTCAAATCTGTCCCTAAGCGGTCTGAGTCCGTTCGAGGAAAACAGGAACAGTGCCCGGCCAGGAAAAAGGGGAGGAAAAAGAGGAAAAAGTGCCTGTCCCCAGTCCGCTTCTCAGTCCGCTCTCCCAGTCCGCTGCTATGGCTTAACGGGCAGATAAGAGAAAGGGGGGCGGATCTAAGCCCACCCCCCACGCTACTGTACTCCGGTATCGCGGTACTGCACTGCATTCGTGCCGTGACTTCGGCCTTTCCATGGCCGTTTGGACCTTCCATGGCAGCTGGCCTTTCCGTGGCCGTTTGCCATCCTTGGCGTTCAGGCCCTCCATGGCCATCTGGGCCTTCCGTGGCCGTTTGCCATCCTTGACGTTCAGGCCCTCCATGGCCATCTGGGCCTTCCGTGGCCGTTTGCCATCCTTGGCGTTCAGGCCCTCCATGGCCATCTGGGCCTTCCGTAGCCGTTTGCCATCCTTGGCGTTCAGGCCCTCCGTGGCCGTCTGGGCCTTCCTTGGCGGCTCAGTCCTTCCTTGGCCATTCCAACCTTCCCTGGCCTTGTCCCTGGCCTTGTCCCTGGCCTTGTCCCTGTCTGTCGGCTCCCCGCTGCAGCCGGCTTCCGTGCCGTAGGCTTCCTTGCCCTTGAACTAGCCGTGCCCGCTACCTCCATGTAGCGTTGCTGGCTGTTGCGCACTCCGGCGCTTGTTGCTGCTGCAGTGGGGTGGCTTCCATGCCCCGAATGCAAGTGCGAGGTTACGCGCACACCCGGGTGTTGCCTATAGGGAAAGTTCCTGAATTGAAGTGGGAAAATTCTGAATCTGGCGTATTTTTGGTTTCTTTCAGAGTTACTAGCGGCAAATCAAAACCCCACCGCTGGCAGCGCCTGCAGCAGCGCCGCCTTCAGTTCCGCTTGCGCCCCTGGTTCGCCGTGTACCAGACGCACCTCTCTTGGGGGCATGGACCAGGTTGCGCAGCTCCGCGGAGCTGTCCTGCACGAGTAGCGCTTCTCGGTCTCTCGGTCTCTCGGTCTCTCGGCCTGCGACTGCTACGGAGCCAGCGGTGATGGGCTACGCCTCGAGCATCGCCGAGCGCCACGGCTGGATGCGGATCCCCCGCTGCTCACGCGCCTCGCTGCCGGCATGAACTACTCCCGCCAAGCTTACGCTATGGCGTGAGTTTCGCGCTTCGACGGGAGTGCCGATTCATCCAGAGGATGACCCGGTCTGACCTCCCTCCACGCATCGGCCGGTTCCCGACCGGATAAACTCCGCTCCAGCCAAGCCAACAGCACCCGAGCGGCGTTCTCGTCCCGTGAACAGGACGCGCCGCAAGGGCAGCTGTGCCAGCGCTGGCTGAGCGGTTTCTTCTCCTGCTGCCCGCAGGCGTGGCAGGTCTGTGAGGGCTTGATCTGCCGCGTCGGGGCCTCCACCGCCCAAGCACCGCCGGGTAGCAGGGAACCATCGCTGGTTCCCCGCCCCCTCAGAACCGTGCGTGCGAGTTTCCCCGCACACGGCTCAAGCAGGCTGCAAGGCATCCATTTGTCTCCTGTCTTTGGCATGTAT